>JAAFIY010000051.1 GCA_013297985.1 Comamonadaceae bacterium | reverse complement strand
ACCACCCCCACCGCCGCCCAACACACCCAGCACCGTGAGTGGGTTGATGCCAAAAATCCAGCCCGCCAGCAGCGCAATCACGATGGTGCCCAGGCCAATGCCCCGGCCCCCCACGCGCGGGCGGCCCCCCATGCCACCGCCCAAGCCACCACCAAGCCCGCCACCCGGCCCTGCGCCACGGCGGTCTTCCACGTTGTCAGATTGCCGGTTGCCTTCCCATTTCATGGCTTGCCCCTGTGTGGATGGGTTGCGGTCTGGGTCGCCAGGCCCGTGTGATGCCATGGTACTGGGGTGATGACGCGCGGATGGATGAGTCGTTGTCTCAACACCCAATCAGCCTGCAGCGCCCTTAAATAGGCTGCAAGCAGCTACAAAATAGATAGCAAATGGCCTACAACGGGCTTGCATCTTGCACTTGAACCCCGCGCACAGCCATGGGCCGGGGCCAGGGCAAGCGCGCGGGCCGCGTGTGTGGCGCAACCACCCCCAATCCAAGCCAAGCTGCGCACGGGGCAACGCTGGGGGCTTTCCCAAACCCGACAGAGCCCGTATAAGGCCGTGATCAATACATGCAAGTTTGGCTCCAGCCCAACTCTGCCCACGCCCACCCAACACACCTGGCGCGCCATGAACCCGTTTTTAGCGTTGAACCGCACTGCCGCCCTTGCAGGCCTGCTGCTGCTTGCCGGTGCCCTGGCAGGCACGGCCCAAGCGCAAACCGGGGCCTTGAACGACACCGGCCAAACCAGTTGCTATGACGCATCGAACGCTGCGGTGGTGTGTAGCGACATCACGGCCAGCAACACCAGCGAGCGCCCCCACCAAGACGCCCGCTATGGGCGCGACGCCGCCTTTGCAGCCGGGCAGTTCACCAAAACAGGCGGCGGTGCTGCGGGGTTTGACTTCACCCGCATCTGCTGGAACGGCGCAGATGAAGGCACCACCACTGGCCCCAATCAATGCACCGGCACCCTGGTGGCCAACACAACCGACACCCCCAGCGGCACCCCCGCCACCGACTGGGCCTGCACCCGCGACAACGTCACTGGCGCGGTGTGGAGCTTGCAAAGCCAGCAGGCCACCTGGAACACCGCCACCGAAGCCAACTACCCCGATGCGGGCCACAACACCAACAGCCGCTGCGGCTTCACGGATTGGCGCTTGCCCAACCGGCGCGAGTTGTTTGGCATCGTGCACATGGGTGCGAGTTCTCCCAGAATTGACACAAGCTATTTCCCATCTGCCGAGTCCGCGAGATATTGGACATCTGACGCCTCAGCGCCCGACCCGGCCAACGCGTGGGTCGTCAATTTCAGCTTCGGCGTCACCAGCGCCAGTAGCAAGGCCAATACCAATCGGGTTCGGCTTGTGCGCGCCGGACAGTCTGTCTTTACTTTTACTCCCGATCCGACAACCGGCACCACCGTCACCCAAAGCGGCACCGGCCTGGTGTGGGACCGCTGCGTGCGGGGCCTTAGTGGCAGCACCTGTACGGGCACGGCGCAAACCTACTCCTGGGCCCAAGCCCTGGCCGAAGTCACTGCCCGCAACGCGGCCAACCACTTGGGCTTTAGCGACTGGCGGCTGCCCAATGTCAAAGAGTTGGAGAGCCTGATCAAGATCGACAGCACGACCGCGCCCGCAATTGACGCCGCCGCTTTCCCGAATACGCCGACGGGTTCATTTGGGGCGCATTGGACTTCCTCTTCCTATGAGCCCAACCCGGCCGTCGCGTGGGTCGTCTATTTCAGCGACGGCAACGCCAACGCCAATTTCAAGACCGATACCGTTCGGGTTCGGCTTGTGCGCGCCGGACAGTCTTTTTCTTCTTTTGATGCTTTTCCCCCGGTGGCCGGGGCTTGCGGCAGCGCCCATGCCAGCAGCACGCCGGTAGCCGCCGCACCCAGCACCAACCTGTGTGCGGGTGGGGGCACGGCCAGCGGCGTAAGCACCAGCGCAGCGGACTTCAGCTGGACTTGTACCGGCCTGCGCGGCGGCAGCACCGCCAGTTGCAGCGCCACCCGCGGCTACACCGTCAGCCCCACCGCGGGGGCCAATGGCAGCATCAGCCCCAACACACCGCAGCTGGTGGCCTACAACACCGGCGGCAACTTTACCGTGGCACCCAGCAGCGGTTATAGCGCCAGCGTGGGGGGCAGCTGCGGCGGGGCTTTGGGCGGCACGGCCTACACCACGGCAGCGGTGACGGCCAATTGCACCGTGGTGGCCAGCTTTTCTGACAGCGTTCCCGATGCCTTCACCTTTGCTGCCGCCCCCAACGTGGCCCTCAGCACCTTGGTGACGTCAGCACCCATCACCGTGGCGGGCATCGTGGGCCAAGCGGCCATCAGCATCATTGGGGGTGCCTATCGCATCAACAGTGCGGGCGGTTTTGTCACCACACCCGGCATGGTGGTAAACGGCAACACGATAGAGGTGCAGCACACCAGCAGCGGCAGTGCCAGCACCGCCACCACCACCTGGTTGACGATTGGTGGTGTAAGTGCCAGCTACGTCAGCACCACGGCGGGCCTGGCGGCTGTCAACGGCAGCTGTGGCAGCGCCAATGCCACCAGCCCGCTGGCAACCAGCGCGCCCACCACCACCACTGCCCTGTGCACAGCGGGCGCGGCCACAGCCGTCACCACGGGCACGGCGGCTTACACCTGGGTGTGCAATGGCATCAACGGCGGCACCAATTCAGCCACCTGCAGCGCCAGCCGCGGCTACACCGTTACCCCATCTGCTGGAGCCAACGGCAGCGTTACCCCCAACACCGCGCAGGTGGTGGCTTTGAACGCCAGGCCCGCCTTTGCCGTGGCCGCCAACAGCGGCTTTAGCGCCGGCGTGGTCAGTGGCTGCGGCGGTGCGTTGAGCAGCGGCACCTTCACCACCAACGCAGTTACTGCGGACTGCAGCGTGACGGCCTTTTTTGCCGCCAATGCGCCCCCCGAGTCACCCGCGCCGCCACCCCCGCCCACTGTGGGCACGGGCACCGTTGGCCCGCTGGCGGGCACGGGGCAAACGGTGGTGGTGACTTCCAGCGCAGCCGGATCGGCCAGCGCCACTTTGTTGATGACGGGCAGCATCAACCTGCAACTGCCGGGCGGCGCGGGCGGTTTGCTTTTGAGCAACCCCAACCCGGCCAGCCCTGCGCAAGTTAACTTTGTGGCGGGCCCGGGCGGGGCGCCGGTGCCGGTGCTGACCAGCGGCACGCTGACCTTTACCGGCAGCACACCCGGCCAGGCCGTGCTGGGCGGCCTGGTGGGGGCCGATGGGCTGGCTTTGGTGGTGGTGGCCGATCAAGTGCCGCTGGTGCTGCAAGTCATCACCACACCCAGCGGCACCACGGTGTTTGCGCAAAACGGCAGCTTGCGCCTGGCCAGCCTGGGTGTGCCGCCTGCGCCGCGTGCTGCGGGGGCAAGCAGCGCCGACACCCTGCTGTACGGGGGTGAATCGGCCCGCTTTGACGCCCGTGGCCGTGTCAGCGCCTTCGTGTTGGGCTCGCCCGACGGTGGCCAAAACGCGCTGGGCGATGCGCTGGGCCTGGGCGCCAGCACCCCGGCGCTGCAGCGGGCAGACTTTGTGCCCCGGCTGCAAGGCAGCTCTGCGCGCTTGGGCCGCAACTTGGCCGACGCGCTGGTGGCCCAGCTCAAATCCACAGGCGGCTTTGCTGAGGCCAGCTTGTTCAATGAAAACGCCTTGCTCATCACCACTCGGCCCAACGGCCAGCGCCAGGTGTGGCAGGCCAAAGGGCGGGTGGCTATTGATGCGGGCGCTATTATTTCAATAGCTGATTCCGCAGCAAATACGGGCGCTAGCGGCCAAAATGATGCACAAAACCCAGTGATTGCCGGAGCGTGGCAGCAAAACCTGAACGGCATCCGCGTGCTGTGGGCACCGTCACTGCTTGGCTTTGACGCCATGGTGCAAGCGCTGGCCGACGCCAACGCGCGGCTTGTGGTGCAAACCGACGGCAGCTATCTGCTGCAATTGGGCGACCAGCGCTACAGCGCCCAAGCTGCCAGCACCTTGACGCGGCCCAGCGCCGCCAGCCCGGGCTTTGGCGTGACGGAGCAGGGCGGCTTGAACTTTGGCGCGCAACTGATCGGGCAGCAGACGCTGCACCCCACGGCGGCCGATTTGGCAGGGCTGCTGCGCTTGCTAAAAGCTGCCGACGCTAACGCCACGGCCCAGGCCGACGCGGCACAGCCCAACACCGCCGCCAGCAGCGCCGCATTTGAGGCCACTGGCCAACTGCGGGTGGTGTTTCAAGGTGCGACTTACTCGCTGGTGCCAGACATGGCGCTGGTGCCTATCCCCAGCAACCGCAGCGCGCAAGCCTTTTGGCTGGAAGGCGCCAAGCTGTTTGTGGCGTTGCCCGCCTTGCCGGGCCTGGCCCAGGGGTTCGCAGTGCGTTGAGTTCACCCCGGTGGGCGGTGGCCTCTCCAACAGGAATCGAACCTGTATCTCAGCCTTAGGAGGGCCGCGTTCTATCCATTGAACTACAGAGAGGTGGCGTGACTGGCGCTGGTCGGGCAGGAGGCATTGTAGCGTCGGTGGGTGGCGGTGCCACTAAGCCAAATCGGCCTGCTGCGCCCTGTTTATATGCCTAAGCAGCTATCATTTAGATAGCATTCGCATGGCGCCTTCTAGCCCCGTGAGCGTGAGCGGGTACATGCGCTGGCTCATCAGTTGTTGAATGATGCCGATGCTCTGGCGGTATTGCCACACGCCTGCGGGTTCGGGGTTGATCCAGGCGAATTTGGGGAAGGCGTGGGTCAGGCGTTGAATCCATTCAGCGCCCGGCTCTTCGTTGTTGTATTCCACACTGCCGCCTGGCTGCAGGATTTCGTAGGGGCTCATGGTGGCGTCGCCCACAAAGATGAGTTTGTAGTCTTTGTTGAACTTGCGAATAATGTCCCAGGTGGGGGTTTTTTCGCTGAAGCGGCGGCGGTTGTTCTTCCACATGAAGTCATACACGCAGTTGTGGAAGTAGAAAAACTCCAGGTGTTTGAATTCGCTCTTGGCGGCTGAAAACAGCTCTTCGGCCTTGGCGATGTGCTCGTCCATGGTGCCGCCCACGTCCATCAGCAGCAGCACTTTCACGCGGTTGTGCCGCTCGGGCACGAGTTTGATGTCCAAGTAGCCCGCGTTGGCGGCGGTGCTGCGAATGGTGTCGGGCAAATCCAGTTCTTCTGCCGCGCCTTCGCGGGCAAAGCGGCGCAGCCGGCGCAGGGCCACTTTGATGTTGCGGGTGCCTAGTTCAATGTCGTCGTCGTAGTCGCGATAGGCGCGTTGGTCCCACACCTTCACCGCGCTTTTGTTGCGGCCTTTTTCTTGGCCAATGCGAATGCCCTGCGGGTTTTGCCCATAGGCCCCAAAGGGGCTGGTGCCGCCGGTGCCGATCCATTTGCTGCCGCCTTCGTGGCGTTCTTTTTGTTCTTCAAAGCGCTTTTTGAGCGTGTCCATCAGCTCGTCCCAGCCCATCTTTTCGATCTTGGCCAGTTCTTCGGGCGACAGTTGCAGCTCAAGGTTTTTGCGCAGCCAATCAAGTGGTACGTCGCGGGTGAAATCGGCCACCAACTCCACGCCTTTGAAATAGGCGGCAAAGGCGCGGTCAAACTTGTCGTAGTGCTTCTCATCCTTGACCAGCGTGGCGCGAGAGAGGAAGTAAAACTGGTCAATGGGGTAGCCGTCGGCGTCACCGGCGGGGCCCACCACGCCGTGCTTGAGGCCGTCCAAGAGCATCAAATACTCTTTGACCGACACCGGCAGTTTGGCGGCGCGCAGGGTGTAGAAGAAGTCGATCAGCATGGCCAAGCCCTTAGGCAAATGGGCCGCGCGTCATCAGTGCGACACGCCGCGCCGGTAATGTTCCAGGCAACAGATTGATTGTGGTGCCTGCCCATGATTCCCACTAAGACCGACGCGGGCCGCCAAGCATTGGCGCAGCGCCATCCCGACTTGCAGCCGCGTGATCGGCAACTGTTGGTGTTGTGCGACGGCAAACGCGACGTGGCCACGCTGCGTGGCTTGTGTGGGGCAGAGACTGCCACCGCGCTGGCGCGGTTGGTGGCGCAGCGGTGGGTATTGATGCAAGCGGCGGGTGTGGAGGGGGCCGCAACCGCTCGGCCCACCACGGCTTCAAAACCATCGGCCAGCCTCGCGGCGCTTTCAGCGCCGACATCCGTTGCCACGGCCCCATTGCAGGGCCAAGCTGTGGCCATTGGGGCAGCACGGTCGTTAGCTAGCAGCAAGATGTATGTGCTGGACCAATTGGCGCGACAGCGCAGCGCGGCGTCGGATGAGCTCACAGGCCGCATCCACGGCTGCAGCGATGCCGACGCCTTGCGTGATGCCCTGGTTGACGCGCTGAAGTTGTTGGCGCAGCAAGCTAGCGCACCGTATGCGCTGCGGGTGGCCCAGCGCCTGCAAGCCATTGCGCCGCAAGACTGGTTGCCGACGATCGAAAGCGCGATTGGGGTCATTTCAGAACAGGCTGCGGTGGACTTGGCCCAGCCTTAGCGCGGCTTGTTCAACAGATACAGCAACTGCGCTTTTGCCTCGGGCCATTCGGCCACGGTCATGCTGTACATGACTGTGTCACGCACCGTGCCGTCGCGCCGCAGGGCGTGGTGGCGCAGCACGCCGTCGCGCCGGGCGCCAAGGCGTTCAATGGCGCGTTGAGATGCAAAGTTGAAGTTGTCGGTGCGCCAGCCGACCAGTTTGGCGCCCAATGTCTCAAAGGCATGCGTCATCAGCAGCAGCTTAGCGGTGGTGTTGAGCGCGCTGCGCTGGTAGCTGGCGGCGTACCAGGTGTAGCCAATTTCCACCCGCTCTAGCGCGGGCACGATGTCGTGGTAGCGGCTGCTGCCCACGATCTGACTGGTGGAGAGGTCACGCACAACAAAAGGCAGCATGTGGCCAGCGGCCTGGCCTTGCAGGGCGGTGTCGATGTAGGCGGCTTCTTCGCCTGGGGCGGGCACGCTGGTGATGCGCAGGGTCCACAACTGGCCGTCGGCAGCCGCGCGGGCCAAGTCGCTGGCGTGCGCGACGGTGAGTGGTTCTAACTGCACCTGGCCTTGGCTGAGAGTGGTGGGTTCGGGCTTTTTCATGGTGCGTTCGTCAGCGACTGTGCGTAGTGCACAAAGCCGGTGTGTTGGGCCACGCGGTCATACAGGGCGCGGGCTGTCTTGTTGTCGTGCCGGGTGTGCCAGTACAGCTTGTCAGCCTGGGCGGCTTGGGCTGCCTGGGCAGTGGCTTCGATCAAGGCCCGCGCCACGCCATGGCCCCGGGCAGCCGGGACGGTGAACAGGTCTTCGAGATAGGCGTAGCCATGGCGCGACCAAGTGCTGGGGTGAACCAACCAGTGGGCCAGGCCCACCAGCTCGTCACCGGCGCCGTCGGAGGTGCTGGGGCCGCGGGTGGCCACCAAAGCGCGCAAGGGCCGGTTGGGATCGAAGAAGCGCGCCCAAGTCAGGTCGGTTTGGGCGGCGGGCAGGTCAGTTTCGTAAAAGCGGCAGTAGCCGTGCCACAGGGCTTGCCATTGAGCGCGGTCGGTGGGTTGCACCGGGCGCACATGCACGTTCATGGCGCGCTGCCTTGGGGCTTAGCGCCCGCGCTGGTTCATGAACACCAGCTTTTCAAAAAGCGTCACGTCTTGCTCGTTTTTCAGCAAGGCGCCCACCAACGGCGGCACCACCACCTTGTTGTCGCTGGTTTGCAGGGTTTCCAGCGGGATGTCTTCGGCCAGCAGCAGCTTGAGCCAGTCCAACAGCTCAGAGGTGCTGGGCTTTTTCTTCAGGCCGGGCAGGTTGCGCACGTCGTAAAACGTTTTCATGGCCGCAGTCAGCAGCTCTTTTTTCAGCCCGGGAAAGTGCACGTCCACGATCTGCTTCATGGTGTCGGCATCAGGAAACTTGATGTAGTGGAAAAAACAGCGGCGCAAAAAGGCGTCGGGCAGTTCTTTTTCGTTGTTGGAGGTGATGAACACCAGCGGGCGGTGCTTGGCGCGGATCAGCTCGCGGGTTTCGTAGCAATAAAACTCCATGCGATCGAGTTCACGCAACAAGTCGTTGGGGAATTCAATGTCGGCCTTGTCGATTTCATCAATCAGCAGCGCCACCGGCTCTTCAGCGGTAAACGCTTGCCACAGCACGCCCTTGACGATGTAGTTGTGGATGTCTTTGACCCGCTCTCCGCCGTCCAGGTCAGCCAGCTGGCTGTCGCGCAGGCGGCTGACGGCGTCGTATTCATACAAGCCCTGCTGCGCCTTGGTGGTGCTTTTGACGTGCCACTGCAGCAGCGGCAGCTTGAGCGCCTGGGCCACTTCCTCAGCCAACATGGTCTTGCCAGTGCCGGGCTCACCCTTGACCAGCAGCGGGCGTTGCAGGGTGATGGCCGCATTGACGGCCAACATCAGGTCTTGGGTGGCAACGTATTGCTGTGATCCAGTGAATTTCATGAAGCAGTGGCGGCGCGGGGCCTGGGCATTGAACGGGGGCAACACGGTCGCACCAGGGGCGCTGGCGCGTCGAATTGAGCGGGGAGCGGGGCCTATAATCGTGCAGCGAGTGGGGCCATTGACATGGCCGCCGCAACCCCTTCAGCCAATGATTGTGCGCGGAAAATGAAGCATCTGTTGTCCCCTGTTTTGTCCGCCTTTGTCGCTTGTGTGACCGCCTTGTCGATGGCTCCGGCGCTGGCCCAAGAGCTCAAGGGCGATGTCAAGGCGGGCGAAAAGCGGGCCCAAATGTGCATTGGGTGCCACGGCATCCCGGGCTACCAGGCCAGCTTTCCTGAAGTGCACCGCGTGCCGCGCATTTCGGGCCAAAACGCCAAGTACATCGTGGCCGCGCTCAACGCTTATGCCAAAGGTGAACGTCGGCACCCCACCATGCGCGGCATTGCCGAGGGCCTGACCGAGCAAGAAATTGTGGATTTGGGTGCTTACTACGAGCAGCACGGCAAGCCACCAACGCCCCCCACCCTGCGCCCGGCGCCCGAGCCATCTGCCCGCGTGGCCGAACTCATCAAAAAAGGCGCCTGCATCTCTTGTCACGGCGAAGGCTTTGGCAAGCCCATTGACGCGGCTTACCCCAAGGTGGCGGGCCAGTACCACGATTACTTGGTGGTGGCGCTGCGCTCGTACAAGATCGAGGGCAACGACAAAGTGGGCCGCAGCAACGGCATCATGGGCGGCATTGCCAAGCAGTTCACCAACGCTGAACTGCGCGAACTGGCTAACTACATCAGCAGCATCGAAGGCGAGCTGCGCGTGGTGCCGCAAAGCAAGTTCCGCTAAGCCAAATGGCCGCTGTGCGGCCTATTCACGCCACAAGGCGCTATCCAAAAGATAGCGCCTTTTTGTTTGATTCAACTGTGCACTATGTCTGATCGCCCCGCCTGTCTGCCCCCCCGCGCTGCCGCTTGGCGCGTCGCGCTTGCCACGGCTTGGCTGGTGCTTGCGAGCGCGGTGCCCACAGGTGCCGCACAGGCGCAGGCGAACGAAGGCGAACGCGCAGAAGCCTGCGTGCTGCGTGAGTTGCGCAGCGCCGCCGCGCACACCACGGTGGGTGAATTGCGCCTGCGCTGCGCTACCGCAGCGCTGGCCACAGCGCCCGGCCCTGCTCCCTCACGCCCGCCTGAGTCCGCGCTCGCCCAAGCCAGCCGCGAGCCTGCGCTGGTGGTGCAAGAGCTGCTGAACAAACCCGCCTCTGAGCAAACCTTGATCGAGCGGCGGGTGGTGTCTGAACTGCGCGCCAGCCAAGAGCGCTTTGCCTTGCTGCCGCACCAGCCCAACTATGTGTTGCCGCTGTCGGTGCAGCGCGCTGAAGGGCGCCCGGCGGCGCTGGAAGCTGAGGCCAAACGGGCCGAGGCGGCGTTTCAAATCAGTTTTAAGGTGCCTTTGAGCGCGCCGCTCTTGGACGGCCGCCTGCAGCCCTTTTTTGGCTACACCGGTCGGGCATGGTGGCAGGTGTATGACGTGCGCCGTTCACGCCCGTTTCGTGAATACAACCACGAGCCCGAGCTGATGCTGGCTATGCCCGGCAGCGGCCTGAGTGTTTGGGGCTGGACGCATCGCGCCAGCGTGCTGGCTTTCAATCACCAAAGCAATGGCCGTTCGCAACCCACCTCACGCAGCTGGAACCGGCTGACGGCTGAGGTGTATCTGGATCACGGGCGCGAGCAATGGGCGTCGCTCAAGCTTTGGCATCGTTTGGCCGAAGCCGACAAGACCGAGCCTTTGAGCCCGCGCGGCGACGACAACCCCGACATCACCCGCTACCTAGGCCATGCCGAGCTGCGCTGGGGCCACGTCAGCCCCAGTGGGCACCAGTTCACCGTCATGGCGCGCAGCAGCCTGCGGGCCAGCGGTCGCGGCGCCCTGCAATTGCAGTGGAGCCATCCAGTGGCCGGGGTACCCGCACTGCGCTGGACGGCGCAGGTGTTTGGCGGCTATGGGGACAGCCTGATTGACTACAACGTGCGGGTGCAACGCCTAGGCATTGGCTTGATGCTCAATGACTGGTTCTAGCCGCCTGTTTGGGGCGGCTGCCTATTGGGTTCAGTACTGCGTGGGTGGCAGGTCAAACACGGCGTCGGCCAGTTCCGGCGTCACCGTGATCTGACAGGCCAAGCGGCTATGCGGCTGTGCGGGGTGGGCCGCAAAGGGCAGCATGGCCAGTTCATCGTCCAACGCAGCGGGCAGGGTGCTGGCGTGAGGCTCGCGCGGCAACACATGGCAGGTGGCGCAGCTGAGCATGCCGCCGCAATCGGCCGCAATGCCCGCCACGCCTGCATCGACGGCCGCGTGCATAAGGCTGTCACCCAAGGGCGCTTGCAGGGCCACGCGGCTGCCGTCGGAGTTGACCAGGGTGATGGGTACGGTGCGGGCCATGCTTAGCTTGCCTCCTTAGCTGCGGCTGCTGCGCCCACCGCTAGCTTGGGCTGCCCCTTGAGCCAAGCCGCGCTGTCGCGCTTGACCTGCATTTGGGCCTGGGCCCAAGCACCCCAGGTGGCGGGCTCGGTGCCGGGGGCCAGGCCGTCGATGGTTTCAGGCGGTGGCGCATCGGCGCTGGGTAGCCCAGGCAGCGGCGCTGTCGGGTCGGCTAGCGCAGCATCCATGCCCTGCAGCAGCGCGCGGCGGTGAGCCATGATGGCGCGGTCGGTGGTGCCCAAATGTTCCTGTGTGCGGTCGCTGATGGCGCCCATGCTTTCGCAGGCCCATTGGTCGTGCACATTGATGTCGTCTTGGCCCATGCCTAACAGGGTCTGGGTTTGCTGTTCGGCCGCGTCATAGCCCCAATGGTTGTGCGCGCCTTTGAGCGGCGCGTAGGCAGGCGCCGGGTTGGCACGCAGGCGCTGCTGGCGCATGGTGGCATGGTCAATCGGCCCGGCGAAGCTGGTGAACAGGCTCACCCACCAAGTGTGGGTGTCATCGATTGGCACGTGCAGTTGGGTGATGGTGATGGTCTCTGACAAAGGGATCACAAAGCCATTGGGAAACAGACCGTGGGTGATGCGCACATGCATCAATTGGTCGTGAATGCGGCGCAGTGTGGTGATGCGCTGGCCCCAGGGGCTGGCTTCGGTGCGAATGTCGGGGCGATGGAACTCTCGCATGATGCGGGTCATGGGCCACTTCTGCCCGTCGGCATCCCCCGCGCTGGCGCCGCGAAACTGGCGGCCGTAGCTGGCTGACAAATCGGTTTCATCTTCAAAAAAAGCATGCAAGAAAGAGGTGTGCGCAGGGTCTAAGCCCACCTCTTGGGCCTGCAGCCAATTGCAGCGCCACAGGCCTTTGAAGGCAAAGGCGTGGCTGGTGGGGGCTTGTAACGCATGCCAGTGGGGCAGCGGCGGCGCGGCAGCCGGGTCACCCAACCAGGCCCACACCACGCCAGCGGCTTGGCGCAGGGGCAGGCTGCGGGCCTGCACCCGGTCACACAAGCGGCTGCTTTCGGGTTCGGCGGGAGTGTCGATGCAGCGGCCATCCACACCAAACTTCCAGCCGTGAAAGGGGCAGCGCAGGCCGTCCGCCGGTGCACCCCAGCGGCTGGTGGCAGGCGTTTCGATGCGGCCATAGGCCAAATCAGCGCCGCGGTGCGGGCAGTGCCGCTGCAGCAGGCCCAACTGGCCGCTTTCATCGGCAAACAGCACGAAGTCTTCGCCCAGCACTCGCACCGGCTTGACGGGCCGCGCAGCCCAATCGGGCGAGAGGGTGGGATTGACTTCATCGGCCAGCGCCACTGGGTGCCAATAGCGGCGCAGCAGGGTGCCGCCGGGCGTGCCGGGGCCCACTTGGGTCAGGCGCTGGTTGTCTTGGGCTTTCATGGCGATGGCTTGGACGCTGAGGTGAAAAGTGTGTTCAGTCTCGCGTGGCGCGTTGCTGCACGCAAGCGACATAGGCCGCGCCGTCGGGGGCGGCTTGGTTACGTTGCGCGGTCCACAGCATTTCGCCCAGGCATTCCATGGCTTCGTGGTGGGCGGCGTGCAAATCGTCTTTGCGCGCGGTGAGCAGTTCCACCGCTTGGCGAATGCCTTGGGGCTGGTCTACGCTGCACTGCTCGGTAATCGACAGGTGCATCGACAGATGCAAAAACGGATTGGTGCTGGCGCCGTCGATCGGGTATTGGCGCTCCACGGCGGCTTGGGCGTCGGTCAGGTCCGCGTGGTATTCGGGGTGTTCATCTATCCATAGGGCGGCGATGGACTCCAAAGGGTCCATGGCGTCGCCGCGCAGGCGTTTGGCCCACACGGCGCAAAAGAACTGCCGTACATCGGCTTGGCTGGGGGAAAACATGGCTGGCTATAGTGCCACGCATGAAGCGTGCAAATCCATACGCCTAGATGGCCACCACCGGTCAGTTGGCCGTCACGGCGGGCCTTTTCGCGGCCACTGCAGTGGCTGAAATTGTGGGCTGCTACCTGCCCGCCTTGTGGTTGCAGCAGCGCGCACCGGCCTGGGTGTTGCTGCCAGCCGCCGCCAGCTTGGTGCTGTTTGTGTGGCTGCTCACCTTGCATCCGCAGGCCAGCGGCCGGGTGTATGCGGCGTACGGAGGCATGTATGTGGGCGTGGCTATTTTGTGGCTGTGGGCGGTGGACGGCGTGCGGCCCACGGCCTGGGATTGGGTGGGCGCCGCCGTGGCGCTGGCGGGCATGGCGCTGATTGCGCTGCAGCCTAGAGGCTGATTCACAACGACATAAGGAGACCCCATGCAAAGCGCTCACCTTGCGGCCCCGGTGGCCGTCATCACCGGCGCGGCGAGTGGCATTGGCCTGGCGATTGCTCAGCGTTTGGCGCGCGACGGCGCCCGGGTGGTGGCCTGGGACCGTGCCCCCGACGGTTTGGCGCGGTTTGAGCAAGCCCTAGGCGCCGCGCACGGTGCCGTGCAAGTCGACGTGACAAATGAGGCCGCCGTACAGGCCGCCGCCGCCCTCACAGCGCAGCGCTGGGGCCCGCCACAGATGCTCGTGAACAGCGCGGGCATCACCGGCCCCAATGCGCGATTGGCGGATTACCCGGCCGATGCCTGGCGCCAAGTGTTTGAGGTCAACACCCACGGCCCCTTTTTGGTGTGCAAGCACCTGCTGCCGCTGATGGAGCAGGCGGGCTTGTCGGGCCGGGTGGTCAACATCGCCAGCGTGGCGGGCAAAGAGGGCAACCCCAACGCCAGCGCCTACAGCGCCAGCAAGGCCGCGCTGATCGCCATGACCAAATCGCTGGGCAAGGAATACGCCGCCAGCCCAATTCGCATCAACTGCGTGGCGCCTGCGGCGGTGCAAACGCCGATGTTTGACCAAATGACCGCCGAGCACATCGCTTTTATGAAAAGCAAGATTCCCATGGGCCGCTTTGGCACCACTGACGAAGTGGCGGCGCTGGTGGCCTGGCTGTGCAGCGCGGAGTGCAGTTTTTCAACTGGGGCGGTGTTTGATTTGTCAGGTGGTCGGGCCACGTACTGAGCGCCTCCAGATTGGCCAAATGCTACAAAAAAAGTAGCTACTTAGGCAGAAAAATAGGGCGCAGCAGCCTGAATTGATCTAGGTCGGATCGGCGTTGGGGGCAGCGCCACCGCTGGGGTCGGGCGGTTCGGTAGCCGGCACGCGAAAGCGCTCTTCACCCCAGGCGCCTAAGTCATGGGTTTTGCAGCGTTCGCTGCAAAAGGGGCGCCAGGGGTTGTCGCTGGCGTAGCGGCTGTCGCCCCCGCAGCCGGGGCAGCGCACCATGCGCACGCTAGTGGGGTGGGGCGTCATGGGTGCGCTGGTGTTTGGCGGCCACCTTGTGCGCTAGGCGCACAAGGCCAGCTCAAAACTGGTGGTTTCGGCCGCCGCGTGCAGGCGCTCATCGGCACCCTGGCGCATCAAGCGGATGGACACCATGATCTTGTTGGCACTGATCTCCGGGATCAGCCCTGTGCTGTCATCAATTTGCATGCGCAGCAAGGTATAGACCTTGCCATTGGGCACCCGCTGCTGAAACTGGCCAGATTCCGCCACCACCTTTTGCGGCACCCCGCTGTCGCGCAGCAGGCCCAGCAACAGGGCCACTGAATCGGCCAAGGGCGCAAAGGTGTGCGCCCACTGCGCCAAATCAGCCTGGCGTTGCTCAGGGGCGTGGTGCTGCCAGGCGAAGTAGGCCGGCAGGTCAAAGCCGCAGGTGCCGCCGGGGATGCTGGCGCGGCTGCGGATGCTCATCAGCCATTCGTGGTCAGTCAGCGCCAGCCCGGCCTTGCCTTCTTGGTCGTTCAGGGCTTTGAAGCAGGTGTCTACGCGGCCCACGATCTGGTCCAGCGCCGCCTCAGAGATGGCGGGGTTGCCGCGATAGCTGTGGAGCAGCTGGCGATGACGTTCTAGGTCTTTGAGGGCGTCGCTTTTGAGGTCGCCGCGCGAGGCCACGTCCATCACCTCGAACATGGTGGTCAGGGCCACATGGTGGTCAATGGCGTGATCGCGTTGCACCAGCACGCGCAGTCGCGCAAACAGGTGCTCGAGCCGCAAATAGGTGCGGATGCGCTCTTCCAGGGGGTATTCGTACAGGATCACGCGGGTCCGCAGTGGGGTTCAAGCATCGGCAAAATCATAGCGCCCGCCTCAAGCGGTCTTGTGTGCACCTGCTGCAAGCGGGGTAGATAAGCCGACGCGTGAGGCGAGGGCGCACACCACGGCGCGCAATTGCGGCAGGTCGATACCGTCGTTATGGATCACCGCGTCGGCGTGGGCTCGGCGTTGGCTGCGGGTGGCTTGCGCGGCCATGATGGCTTGCACCGCCGCGGCGTCTAGCGCGCTGCGTGCTTGTACGCGCTGGATTTGGGTGGCTTCGGTGCAGTCCACCACCCAGACGGCATCCAGCCGGGTGCGCCAGTGCCCGCCTTCAACCAGCAGCGGAATGTCGAACAACAGCACCGAATGCCCGGCTTGGGCCAAGGCAGTGGCCGCGCTTTGCATGGCTTGGCCCACCAAGGGGTGCACGATGGCTTGTAGCTTGGCGCGGGCGCTGGGGTCGGCAAAGGCCAAGGTGCGCATGGCGTCGCGGTCCAACGCGCCGTCGGCACTCATGACTTGGCTGCCAAAGGCCGCGCGGATGGGCTCCATGGCCAAACCGCCTGCGGCAGTGACGGCCCGCGCCTGGGCGTCTGCGTCGACAAGGCCCGCGCCCAGCTCCACCAACACCGCCGCCACCGTACTTTTGCCGCTGCCGATGCCGCCGGTCAGGCCGATGCGCAGCGGGCGCGCACCTTCTGGCGATGGCTCAGGCCGCATCAACCGCGTAGACCTACGGCGTCCATCACCGCGCCGGGGCCCAGCACCAGGGCCAGCAGGCCCGCCCCGGCCAGAAACGGCCCAAACGGCACGTAGCCGCCTTCGCGCAGGCTGGACGACATCTTCATGGCCACCCCGATCACCGCCCCCACCACCGAGGCCAGGACGATGATGGGCACCAGCGCCTGCCATCCCAGCCAAGCGCCCAAAGCCGCAAACAGCTTGAAGTCGCCAAAACCCATACCCTCTTTGCCAGTGGCGAGTTTGAAGAGCCAATACACCGACCACAGGCTTAAGTAGCCCGCCACGGCACCCCACAGGGCGTCGGGTAGTGGCAGGCGTGTGAGCCCAATAGCGGCTGCGATCAAACCCGCCCACAGCAGCGGCAGCGTGATGTGGTCAGGCAGCAAGGTGGTGTCCCAATCGATAAGAGCCAGCGCCAGCAAGGCCGCGCAGAAGCCCGCCCAGGCCAGCGCCGTCCAGGTGGGGCCAAAGCGCCAACCGCACCAAGCCATCAAGACCGCACAGGCCAGTTCCACTACTGGGTAACGCATCCCGATGGCTGCCTTGCAGTTGGAGCATTTGCCGCGCAGCCACAGGTAGCTCAACACGGGAATGTTTTCGAACCACGCCAGCTGATGCCCGCAATGCGGGCAGCGTGAGCGCGGACGCAGCAGCGTGAGCTCGGGCTGATCAGGGGCGGGTTGGCCTGTGATTTCAGCGGCTTCCAAGGCCCATTCGCGCTCGAGCATCTTGGGCAGCCGGTGGATGACCACGTTCAAAAAGCTGCCGATGAGTAGGCCCAGCACCGCCAGCGCGGCGGCGGCCAACCAAGTCAGTTCAGCGGTACCCAGCCCCGCTGGCAAACCGAACCACAAACCCGCAGGCAGGCCCGCGCCCGCCGCCATCAGACCACCGCGCCGAGCTTGAAGATCGGCAGGTACATGGCCACCACGATGGAGCCAATGATGGTGCCCAAAAACACAATGATGATGGGCTCCATCAGGCTGGACAGGCCCGCCACCATGTCGTCGACCTCGGCTTCATAAAAGTCAGCTGCTTTGCCTAGCATGTGATCAATCGAGCCGGATTCTTCGCCAATGGCGCACATTTGCAGCACCATCGACGGGAACACCCGTGCGTTGGTCATGGCAGCCGTCAGGCTGGTGCCGGTGGACACCTCTTGCTGAATGCGCTCGGTGGCTGACGAGTACACATAGTTGCCCGACGCGCCGCCCACCGAATCCAAGGCTTCCACCAAGGGAACCCCAGCCGCGAACATGGTGGACAAGGTGCGTGTCCAGCGGGCCACGCAGCTTTTGTCAATGAGCGCGCCAAACACCGGCATGCGTAGCAGCAAGCGGTCCATGAAGATTTGCATCTTCTCGTTACGCCGCCAGGCTTCCATGAAGAAATAAAACCCGCCGCCGATGCCACCAAAAATAAGCCACCAATACGCCACAAAAAACTCTGAGATGGCGATCACGAACAGGGTAGGCCCGGGCAGATCACCGCCAAACGAGGTGAACACCTGTTTAAACGACGGGATCACAAAAATCATGATCACCGCCACCACGATAAAAGCCACCACCACCACAGCGATGGGGTACATCAATGCTGACTTGATCTTGCTCTTGATGGCTTCGGTTTTTTCAAGGTAAGTGGACAAGCGATCGAGCAGGCTTTCCAAGATACCGGCCGCCTCACCGGCTTCCACCAAGTTGCAGTACAGGTTGTCAAAGTACCGGGGGTATTTGCGAAACGAAGCGCTCAGTGAGGTACCGGTCTCGACATCGCCCCGAATGTCATTGAGCAGCTTGGTCACCGACGGGTTGGGATTGCCGCGGGCGACGATGTCAAATGACTGCAGTAGCGGGACGCCAGCTTTCATCATCACGGCCATCTGGCGGGTAAACACCGCGATCTCTTTGGGCTTGATGGCACGACCACCACTGGAGCGGCGTTTTTTGATCTTGGTGGGCGTGACGCCCTGGCGCCGCAGGTAGCTGGTGACCTGGTTTTCGCCACCGGCGCGCAACTCACCGCGCACCACCTTGCCTTGCCGGTCTTTGCCTTCCCATTCAAAGACGGCTTCCTTCGGCGCGTCGGCCTTACGGGCAGCAGTTGCAGTGGCCATGGATTGCCTCAGTTGAATGCGGTTGGGATGGCGCGACGTTCAGCGCGCGACGGGCAGCGGAATCGGACGCAACGGCTACTCATTGGTGCAGGCGAGCACTTCTTCCAGTGACGTCATGCCAATGCGAACCTTGTACAAGCCCGATTGGCGCAGCGAACGCACACCGTCGGCCTCGGCTTGTTTGGAAATGTCCAAGGCGCTGCCGTCGGCCAAGATCACGCGCTGCATCGCTTCGGTAATGGGCATCACTTGGTAGATGCCCACCCGGCCCTTGTAGCCGTTGTTGCACAGCGAGCAGCCCACCGGCTTGTAGGGCTTCCAGGTGCCGTCCAGATCTTCGGGCTTGTAGCCAGCGGTGAGCAAGGTGGCTTGCGGCAAATCTTCGGGTTGCTTGCATTGGCCGCACAAGCGCCGCGCCAGCCGCTGCGCCGTGATCAAGATGACGCTAGACGCAATGTTGAACGGCGCAATACCCATGTTGCGCATGCGCGTGAGGGTGGCAGGCGCGTCGTTGGTGTGCAGCGTGGACAACACCAAGTGACCTGTTTGCGCGGCCTTGATGGCGATGTCGGCGGTTTCTAAATCCCGAATCTCGCCCACCATGATCACGTCAGGATCTTGGCGCAAGAAAGACTTGAGCGCTGCGGCGAAGGTGAGCCCCGCTTTTTCGTTGACGTTCACCTGGTTGACGCCCGGCAAGTTGATTTCAGACGGGTCTTCAGCCGTTGAAATATTGATGCCTGGCTTGTTGAGCATGTTCAAGCAGGTGTACAGCGACACCGTCTTGCCCGAGCCCGTGGGCCCGGTCACCAAAATCATCCCGTAGGGGCGTTGAATGGCGGAGATCAAACGTTCTTTTTCGGCCGGTTCGTAGCCCAAGGCCTCAATGCCCAATTTGGCGCTGGATGGATCCAAGATACGGATCACGATCTTTTCGCCAAACAGCGTGGGCAGGGTGCTCACGCGAAAGTCGATGACCTTATCGGCGCCAATCTTGAGCTTCATGCGCCCGTCTTGCGGCACACGCTTCTCAGAGATGTCCATCTTGCTGATCACCTTGATGCGGGACGCCAGCTTGTCTTTGATGGCCACTGGCGGCGCGGCAATTTCGCGCAGTTCACCGTCTACCCGAAAGCGCACCCGGTAGGTGAACTCATAGGGTTCAAAGTGCAAGTCCGACGCACGCATCTGGAATGCGTCCACCAGCATCTTGTGCAAAAACTTGACAACGGGGGCGTCGTCCACCTCAGAGGCGGCGCCACTGTCTTGTGTGGGCTCGGCGCTTTCTGCAGAGACATCGTCAAAGTCGATGTCAGCGCCAATGATGGAATCCAGCGCCTCGGCCGTGCTGGCTCCGGTGGATTCGACAAGCTTGGACAGCTTGTCGAACTCGGCCACGATCCAATCCACTCCCATTTGAGTGGAGAACTTGATTTTTTCGGCCGCTTCTTGGTCGGTGGGGTCGGCCGTGGCGACGATCAGGCGGTTGCCGCGTTTGCTGAGCACCACCACCCGGTACGCCTGGCAAAGCTTGGTATCGAGCAGATCGCGCGGCAGGCGGGCGTTGTCTAGCGCGCTCAAATCAATCAAGGGCGCGCCAAACATCTTGGACACCGTGTGCGCCAGCTCATAGGAGCTGACCGTGCCCGAACTGGTCAATTCGGCCACAAAGCTGGTTTTGCCCAACTGCGCTTTTTTGAGCAGGTCTTCGGCCGTCTTGGTTTCAATGCGCCCAGCGGTGATCAAGGCGCGTGCCAAACCGGGCAACGCGGCGCTTTGGGCTTTGGAGGCGGATTCGACGGCGGCCATCTACAGGCTTTGGTTTGTTGCTACAAAAATGCGAGAAAAAACGAGCGCTCGCGGATCATCGCCGATTCTGCACAGGCTGTAAATCGTGGCGGCTCAAACTGTATTTTGAAGGGTTCATAGCTCCGTAGAATGGGCTTGCCTGCTTCTTTGTAACGGATGCCTCACATGCTCTCCTGGTTCCGCGCGATTTTTCTTCGGCCTGACTATCAGTCAGAAGTAACGGAGTTCATCAGCCAGCTCAAGGCCCACAAACCGGAGTTGGAAGCTGAGCAACGCGCAGGTCGTGCGCTGCTCTGGGACAAACCGCTGGATCGTCAGGCGGCGCAAGAAGCAAGCCAAGCTCGGGTGCCACAAAAAGCGTACGTGTATCAGACGCACGTTTGATGTCCGAGACCATCGATTCGCCCAGCGGCCCCACCGAGGCCACCCAAGGCGCTGCGTTACCTGATGTGATCGATCAGGTCGCGCTGGCGCGCTTGTACGGCGAGCCGCTGTTTGCCCTGCCCCAAGACCTGTATATCCCGCCAGATGCGCTGGAGGTGTTTCTAGAGGCTTTTCAGGGACCAATGGATTTGCTGCTGTACCTGATTCGGCGGCAGAACTTCAACATCCTTGACATCCCCATGGCCGACCTGACTCGGCAGTACCTGGACTACGTCGACCAAATTCGCAGCCGCAACCTGGAGCTGGCCGCCGAGTACTTGTTGATGGCCGCCATGCTGATTGAGATCAAGTCGCGCATGTTGCTGCCACGCCCCAAGGCCACCGAGGGCCAAGAGGTGGAAGACCCCCGCGCTGAGCTGGTGCGCCGCTTGCTGGAATACGAGCAAATCAAAGTGGGCGCTGCCCAACTGGGCAACGCACCGGTGTTGGGCCGAGATTTCTGGCGTGCCCAGGTGGCGGTGGGCGAAGCGCCCACGCTGCGATTGCCCGAGGTCCACCTAGGCGACTTGCAGGCAGCCTGGGCCGACATCGTGCGCCGCGCCCGCCTGGTGCAGCACCACACCATCAGCCGCGAAGCCTTGAGCGTGCGCGAGCACATGTCGCTGGTGCTGCGGCGCCTGCAAGGGCGCCGGTTTGCGGCATTTGAAGATTTGTTTGAAGTCGCGCGTGGCGTGCCCGTGGTGGTGGTCACCTTTATCGCGCTGCTGGAGCTGGCCAAAGAAAACCTGGTGGAGCTCACCCAGGCAGAGGCCTTTGCGCCCATCTACGTGCGCTTGGCGTACACCCCTTCTTGAGTGGATGCACCGGCACTGCCGGGCCCTAAGGTGCCTTGCTGAATGAACGCATTCGAATTTGACGTGCTGATTGTCGGCAGCGGCCTGGCGGGGCTAAGCACGGCTTTGCTGCTGGCGCCCACCCACCGGGTGGCGGTGATCACCAAGCGCGAGTTGCAAGCCGGCTCGAGCGCTTGGGCGCAAGGCGGCATTGCGGCCGTGTTGGCACCTGACGACAGCTTTGACTCGCATGTCGATGACACCCTGGTAGCGGGTGCGGGCTTGAGTGAGCTGGCCGCCACCCGCCAAGTGGTCGAGCATGCACCCGAGGCCATCGCCTGGCTGCGCGAGCTTGGCGTGCCTTTTTCTACCGAGCACGGCGAACTGCACCTGACCCGCGAAGGCGGCCACAGTCAGCGTCGCATCGTGCATGTGGACGACGCCACCGGTGCCGCCGTGCAGGCCACCTTGATCGAGCATGTGCGGCGTGATACTCGCATCAAGGTTTTTGAGCACCACACGCTGGTGGACGTGATCACCGGCGACCGGGTGGGCCTGGGGCAGCGGCGCTGCGTGGGCCTGTATGCCTTGGACGAGCGCGCGGACGAGGTGCGTACTTTCAGCGCACCCCACACCGTGCTGGCTACTGGCGGGGCGGGCAAGGTGTATCTCTACACCACCAATCCCGACACAGCCACCGGTGACGGCATCGCGGCGGCGTGGCGCGCGGGCTGCCGGGTGATCAACATGGAGTTCATCCAGTTTCACCCGACCTGTCTGTACCACCCACAGGCCAAGAGCTATCTGATTACCGAAGCCGTGCGGGGCGAAGGCGGGCGGCTGCTGTTGCCACCCCAGGCAGGCCCGGCCCTGGCGGGCACGCGCTTCATGCCCCAGCACGATGAGCGGGCAGAGCTTGCGCCGCGCGACATCGTGGCCCGCGCGATTGACTTTGAAATGAAACGCCACGGCCTGGACTGTGTGCACCTGGACATCTCGCACAAGCCTGCGGCCTTCATTCAAGAGCACTTTCCCAACATCGCCGCACGCTGCCGCGACTTTGGCATTGACATCACCCGCGAGCCCATCCCCGTGGTGCCTGCGGCCCACTACACCTGTGGCGGTGTCCTGACTGATTTGCAGGGCCGCACGGATGTGCCGGGGCTCTATGCGATTGGCGAGACGGCTTACACCGGCCTGCACGGCGCCAACCGTCTGGCATCCAATTCGCTGCTCGAATGCATGGTGTTTGCGCGCGCTGCGGTGGCCAGCATGCGCGAGCGCCCGCTGCCCGCGCCACCTGCGCTGCTACCCTGGGACGATTCACGGGTGACGGATGCCGACGAGGCGGTGGTCATCAGCCACAACTGGGACGAACTGCGCCGCTTTATGTGGGACTATGTCGGCATCGTGCGCACCAACAAACGCTTGGAGCGCGCCGCCCACCGCATTGCCTTGCTCAAGGCTGAGATTCACGAGTTTTACGCCCGCTTTCACGTCAGCCGCGATTTGTTGGAGCTGCGCAACTTGGTGCAGGTGGCCGACTTAATCGTGCAAAGCGCCCAAAGTCGGCGTGAAAGCCGCGGCCTGCACTTCAGCCGTGACTACCCCGAGCGTGCCGCGCCTGCGGCGCCCACTATTTTGGTGCCGCCCTTGCGGGCGCCCTGACTTGCCACTCATCTTTTGGGGTTCACCATGACCGTGCTGATCATCGGCTTGCTGATCTTTTTGGGCGTGCACACCTTGCGGCTGGTACCCGCCGGTGAGGCCTGGCGTCAGTCGCGCATCGACGCGGGCAAGTGGCTGCCCATCAAAGGTGCCTATTCGCTGCTGTCCGCGGTTGGCCTGGGCCTGATCATCTGGGGCTTTTCACTGGCCCGACAGGCGCCTGTGGTGCTGTGGCAGCCACCCACCGGCATGCGTCACCTGGCCGCGCTGCTCACCCTGATTTCGTTTGTGATGCTGGCTGCCGCCTACGTGCCTGCCAATCACATCAAAAACACCCTGCAACACCCGATGACCCTGGCCATCAAGGTTTGGGCCTTGGCGCATTTGCTGGCCAATGGCGACTTGGCCAGCGTGGTGATGTTTGGCGCGTTTGTGGTGTGGAGCGTCTTGGTGTTTCGCGCTGCCCGCCGCCGCCCGGCAGGTGCGCCCCTAGCCCCTGCGCGTTGGGGCATGACAGCGCTGACGGCAGTCGTCGGCGTGGCAGCGTGGGGCCTGTTTGCGATGTGGCTGCACGCGGCTTGGATTGGGGTGGCGCCACTCGGGCGTTGAACCGTTTTGCTACTTATTTTGTAGCTGCTTGCGCATTTAAATCGGGCGAAACAGGCCGATTCGCTCACGGTGCGGTGCCACCTGGTGCCGCTGAATCAAACCGCCAAATCCAGCGGCAGATCGGCGATGTCTTTGAGTCGGCGGCCTTCCACCATGATGGCCAGCAAGTCGACCGCTTCACTGTTGTTTAACGAGCCGACCACCTCCAGCAACTCAGGCAGCGCGAAGTGGTACACGCAGTCGATGTCGCCAGTGCCCAAAGCCAAGGACGACAAGCGGCTGGGCGTGGGTTCACCCACTACCACCACGATGTGCGGCTGGCGCCCCTTGCGGTTGCGAATCAGGTTCAAGGCTTCTGAGCGTGCGTTCTGCGCGCGGTCGCTGCGCAAAGTCCATTTGGTACTGATGCTGGCGTGCAGCAGCGGGGCTCCGGGGCGATCGGCCCCAGTGGTTTGTCGCAAGTCGGCGCGGGTGGCGACTTGTGCGTCCACCATCGGGCCAGCGCTGTTGATGTGCTCGTCGCTTTCGCGGCCGCGGGTGATAACCACATCCGGGCTGATGGCGTAGTCATTGCCCAGGGCCGCAGCCAGCACCGGGTTGGCGGCTGCCGCCTCTTGCAAGGCGGCCAAGTGGCTGTATTGGGCGAAGCGGGCAACTTCACCGCGCGAACGCCCGCTGACTTGTCGCACCTCCCACTGACCCGGCCGAAGGTGGTGCAGTGGCACAAAGGAGGCGCGCAAAAAGTCCGCCACGATTTCTTCAAATGCATTGCCCGCTGACTGCGCCGCGACGCGCGAGCCGGTACCCACGTTCAAGCGCTGCGCCAAGCCCTGCGCCACCGCCACACTGAACTTGTTGCTGCTGTCGGCGTTGAATGGCACCCGTCCCGCATCCACCACCAGCAGGCTGCGCAACAGAGGGGCATGAAAGGCCTGTCTGTGCTGCGCCAGCAGTGGCAGGCCTGTCATCAGGCCGCCTTGCGCAGCGCGGCCGAGGCACGCAGCGCTAACGCAATTTGCTGGCCGACAGCTTGTGCCACTGGCGGCGGGAACGCATTGCCAACTTGCCGATAGGCAGCTGTCTTTTTGCCGGCAAATCGCCAGGCGTCGGGAAAGCCTTGGATGCGTGCAGCCATGCGGGTGGTCAGTCGAGGCATGCCTAGGTGCTGCGGCGTTGGCGGGGCATCTGCCAGGCCCATGGCGTCAACACCCAGCGCGGCCCAGGCTTGCTTGGCACGGGTGGGGCCCAAATCGGGGCCACCGTGCTTCTTGGAGCCGCCCACCAGCGTGGGTGCAATGGCGTTGGCTTGTCGGCGCCAAGCAGCGGCACCTGCCCAGCCGTTCTCAGCCATCAAATCGGCCAAGACCTCACCGACGCTCGGCGCCGGCTCTGTAGCTGCGCTGGGCCAGGCAAAGCCAGCTTGCAAACCGCGACGCAGGGCCACGAGCACCACCCGGGGGCGCAATTGGGGCACACCGAAGTCCGCCGCGTGCAGTAGCCGCCAATCGCTCCAGTAGCCCAGGGCCGTCAGGCGCGACTGAATGCCCTCTCGGTAGGCTGCAAAGCGTGGGTCGAGCAAGCCGCGCACGTTCTCCAGCATGACGGCGGCTGGGCGGCATTCGGCCGCGAGGCGCCAGGCCTGAGGAAAGAGGTCGCGTTCATCGTCGGCGCCCAACTGTTTCCCGGCTTTTGAAAATGGCGGACACGGCACGCCACCCGCCAGCAAATCCACCTGCGTGTAGCCGGTGGCGTCAAAGCAGCGTACGTCGCCTTCAATGACGTTCCAGCCCGGGCGATTGATGCGCAAGGTGGCGCAAGCCATCGCATCCAGCTCCACTAAGGCCAGGGGTTCAAACCCGGCAGCCTCCAAACCAATGGCCTGCCCGCCCGCGCCGGCGCAAATCTCGATGCATTGGAGCATGCTGGGTTTCATGGCGGGTGGTGGTACTGGGCGGCTGTGTTTTCAGCCAGTATTTTGCACCACGCCCGGGTGGCCGCCAACGCCGGGGGGCTTACGCGTGCGTCACCCACTTGGCATGCTCCACGCTGTCTAGATGCGGCAGGGTGTTGTAGGTCACCAGCATGTGGCGTTTGGGGGTGAAGGCGAATTCGGTGATGGCGGTGTTGCGCATGCGCAGGTTCAGCTCCACCGTGGTGGTGGCGGGCGTGCCAAGGATATGGCCGACCGCAGTGGAAATGGGGCCGCCGCTGCTGACCAGCAGCACGGTTTGGTCCATGTGTTGCTGGCGGATTTCATCCAGCACGGCGGCGATACCGTCTACAAACTGTCGGTAGCTGGGCATGCCGACCGGGTGGGCGCTGCCGCTCATCCACGCGGCCAAGCCGTCTTTCAACAGGCGGAAGTGGTTGCGGTATTCGTCGGCGTTGCGCGGGGCGCTCAGTGGCTCGGGGTGCACCGTGGCAATCAGCGCGTGGCTGTCGTACTCATTGAGGCCCACACGTTCATGGGCCGCAGCCGCGTCTAGCCCCAACGCGGGCGCAAGACCCGCCAAAGTTTGCTGGTGGCGGCGCAGGCTGCCGCGGTACACCGCGTCAAAGCGCTGGCCGCGTTGGGCCCAATAGGCACCCACCTGCGCGGCTTGTTGGTGGCCCAGAGGCGACAAATTGTCGTAATCGGCTTGGCCAAATGAGGCCTGCGCATGGCGCAACAAAATCAGTTTGGACATGGGCCGGGAGTGTGCCCGTGTGCAGCGCCTGCAGCCGTCTCAGGTGAGACGGGGTTTAAATGAAATCGGGCTCTTGCGCCCTAGAAATGGGCGCAAACAGCTATCAAATTCATAGCGAATAGCACCTGAAGTGTCAAGCCGCTCCAAAGTGCGGCACCAGCGCACCTGCGGCGTGGGTGTTGTGTTTGAGCGCAGCGGTAAACGCCAGCATGCGGTCAATGGGCAGTTGGGCGCGCTGGGCTATTGCCGGGTCCACTTGCACTTCGTTGGCGCCGGTTTGCAGCACATGGGCCACACCGGCCAAGCCGTTCATGGCCATCCAGGGGCATGCGGCGCAGCTTTTGCAGGTGGCGCTGTTGCCGGCGGTGGGCGCTTCCAAAAAAGTTTTGCCAGGGTTTTGGGCGCGCAGCTTGTGCATCATCCCCTTGTCGGTGGCCACGATGAAGTGCGTGGCGTCCATCTCGCGGGCGGCTTTCAAGATGCCGCTGGTGCTGCCCACCGCATGGGCCTGCGCCGCCACGCCCGCTGGGCTTTCGGGGTGTACCAAGACCTTGGCGTGCGGGTACTGCTCGCGCAGCAGTTGCAGTTCAAGCCCTTTGAATTCGTCGTGCACGATGCACGCGCCGCCCCAAAACACCATGTCGGCGCCGGTTTCGCGCTGGATGTAGCCGCCCAGGTGGCGATCCGGCGCCCATAGGATTTTGTGGCCCTTGTCCTTTAGGGCCCGCACGATGTCTAGCGCGCAACTGCTGGTCACCATCCAGTCGGCCCGCGCTTTAACCGCCGCGCTGGTGTTGGCATACACCACCACGGTGCGGTCAGGGTGGGCGTCGCAAAAGGCGCTGAAGGCGTCCGCGGGGCAGCCCAAGTCCAGCGAGCAGGTGGCGTCCAGATCAGGCATCAACACCCGTTTGGCGGGCGACAAAATCTTGGCCGATTCGCCCATAAAGCGCACGCCGCTCACCACCAGGGTTTGGGCGGCGTGGTCGCGGCCAAAGCGGGCCATCTCCAGGCTGTCGCTGACGATGCCGCCGGTTTCTTCGGCCAAATCT
>JAAFIY010000050.1 GCA_013297985.1 Comamonadaceae bacterium | reverse complement strand
TGGGCCAAGGCGGCGTCCAAATGCGCCAGCGCCTGGGCGGGCTGTTCGCGCTTAAGGCAGACGGCCGCCAGGTTCACCAGCGTGGATGCGCGGCCGGGCAGCAGTTGCAAGCTGGCTTCAAAGTGGCTTTGGGCCAGGGCCAGATCGCCCTGAGCGCTGGCTTGCAGGCCAGCTAGAAACAGGGCCTTGGCTTGTTCAAACGCCAGTTCGGTGGGCGGCGTGACTGACATCAGCGCCCCCATTCCCGCAGGCGTTGGGCGGCATGGCGTTGCGGCTCGCCACCGGTTTGGCTGCTGACTACCTGCTGGTATTGGGCGGCGGCGCGGTCACGCTGGCCCAGGCTTTCGTAGCTGCGGCCCAGCAAAAAGCTCACGCCGGGGTCACCGGGCAGCAGGCTCTGGTGCGCTTCAAGCCGCTGGGCGGCTCCGGCGGCGTCGTTGTCGGCCAAGCGCAGCACAGCGGCCACTTTGTGGGCGGTGGCTTCTTGGGGGTAGATCTGGCGGGCCAACTCGGCGTGGCGCAGGGCTTCGGGGCGGCGGTCCATCGCGGTCAGGCATTGGGCGGTGCGCACCTGGGCGGCGTAGTCGCGCTCATTGCGGGCAATGGCGCTTTGGAATTGCGTTAGCGCGTCAGCGGGCCGTTTGCGGGCCATGGCCGATTCGCCGCGGCTGCAGGCCTCAATCACAGGCTTTTGTGCGCGCAGGGGGGCGGTGGTGTCCATGAAGCGTTCGCGCTGGGGGTTCAGCTGCAGGCTGGCGGCATAGCGTTCGCGGGCGTCGCGCTCGGCGGTGTCGCGGCGTTCGGTGCTCATGGGGTGGCTGGAGAACATGGTTTCAAGCGCCGATGGCCTTTCTTTTTCTTGCGCCACCAGCATTTGGTGCAGGGCCGTCATGCCACTGGCGGGGTAGCCTGCGCGCACCATGTATTGCTGGCCCAGGGCGTCGGCCTCGCGTTCGTTTTCGCGGCTGTAGCTGGCCAAGAGCGCGCTGGCGCCAATTTGGCTGCCAATCAAGATGGCGCCCTGGTAGCGCGAGTTGCTTGACGCCACCGCCAGCCCCACCACCGCTACCTGCGCCACCAAGGCCGCGCCTTGCCGTTGGGCTGCATGGCGGGCGTTGACGTGGCCCTGCTCGTGGCCCAAGAGGGCGGCCAATTCGGCCTCGTTGTTGAGCTCCACCAGAATGCCGCGCGTCACGGCCATCGCCCCACCCGGAAAGGTGTAGGCGTTCACATGGTTGGCATTGAGCACCCGATACGAATACGGCATGGTGGGCCGGTGGGTGTTGGCCTGCATGCGGGTGCCCAGGTCCACCACATACTGATTCACCCGGGCGTCTTGAATCGGCCCCAAGTCACTGGCAAATTGGTGCGGCGCGGCTTGTTGGTCGACCTTGCGCTCTTGCTCTTCGCTCATGCCCGCCAAGATGGGCGCACCGGTCACGGGGGATGTGGCGCAGCCCTGCAGGGTGGGCAGGGCCACGGCGCTGCAGGCGGCGCCCATCAGGCCTAAGGTGCGGCGGCGCGACCACACGGGTTGCACATGAACCGCTGGGGCGGCAATGCGGGTGGCAGACATGGCAAAACGCTCCTTGCAAGCTGTGCCGGTTGGAAACAGGGCCCGGTCAGCGAACGGCGAGAATACTGGGCATGACGCTCACCGAGCTGAAGTACATCGTGGCTGTGGCCCGCGAAAGGCATTTTGGCCGCGCGGCCGAAGCCTGCTTTGTGTCGCAACCCACGCTGAGTGTGTCGGTGCGCAAGCTCGAAGACGAGCTGCAGGTCAAGCTGTTTGAGCGCAGCGCCACGGAGGTGACAGTCACGCCGCTGGGCGAAGAAATCGTGCGCCAGGCCAACACGGTACTGGAGCAGGCTGCCCTCATCAAGCAAATGGCCAAGCGCGGCAAAGACCCGCTGGCCGCGCCGCTCAAGCTAGGGGTGATCTACACCATCGCCCCCTATTTGTTGCCCGAGCTGGTGCGCCAGACCATTGACCGGCACCCGCAAATGCCGTTGATGCTGCAAGAGAACTTCACAGTGAAGCTGCTGGACATGCTGCGCACGGGCGAGATTGACTGCGCCATCCTGGCCGAACCCTTTCCCGCTGAAGGCCTGGCCATGGCCGCGCTGTATGACGAGCCTTTCTTGGCCGCCGTGCCGCGCACCCATCCGCTGGCGCAGCGCACCCACATCAACGCCGACCTGCTGCGCGCTGAAACCATGCTGCTCTTGGGCAACGGGCATTGTTTTCGCGACCACGTGCTCGAGGTATGCCCCGAATTTGCACGCTTTGCGGCCGACGCCGACGGCATTCGCCGCAGTTTTGAAGGCTCGTCGCTGGAAACCATCAAACACATGGTGGCCGCAGGCATGGGCATCACCCTGGTGCCCCGCTTGTCGGTGCCGGCCAGCGCGCTCACGCCCGAAGCCAGCGCCGACACCCCCGGCACCCGCGGTGGGCTGACCGACGAGGCCTTTGTGCGCTACCTACCCTTTGAAGGCGACGCGCCCACCCGCCGCGTGGTGCTGGTGTGGCGGCGCAGCTTTACCCGCTATGAAGCCATTGCCGCGCTGCGCAATGCGGTTTATGCCTGCGCGTTAAACGGCGTGCAGCGTTTGTCTTGAGCGCCGCCCAGCCGCCTGGGCGCATCGCCCTGTGGCTGCACCTGATTCGCTGGGATCGCCCTGCGGGCTGGCTGCTGTTGCTGTGGCCCACCCTGAGCGCCTTGTGGATTGCCGCCGACGGCTGGCCCGGCTGGCATCTGCTGGCGGTGTTTGTGGCGGGCACGGTGTTGATGCGCAGCGCAGGCTGTTGCGTCAATGACGTGGCTGACCGTGACTTTGACCGCCATGTCAAACGCACGGCGGGCCGTCCGGTGACTGCAGGCCTCATCAGTGTGCGCGAAGCATTGAGCGTGGGCGCCGTGCTGGCACTGGCGGCCTTTGCACTGGTGCTCACCACCAACGCCGCCACGGTGGCGGGCTCGGTGCTGGCACTGGTCATTACCCTGCTCTATCCGCTGGCTAAGCGGCTGGTGAGCATGCCGCAGGCGGTGCTGGGGCTGGCTTTTAGCTTTGGCATTCCCATGGCGTTTAGCGCTGTGTTGGCGCAGCCAGCGGCGGGCGTGGCCGATGCCTTTGCGCAGTGGTGGCAGGCGGTGCCGCCGCTGGCCTGGGCCCTGTTGGGCATCAATGCGCTGTGGGTGCTGGCCTACGACACGGCATACGCCATGGTGGACCGTGACGATGACCTGCGCATCGGCATGAAAACCAGCGCCATCACCCTGGGGCGCTGGGATGTGCCCTTTGTGACGGCCTGCGCCGCGCTGCACGTGGCGGCCATGGGCGTGGTGCTATGGGGGCCGGTGGGCGCAGGCGCCCCTGGCTTGGCGCGCTGGGCGTGGCTGGCGGCGCTGACTGCGGCTGTCGCCCAAGTGCTGTGGCACCACCGCCAGATTCAAGGGCGCAGCCGCGACGGGTGTTTTGCCAGCTTCAAGGCCCATCACTGGCTGGGCGCCACGCTGTTTGCGGGGGTGGTGGGGGCGATGGCGCTGCGCTGACCCGGTGGGCAGGGGTTGTAGAACAAATGGGCTGCTAGCGGCCTATTTAAGGGCCTAGACAGCTATCATAAATATAGCGAGTATGTCGACAAGCATCCCGCGCGCCCAAACTCATCGCCCAAACTCGTCCCCCAGTTCCCGCGCCCGCGCCCCGGCCGCGCCCAGGGCTCGCACGATGGCTTGCGGCACGCCGTCGGTTTGCATCGAGGTGATGGCTGCATAGGTGGTGCCACCCTTGCTGGTGACTTTCGCGCGCAGCTCGTGCGGCGGCTCGCCCGATTGCTGCGCCAAGGCGGCGGCGCCTTGCACCGTGGCGCGGGCCAGTTGCAGGGCGACGTCGGGCGGCAGACCTTGTTGCACGCCCGCCTCGGCCATGGCTTCCATCAACAAAAACACATAGGCGGGGCCGGAGCCTGAGACGGCCGTCACAGCGTCCAGCAAGGCTTCGTCGCTCACCCAAACCGATTCGCCGGTGGGCGCCAGCAGCGCTTGCACCTGCTGCTGTTCGGGTGCAGTGACCGCAGGGCGGGCATACAGGCCGCTGATGCCCTGGCCAATCAGCGCAGGGGTATTGGGCATGGCGCGCACGATGCGTTGGGTGCCGAGCCAGTCGGCCAAGGTGTCGCTGCGAATGCCTGCAGCCACCGACAGATGCAGCGCCTGGGCATGCAGCCAGGGGCGACACTGCGCGGCTGCAGCGGCAAACATCTGCGGCTTGACGGCCCACACCACGCAGGTGCAGTCACCCAGGGTGGCGGTGGGCTCAGGTTGGGGCTGAATGCCGTAGCGCTGCGCCAGCAACTGGCGGGTAGCGTCAAACGGCTCGATCACCACAAAACGCTCAGCCGCCCAGCCTTGCTGGCGCAGGCCGCCCATCAGCGCCTGCGCCATGTTGCCGCCGCCCACAAAGGCAATCGGGTGGGAGCGATCAGAGTCAGCAAGGTGCATGGTGGCAACACTTAGGGGCGGTTGAATCGGGGATTGGTGGCTAAGGCCCGGCAAGCGCTACGCTTGCATCCTTATGGACGCTGTTCTCGCTTTAGACCAGGGCACCACCAGCTCACGGGCGATTGTCTTTGACGCCGAGATGCGGGTGTGCGCCAGCGCGCAGCAAGAGTTTGCACAAGCCTATCCGCAGCCCGGCTGGGTGGAACATGACGCCATGGAGATCTGGCGCACCCAGCGCGATGTGGCCCGCCGGGCCCTGGCGCAGGCCAAAGCCAATCACCCGCAGCTACAGGTCAAGGCCTTGGGCCTGACCAACCAGCGCGAAACCACCGTGTTGTGGGATCGGGCCACCGGCATCCCGGTGGCACCCGCCATCGTTTGGCAAGACCGGCGCACCGTGGCGCACTGTGAAGCCCTGGCGCACCAGCGCAAGATGCTGCGCCGCGTTACCGGGCTGGAGCTGGACGCCTACTTTTGCGCCACCAAGCTGGCTTGGTTGTTGCGGCATGTGCCCGGCGCGCGCCAGCGGGCCGAAGCGGGCGAGCTGGCTTTTGGCACGGTGGACAGTTGGCTGCTGTGGAACCTAAGCGGTGGCGTGCACGCCACCGACACCAGCAACGCCAGCCGCACTTTGCTGTTCGATGTGCAGCGCTTGTGTTGGGACGAACGTTTGCTGCGCCTGTTTGACATTCCTGCGGCAGTGTTGCCCCGGGTGGTGCCCTCCAGCGCCGTGGTGGCATACACCCAGCCAGAGGTGTTGGGGGTGTCGCTGCCGATTGCGGGTATGGCCGGCGACCAGCAAGCCGCCACCTTTGGCCAAGCCTGCTTTTCGCCGGGCATGGCCAAAAACACCTATGGCACGGGCTGCTTCATGCTGATGAACACGGGTAGCCAAGCACGCGCCAGCACCCATCGGCTGCTGACCACAGTGGCTTGGACTGGGCCGGGCAGCGCCGACGCGCTGGCCGTGGAGCCCAAGCAGTCGGCTTGGGCGCTGGAAGGCAGCGTGTTCATGGCCGGTGCCACCGTGCAATGGTTGCGCGATGGCTTGGGGCTGGTGAACAGCGCCAGTGAGATTGAAGCCTTGGCGGCCAGCGTGCCGGACGCTGGCGATGTGGTCATGGTGCCTGCTTTTGCAGGCTTAGGTGCGCCCGATTGGGACGGTCGCGCCCGCGGGCTGCTGGTGGGCCTGACGCGCGGCACCACCCGCGCGCACTTGGCGCGCGCTGCATTGCAAGCGATTGCCTGGCAGGTGGCCGATGTCTTTGCCGCCGTACAAGCCGATGCGGCCACGCCGCTGACCGAATTGCGCGTCGACGGCGGGGCCAGTGCCAACAATTTGCTGATGCAAATGCAAGCCGATGCGCTGGGCGTGGCCGTGCTCAGGCCTGAAGTCACCGAAACCACCGCCCTTGGCGCAGCGCTGTTGGCGGGCTTGGCAGTGGGGGTGTGGGCCAGCGCCGACGATATCGCCCCCCAATGGCGGGTGGCGGCAAGGTTTGAGCCCCAAAGCACCCCAGCGCAACGGGCCGGCCAACATGCCCGCTGGCGCGATGCGGTCAGCCGCTCGCGCCGCTGGGCGCAGAGCTGAAAGCCGGTGATATGAACCTTCCTGACGCCGCACCCAGCCCGGGCCACGAAATCGACGAAGACGGCACGACGATGAGCGCGGGCTTGTTGGGCGGGGCTAATGGCGCATCGGGCGCCGCTGCTGAGGGCGCCCAAGGCGCGGCGCCTTTGCGCACAGACCGCGCGGCCCTGCTGGCCGCTGTGGCTGAACGGGGCAAGATGTGGGACGTGGTCGTGGTGGGTGGCGGGGCATCAGGTTTGGGCATTGCCCTGGACGCCGCCACACGCGGCTGGAAAGTGCTGCTGGTGGAGTCTTACGACTTTGCGGGCGGTACTTCGTCGCGGGCCACCAAATTGCTGCACGGTGGGGTGCGCTATCTGGCCCAGGGCGACATTGGCCTGGTGCGCGAAGCCCTGCACGAGCGCAAAACCGTGCTGCACATTGCGCCCCATTTGGCGCAGCCGCTGCCTTTTGTGATGCCGAGCTATCGCTGGTGGGAAACCCCTTTCTACGGTGTGGGGCTCAAGGCCTATGACGCACTGGCCGGCAACGCAGGCTTGGGCCCCACCCGATTGCTCAGTCGGCGCAAAGTCTTGCAGCTGTTGCCAGGGCTCAATCCGACGCAGCTCAAGGGCGGTGTGAAGTACTGGGATGCCCAGTTTGACGACGCTCGCCTAGCGATTGCGTTGGCGCGTTCGGCAGCGGCGGCCGGGGCAACGCTGGTCAACTACATAAAGGCCGAGGGCCTGGTGCACAAGCCGTCGGGGGCGGGGGGCATGCGCGTTGCCGGGGTGCATTTGCGCTGTCGCGAAACCAAGACGGCATTTGAAGTGCGGGCCCGCTGTGTCATCAATGCCACCGGTGTTTGGGTCGACGGCTTGCGCCAGATCGATGGCGAGGCCTTGCAGCGCCCTGTGCGGTCGATGGTGGCCCCCAGCCAGGGCGTGCATTTGGTCGTGCCCAGGCACTTCAGCCCTGGTGAACATGCACTGCTGGTGCCCAAGACGGCAGATGGGCGGGTGTTGTTCGCGGTGCCTTGGATGGGCGCATTGATCCTGGGCACCACCGATACACCGCGCCCCGACGTGCAACGTGAGCCACGCCCGCTGGCCCAAGAGGTCGAATTCATCCTGAGCGAAGCGGCGCGCTACTTGGCGCGGCCACCCAAAACCTCGGATGTGCTCAGTGCTTGGGTGGGGCTGCGCCCATTGGTCAAGCCCATGGACGACGATGCCGAAGCCACCAAGGGCTTGAGCCGCGAGCACACCGTGTTGGTGAGCAAAAGCGGGCTGGTCACGGTGACGGGCGGCAAGTGGACCACTTACCGGGCGATGGCCGAGGATGTGCTGCAACGCTGTGCGCAAGCCGGTTTATTGCCATCCGAACGGCTGACGCCCAGCGTGACGGCGCTGCATCGACTGGTGGGCGCGCCTGCCGCTGGCGTCGCCCAGCCGGGGCTGACCACGGCAGGCGGTATGCATTTGTACGGCAGCGATGCCACGTGGGTGGCGCGCTTGCCGGGCGCGTCCACACCACTGGGCAGTGCGCCTGGGGACGCCGATTTGGTGGTAACTGAGGCGATGGTGCGATTCGCCGCGCGGTACGAATACGCCCGAACGGTCGAAGATGTGTTGGCGCGCCGCAGCCGCTTGCTGTTTGTCGACGCGCGTCGCGCTCAGCGACTGGCGCCAAGCGTCGCCAGAATTCTGACTATGGAAACGGGCCATGACCCCATGCTGGAGCATTTCATCCAGTTGGCCAAGCGGTACGCCAGCGTGGGCGCTGCTTAGGTTGCCCGGGTGGGCACAGTGGGCACCCTCCTGTGTGGCCGCCTAGGTGGACAGTCGGGTTGCACGCCTTAGAGCCCCCGGTCTATGTGCCGCCCAAAGAGGGTGTTGACATCCCCACCTGATTCAGTGCATACTCGAGGGCTTCGCCTTTGCTGACCTGAGGGCGAGCGTTCGCCCCAAGCAAAGGGTGGCCGGTGGGTTGCGGCATTTGCTGCAAAGCACCGGTTTCCCAATGACGGGCCCAAGACTGACCGCTGACCGATTCCCGCAAGGGTGTCGCATGCGGGCCAAGTTGGGAATCACATCTCATGATCCAAACTGAATCACGGCTAGAAGTGGCCGACAACACGGGCGCGAAATCCGTCCTGTGTATCAAGGTGCTCGGCGGCTCCAAGCGTCGTTACGCCAGCGTCGGCGACATCATCAAGGTAAGCATTAAAGAGGCTGCCCCGCGCGGTCGCGTCAAGAAAGGCGAGATTTACAACGCCGTCGTGGTGCGCACTGCCAAAGGCCTGCGCCGCAATGACGGCTCGCTGGTCAAGTTCGACGGCAATGCCGCCGTGCTGCTGAACGCCAAGCTCGAGCCCATAGGCACCCGCATCTTTGGCCCAGTCACCCGCGAACTGCGCACCGAACGATTCATGAAGATCGTTTCGCTGGCGCCGGAAGTGCTGTAACCCTCGGATTCGGAACACACCATGAACAAGATTCGCAAGGGCGACGAAGTCATCGTTATCGCCGGCCGAGACAAAGGCAAGCGCGGCAAGGTATCGCTGCGGGCCGGGGTTGAGCACGTCGTGGTCGACGGCATCAACTTGGTTAAAAAACATGTGCGTCCCAACCCGATGAAAGGGACGACCGGCGGCATTATTGAAAAGTCGATGCCGATCCATCAATCCAATTTGGCGATCTACAACTCTGCCACTGGCAAAGCGGATCGTGTGGGCATCAAACAGCTGGCTGATGGCAAGCGCGTGCGAGTCTTCAAGTCCAACGGCGAAGAAATCAAGGCCAGCTAAGGATCCGCACCATGGCACGTCTACAGAAACATTACCGCGAAAAAATCGTTCCCGATTTGAAGGCCAAGTTTGGCTACGAATCGGTGATGCAGGTTCCTCGCCTCACGAAAATCACCTTGAACATGGGTGTGGGTGAAGCGGTGGCCGACAAGAAAGTGATGGAACACGCCGTCGCCGACCTGACCAAAATTGCCGGTCAGAAAGCCGTCGTCACCAAGTCGAAGAAGGCCATCGCAGGCTTCAAGATTCGCGAAATGCAGCCCATTGGTTGCATGGTGACGCTGCGCGGTGTGCAAATGTACGAATTTCTTGACCGCTTTGTGACGGTCGCGCTGCCTCGCGTGCGCGATTTTCGCGGTGTGTCGGGTCGTGCATTTGACGGCCGCGGCAACTACAACATCGGCGTCAAAGAGCAAATCATTTTCCCCGAGATTGAGTACGACAAGGTGGATGCCTTGCGCGGCCTCAATATCAGCATCACGACCACGGCCAAGACCGACGAAGAGTGCAAAGCGCTGCTGTCGGGCTTCCGTTTTCCGTTCAAGAACTGAGGTGGCCCGTGGCTAAAGTTGCACTGATCGAACGCGAACTCAAGCGCGACAAGCTCGTGGCGAAGTACGCCCAGAAACACACCGAGCTCAAAGCGATTGCGAAAGACGCAAAGCGCTCCGACGACGAGCGCGCTGCTGCACGCCTGGCGCTCCAAAAGCTGCCCCGCAATGCCAACCCCACTCGCCAGCGCAATCGCTGCGAGATCACGGGTCGGCCGCGTGGCACCTTCCGTCAATTTGGACTTGGCCGGGCGAAGATTCGGGAAATGGCCTTTGCGGGCGATATTCCGGGCATCACCAAGGCTAGCTGGTAAGCCGCGCAGGAGAACTGATTCATGAGCATGAGTGATCCCATCGCGGACCTGCTGACCCGCATTCGAAATGCGCAGATGGTGGCCAAAACCACCGTGGCGGTTCCGTCGTCCAAAGTTAAGCTGGCCATCGTCCAAGTGTTGAAAGACGAGGGCTACATCGATGGCTTTCAAGTGGCCACCAATGACGGCAAGGCTGAGCTTCAGATTGCCCTCAAATACTACGCCGGCCGCCCTGTTATTGAGCGCTTGGAGCGCGTTAGTCGTCCTGGTTTGCGCGTCTACAAAGGCCGCAACGCAATCCCCCACGTGATGAACGGCTTGGGTATTGCCATCGTCACCACGCCCCAGGGCGTTATGACCGACCGCAAAGCGCGGGCGGTTGGTGTGGGTGGCGAAGTGCTCTGCTACGTCGCCTGACGCTTGACCCACGGAGTCATTACATGTCCCGAGTAGGAAAACAACCCGTTGTGGTGCCCGCAGGCGTCGAAGTGGCGCTGGGCGAGCAAGCCATTCAAGTCAAGGGCACTGGCGGCCAACTCAGCTTGTCGCAAAACATGCTGGTGCGCGTCCGTCAGGACGCCGGAAAGATCACGTTTGAGCCCGCCGATGCTTCGCGTGAAGCCAACGCGATGAGCGGCACCATGCGCCAGTTGGTCAACAACATGGTGCAAGGCGTGACCAAAGGCTTTGAAAAAAAGCTGTCGCTGGTGGGTGTGGGTTACAAGGCTGCCGCACAAGGTGCCAAGCTGAACCTGACCGTCGGTTATTCGCACCCAGTGAATATCGACATGCCCGCTGGTATCACCGTGGCGACGCCGGTTCCGACCGAAATCGTCTTGAAAGGTGCAGATCGTCAGCGTGTCGGTCAAATCGCCGCTGAGATTCGTGCTGTCCGTCCTCCCGAGCCTTATAAGGGCAAAGGCATTCGGTACGCCGACGAAAAGATCTCGCTTAAAGAGACCAAGAAGAAATAAGGAACAGCGCCATGTTGACGAAGAAAGAACAACGGCTGCGCCGGGCCCGTCAGACTCGCATCCGCATTGCCATGCAGGGCGTGCCGCGCTTGATGGTGGGTCGTACCAATTTACATACCTACGCCACTGTGGTCTCCGGCGACGGATCCCAGGTGTTGGCCAGCGTGGCAACCACCCAGGCTGTCGTCAAAGCGGCAGTTGGCGGCGGCGGCGGTAAGGGTGCCGTGACTTCAGCTGCCCAGATCGTAGGCAAGCTGATCGCCGAGAAGGCCAAGGCCGTCGGTGTTGAAAAAGTTGCTTTTGACCGGTCTGGCTACGCGTACCACGGTCGCGTGAAAGCGCTCGCTGACGCTGCACGCGAAGCTGGACTGCAGTTCTGACCAAAACAGGTACTCAAATGGCAAAAGTACAAGGCAAGATGCAAGGTCGCCCCCAGGGTGATGGTCCGGAAGACGGCCTGCGCGAAAAAATGATCGCGGTGAACCGCGTCACCAAGGTGGTCAAGGGCGGCCGGATTCTCGGCTTTGCTGCCTTGACCGTTGTCGGTGACGGTGACGGGCGCGTCGGCATGGGCAAGGGCAAGTCGAAAGAAGTGCCGGCTGCGGTGCAAAAGGCGATGGAAGAAGCCCGACGTCAGATGCTGAAGGTGTCTTTGAAGAGCGGCACGATTCACCATGTGGTCCACGGTCACCACGGTGCCGCGTCCGTCATGATGTCTCCGGCTCCTAAGGGTACCGGCATCATCGCGGGTGGCCCCATGCGCGCGGTGTTCGAAGTCATGGGCATTACCGACATCGTGGCTAAAAGCCACGGCTCGACCAACCCCTACAACATGGTGCGCGCCACCTTGGACGCGCTGAGCAAGTCGACCACGGCCGCAGAAATTGCTGCCAAGCGCGGCAAAACCGTCGAAGAACTGTTTGCCTGAGCGGCGAGGCACGAAAAATGACGACTGAACAGAAAATGGTCACCGTTCAGCTGCTGCGCAGCCCGATCGGTTGCAAGGAAAGCCACCGCGCCACCGTGCGCGGATTGGGCTTGCGCAAAATTGGCAGCACGCGCGTGTTGGGTGATACCGCTGCGGTGCGCGGCATGATCAACAAGGTGAGCTACCTGATTCGGGTGCTTTAAGTCATCATGGAACTGAATTCAATCAAGCCGGCCGACGGCGCCAAGAAATCTCGCCGTCGTGTAGGACGTGGTATCGGCTCTGGCCTTGGCAAGACTGCGGGGCGCGGGCACAAGGGCCAAAAGTCGCGTGCGGGCGGCTACCACAAGGTGGGCTTCGAAGGGGGGCAGATGCCCCTGCAGCGCCGTTTGCCAAAGCGTGGCTTTAAGTCTGCTGCGCTTCGGTACAACGCGGAAGTGACCCTGTCGCAACTCAACGCCTTGGCGCAGCCCGAAGTCGATTTGTTGGCATTGAAGGCTGCAGGCTTGGTGGATCAAATGATCCGCCGAGTCAAAGTGATCAAATCTGGCGCTATTTCGGTGTCGGTGAAGCTCATTGGCGTGGCAGCCACTGCGGGCGCCAAACAAGCCATCGAAGCCGCTGGCGGCTCGGTCGCTTGATTCGCGCAGCTCGGGTAGACCTTTGCAATCCAGGCGTTCATAGTGGCATCTACGACAGCTAGTGCGACACAACTCGCTCGCAGCGGAAAATACGGCGACCTGACCAAGCGCCTGATTTTCCTACTGCTGGCCTTGGTCGTTTACCGGATCGGGGCCCATATTCCCGTGCCTGGAATTGACCCTGCGCAGCTCAAAATGTTGTTTGAGGGCCAGCAAGGGGGTTTGCTCAGCCTCTTCAACATGTTTTCGGGCGGTGCGCTGTCGCGTTTCACTGTGTTTGCGCTGGGCATCATGCCCTACATATCGGCGTCCATTGTCATCCAGCTAATGACTTACGTCGTGCCGACCTTTGAACAATTGAAGAAGGAAGGGGAGGCGGGTCGCCGCAAAATTACCCAGTACACGCGCTACAGCACACTGGGTTTGGCTCTTTTCCAGTCGATGGGGATTGCGTTGGCTCTAGAAGGCGCGGCTGGACTGGTCATCACCCCCGGCCTCGGCTTCCGCGTGACGGCAATTGTCAGTTTGACCGCCGGCACGATGTTCTTGATGTGGCTCGGCGAGCAGATTACCGAGCGCGGTATCGGCAACGGTATTTCTATTCTGATTTTCGCGGGCATTGCAGCTGGTCTGCCGGGTGCCATTGGTGGTCTTCTTGAGCTGGTCCGTACCGGCGCCATGAGCATTATCATTTGCCTGTTGATTTTGGTGCTCGTCGCCGCAGTAACATACTTTGTGGTGTTTGTTGAACGGGGGCAGCGCAAGATTTTAGTGAATTACGCTCGGCGCCAGGTGGGCAACAAGGTGTATGGCGGGCAATCGTCACACCTGCCGCTGAAGTTGAATATGGCTGGTGTGATTCCGCCCATTTTCGCGTCGTCTATTATTTTGCTGCCGGCCACTATCGTCGGTTGGTTCAGCACGGGCGAATCGATGACGTGGCTGAGAGACATCGCGTCCACACTGACGCCAGGCCAGCCGATCTACATCTTGTTGTATGCGGCCGCCATCATCTTCTTTTGCTTTTTCTACACGGCGTTGGTTTTCAATAGCCGCGAGACTGCCGACAACTTAAAGAAGAGCGGCGCCTTTGTTCCGGGGATTCGGCCGGGTGACCAGACCGCGCGATACATCGATAAGATTCTGTTACGCCTGACGATGGTGGGGGCGATTTACATCACTTTGGTGTGTCTGTTGCCTGAGTTTTTGATCCTGCGATACAACGTCCCGTTTTACTTCGGTGGTACGTCACTGTTGATCATTGTGGTGGTGACCATGGATTTCATGGCGCAGGTCCAGAACTACATGATGTCGCAGCAGTATGAGTCTTTATTGAAAAAGGCCAACTTCAGGACTTCCATGGGTGGCTAGTGTATGGCGAAGGACGATGTCATACAGATGCAGGGCGAGGTGTTGGAGAATTTGCCCAATGCCACGTTTAGGGTAAAGCTGGAAAATGGTCACGTAGTATTGGGGCACATTTCTGGAAAAATGCGAATGCATTACATTCGAATTTTGCCAGGTGACAAGGTTACTGTCGAGTTAACGCCGTACGATCTGACGCGTGCGCGGATTGTGTTCAGGGCGAAGTGAATTGTTTGCGAGCCAGCAGCGAGCTGGCAAGAACGTCGAAGGTGTCGTATGAGAGTTTCCGCTTCCGTTAAAAAGATCTGTCGCAATTGCAAGATCATTCGCCGCAATGGCGTCGTGCGTGTGATTTGCACGGACCCGCGTCACAAGCAGCGGCAAGGCTGATTTTTAAGGTAGATTGATATGGCACGTATTGCTGGTATTAACATTCCGCCGAACAAGCATGCTGAGATCGGTTTGACGGCTATCTTTGGCATTGGTCGCACCACCGCGCGCAAGATTTGCGAAGCGTGTGGCATTGCCTATGCAAAGAAGGTGAAAGACTTCACCGACGGCGATCTTGAAAAAATTCGCGATCAGATTGGGTTGCTGACCATCGAAGGTGACTTGCGCCGTGAGGTCACCATCAACATCAAGCGCTTGATGGACATTGGCTGCTACCGAGGCTTTCGCCATCGTCGCGGCTTGCCGGTCCGCGGCCAGCGTACGCGCACGAACTCGCGCACGCGTAAAGGCCCGCGCCGTGCCGCCGCTGCGTTGAAGAAGTAATACCAGGGAATCATCATGGCAAAAGCACCCGCCAACAACGCCGCGCAGCGCGTCCGCAAAAAAGTTCGCAAGAACGTGGCCGATGGCATTGCGCACGTGCACGCTTCGTTCAACAACACCATCATCACCATCACGGATCGCCAAGGCAATGCGCTGTCCTGGGCGTCGAGTGGTGGCCAGGGCTTCAAGGGCTCGCGCAAATCTACCCCCTTCGCTGCTCAGGTGGCGTCGGAAGTGGCCGGGCGAGCAGCGATGGAGCAAGGTATTAAGAACCTGGACGTCGAGATCAAAGGTCCCGGCCCCGGCCGTGAGTCCTCAGTGCGCGCTCTTGGTGCGTTGGGCATCCGCATCACGTCGATTGCCGATGTCACGCCGATACCCCACAACGGGTGCCGCCCCCAAAAGCGTCGTCGCATCTAAGGCGGCGACTGCTTTGCGGTTGGCGCCCCTGCGGGCGGCAATTGTCACCACCGCTTTTTCTTAAGCCCACCGCTCGGCACGCATTTGTGGCCGGGCTCCTGCGGTAGCAGACCGCAGCAGAATTTAAAAGGACGTCAACTGTGGCACGTATGCTCGGCCCCAAGGCCAAATTGTCCCGCCGCGAAGGGACAGACCTATTTCTGAAAAGCGCCCGCCGCTCCATCAGCGATAAAGCGAAGTTTGACTCCAAGCCTGGTCAACATGGGCGTACCTCTGGCAGCCGGACCTCGGACTTTGGTGTCCAGTTGCGCGAGAAGCAAAAAGTCAAGCGCATGTATGGCATTTTGGAGCGTCAGTTCCGCCGGTACTTCGCTGAGGCGGACCGCCGCCGTGGCAATACGGGCTCAAATCTATTGGCGTTGTTGGAATGCCGCCTGGACAACGTTGCCTACCGAATGGGATTTGGCTCTACACGGGCCGAAGCGCGTCAATTGGTTTCGCACAAAGGCATTACTGTCAATGGCGCCGTGGTGAACATCCCTTCTTATTTGGTGAAGGTGGGGGATGTCGTTGCTGTCCGCGAAAAATCAAAAAAACAGAGCCGCGTGCTTGAGGCGCTGCAGTTGGCCACTCAGGTGGGTTTGCCTGCTTGGGTGGAGGTCAATGTCGAAAAAGCGGAAGGTGTATTCAAGAAAGTCCCCGACCGTGATGAGTTCGGCGCTGACATTAACGAATCGCTGATTGTCGAGTTGTACTCGCGGTGATCTTCGTTTTGGCGTAAAGCCCTTGGTCCCTGGTCGACGTTGCATCGTCGCACCAGGCGCTTCAATGGCACTCGCGGTCTTGATTTACCGTTCGGTTGCCACAAAAGGAAGTCTGCATGCAAACCCAACTGCTGAAGCCGAAGTCTATTAATGTTGAGCAAGTGGCGCAGCATCGCGCCCGAGTGGAGTTGGAGCCGTTTGAGCGTGGCTATGGGCACACGCTCGGAAACGCACTGCGTCGCGTGTTGCTGTCGTCTATGGTCGGTTTTGCTCCGACCGAAGTCACCATTGCCGGTGTCTTACACGAGTATTCTTCGATCGACGGCGTCCAAGAAGACGTGGTCGGTATTCTGTTGAATCTGAAGGGCGTCGTTTTTAAGCTTCACAACCGTGACGAAGTAACCCTGAGCCTGCGCAAGGATGGCGAAGGCGTTGTGGTGGCGGGTGACATCCAAACACCTCATGACGTGGAAATTGTCAATCCGGGACACGTCATTGCCAATTTGTCGCACGGCGGCAAGCTGGACATGCAAATTAAAGTGGAGAAAGGGCGCGGCTACGTGCCGGGCAATGTGCGCCGCTATGGGGACGAGCCTGCGAAGTCGATTGGCCGTATTGTTTTGGATGCATCGTTTTCGCCGGTGAAGCGAGTGAGCTATACGGTCGAAAGTGCGCGCGTCGAGCAGCGCACTGACTTGGACAAGTTGGTGTTGGACGTTGAGACCAACGGCGCCGTGACGGCCGAAGATGCCGTGCGAGCTTCTGCCAAGATTTTGGTTGAGCAGCTTATGGCTTTTGCCCAATTGGAAGGCGGCGAATTGGCGGCGTTTGACGCACCAGCGCCGCGCAGCAGCACGCAGTTTGACCCGATTTTGTTGCGCCCTGTGGATGAATTGGAACTTACCGTTCGTTCTGCCAACTGCCTGAAGGCTGAAAACATCTATTACATCGGCGATTTGATCCAGCGCACTGAGAACGAATTGCTAAAAACCCCGAACCTGGGGCGCAAGTCTCTGAACGAAATCAAGGAAGTGCTCGCTTCACGTGGCTTGACTTTGGGAATGAAACTTGACGCTTGGCCACCGGCAGGTTTGGACAAGCGTTAATAGGTGCGCGTCGCGTGCTGGTATTGTTGGCCGCATGCGACGCAGTGAGTATCTTGACACCCATGGCGTCAGCGTTTGATCGCGCGGCGACCCCGAGCAGTACCTGATACGGCTGCTTGATATTATCAAAAAGGAACTATCATGCGTCACGGACACGGCTTGCGTAAGCTCAATCGGACCAGCGAACACCGCTTGGCCATGTTGCGCAATATGATGAATTCGCTCATTGAGCATGAGGTGATCAAAACCACCCTGCCGAAGGCCAAGGAATTGCGCCGTGTGGTGGAACCCATGATTACCTTGGCGAAGGAGCCCACACTGGCCAATCGACGTCTAGCCTTCAATCGGCTGCGTGATCGTGACAGTGTGGCGAAATTGTTCGCCGATTTGGGCCCGCGCTTTAAGACCCGTCCGGGTGGCTATACGCGCATTCTGAAAATGGGTTTCCGTGTGGGCGACAACGCGCCTATGGCCCTGGTAGAGCTCGTGGATCGTCCTGAAACTCAGGCAGTTCCTGACGCTGGCAGCGCAGTCAAATGAGATTTTTAACGCGCGTGGGCTCGGCCCAGGGCGTTTTAGTGTTATCATCAAAGCCTTGTCGCGCGATGGAGCAGTCTGGTAGCTCGTTGGGCTCATAACCCAAAGGTCGGAGGTTCAAATCCTCCTCGCGCAACCAAATTTGCGGGTTCCGTGCTATGCGGAACAGCAATCAAAAAGCCCGCTGTCGCGGGCTTTTTTGTGTCTGGAGCATCTTAGGCGCTGCAGCGGTAGTCAACGGCAGACTGCCACTGTGCACCCGGTCGTCCCTCGGCGCTTTAGTCAAGGTTCCCCGAGCTTCACCGACTGGACTGCAGCTCCTGTATTGATAGCTGCGCAGGCCGATCTCGGCTGGGCTGAAGGCTGATAGAGCACGCAAGCTTGCTTCACCGCGTTGCCGTCATATCAGCTCATCCCACCAGGTCGCGCCAGTCAGTCAGCGTGTGATTTCGAGCGGGGGCGGCCAGCATGTGGCGGCGGCATCAATTGCAGGTAATCACCCGAGTCCAGCGTCCCTGGGCGCTGAGCGCCGATCCCGTTGCGACAGCTAAAGCGCAAGGGGCGACCCGGCAGCGGCAGGAGGCGTCCACCCTGTATCCGAAGCCTATGGCAGCAGTCAAGCCAGCGCGGACACTGGCCATCGGCGGTGCAAACCTGTTTCCGGGCCAGGCTTCGCCGCATCAGGCGCGTCGGCTCCGCATAGGCGCCATCAGAGAGGCGGTTGGTCCACGGCACGGCGACGTCTGGCTTGAAAGTCACCCTCGCCTAGGGACCGTTTCGAACGACACCGGGCAGGCGATGCCAGAGCAGCGTGCCGGCTCGCTCAGTGGCTTGAGTGCCTGCGGCTCCAAGCAGCGGCCAGGCTGGGCGCGTACAGCACCAGTGCCAGCCCGGCGCCAATCAGGGGCAGTGCCACAAATACCCAACCGCTCAAGCGCTCACCACCCAACCACACGCCCACCGCCAAAGCGACCACAGGGTTAACAAAAGCGTAAGAACCCGCCAGCGCCGGATGGGTGTGCTGCAGCAACCACAAGTAAGCGCTTAGCGTCAGCAGCGTGCCTGCGCCCACAAGATACGCCCATGCCAGCCAAGAGGCGGGGGTGGCCTGCAGCATCAAGGCCCAGCCCGAAGGTTCGGCAAAAGCAGCCACGCCACACCCCACAGCGCCTGCCACCGCCCACTGTGTCGCAGACGCTTCTTGCGCGGGCGGCAGCGACAGCTTGCGCGACAGATACGAGCCCACCGACCAACACAGCGGCGCTGCAAACGCCAAGAGCGCGCCAGTCGGCGTTGCAGCAAAGTCACCCTCCAAGGTGAGCACGGCCGCCCCGGCCACGCCAAGCGCCAAGCCCAGCCAGCGCAGGGACCCAACTGCCTCACCGCCCAGGCGCGACCACAGGGCCAGCCACATGGGCATGGTGGTCACCACGGTGGCCATCAGCCCCGAACCGATGCCCGCCTTCTGCGCCAGCACCACCAGGGACATGGCGGCAGCACCCATCAGCGTGCCGATGATCCCCGCGTGCAGCCATTGGCCACGGGTGGGCCACTGCGGGGGCTGCCCGGTGCGCCTCGCCCGCCAAAGCACCCAGACGGCCATCAAAGCTGCGGCTAACGCGAAGCGGCTACCGTTCAAGGTGAGTGGCGGCATGCTGGCCATGGCCACATTGAGCGCGTGGTACGTGGTGCCCCAAACGCCGTACACGATCAACAATGCCAACAGCACCGCCCGGTTGCTGGCGCTGGGGCTCAAGCGCCAGCCGGGCGTGTTTGGCGGGCTGGCGCCAGCCACCGATGCCAGATAAATTTTGGTATTCATGCGCTTACAGCAGATAAAGACTGGCGAAAGCGAAGATTCGCCAGACGTCATCATCCCAAAGAACACCAGCCAATGCAAGCAATTGTCCAGCTAGATGAAGTCGACGCGAGAATTCTTACGGTTCTGGTAGAAGAAAGCCGACGTTCCTACGCTGACGTGGGCGTTGATGTGGGCTTGTCGACGGCCGCCGTGCATGAGCGCGTCAAAAAAATGATTGAGCGCGGCGTGATCGAGCGCTTTACCCTGCGCATCAACCCAGACCGCGTGGGCCTGCACTTCACCGCGTTTGTGCTCATTCGCAACGAGGCGGGTGTGCATTGCGGCGAAATCTCCAACCGTTTGCGCGAAATCCCCGAGCTGCTGGAACTGCACAGCGTGGCCGGCGAATACGACGAACTGGCCAAGATCCGCACCACCCATGCCCAGGCCTTGGAAGAAGTGCTCTACCGCATCAAAGCCATCCCGGGCATTGCCCGCACCACCAGCACGGTGGTGCTGTCGACCGTGTTTGAAGAGCGCCCACCCCCGATGGCGGGCAATGCCGCCGCTAGCAAACGGCGCAGCGCATCGTCTCTCAGCTAGATAGCTATGTTTTTCATAGCTGGTTAGGGCGTAAAACAGGGCGCAACAGCCTGTTTTGCTCGCCTTTTTCGACTCTGTCTGCCCGCCTGCCTGCCCTGTATCGCCTGTGAGTCCGCCATGAACGATGTCGCTTCCCTCGCGCCTGCTTACCGCACCGTTGTGGGCGCCTGCCCGCATGACTGCCCCGACACCTGTTCGATCATCAGCACCGTGGACGACACCGTGCCGGGTGGTCGCGTGCTCAAAGTGCAAGGCAACCCGAACCACGCGCACACGGCGGGCGTGCTGTGCCACAAGGTCAGCCGCTATGCCGAGCGCACCCATCACACTGAACGCTTAAGCACCCCACTGATCCGCGTGGCGCCCAAAGCCCTAGGCGGCTTGCCCACCGGCCACACCGCCGCCAGCGCCTTTCGCCCCGCCACGTGGGAAGAGGCGCTGGCCCTTGTCGCCCAACGCCTAGCGCCCATCGTGCGCCAGCAGCCGCAGGCGCTGCTGCCGTATTCCTACGCGGGCACCATGGGCCTGGTGCAGGGCGAAGGCATCGCGGCGCGGTTTTTTCATGCGGCCGGGGCTTCGCTGCTAGACCGCACCATCTGCGCCAGCGCTGGGGCTGAAGGCTTAACCCACACCTTGGGCGGCAAGGTGGGCATGCGGGTGGAGCAGTTTGCCCACAGCCAACTCATTGTGATTTGGGGCAGCAACCCCATCACCAGCAGCGTGCACTTTTGGCGCCACGCCCAAGCGGCCAAGCGCGCAGGGGCTACGTTGTGGTGCATTGACCCGCGCCGCAGCGAAACAGCCGATAAGTGTGATCACCACTTGCCCATCTTGCCGGGCACCGATGCGGCCCTGGCCTATGCATTGATGCACCAATGGATCACCCACGATTGGCTAGATCACGATTACATCGCCCAGCACACTTTGGGCTTTGACGGCCTGGCCCAGCGTGCCGCCCAATGGCCGCCCGAGCGGGCCGCCGCCTATTGCGGGGTGTCGGCCCAAGCCATCGTGGAGCTCGCGGCAGCCATGGGCCAAACCGCGCGAGCCAATCAGCCCGTGGCCATTCGCCTGAACTACGGCATGCAGCGCACCCGAGGCGGCGGCAATGCGGTGCGGGCGGTGGCTTGTCTGCCAGCGCTTTTGGGCGCCTGGCGGCATGCGGCGGGCGGCTTGCTCATGAGCAGTTCTGGCCAGTTCCCGGTGCAGCGTGCGGCTCTGCAACGGCCCGATCTGTTGGGTGGCCAGCAGCCGCGCACCATCAACATGAGCACCATTGGCAACGCGCTCTTGCACCCGGGCGACGAGGTGTTTGGCCCCAAGGTGCAAGCCCTCATCGTCTACAACAGCAACCCCTTGGCAGTGGCGCCGGAGTCGGCCAAGGTGGCCGCAGGCTTTGCGCGGCCCGATTTGTTCACCGTGGTGCTGGAGCACTTTCAGACCGACACCGCCGACTACGCCGATGTGGTGTTGCCCGCTACCACCCAGTTAGAGCACTGGGACATTCACTTGTCTTATGGCCACACCGATGTGCTGCTTAACCGCCCGGCCATCGCACCCCAGGGCCAGGCCTTGCCCAACAGCGAGATCTTTCGGCGGCTGGCGCAGGCACTTGCGCCCCTGGTGCCCGAGCGAGCGGAGCTGGCTGACCCGGCGCTGCAAGCCAGTGATGAGGCCCTGATTCAGTCCGCGTTCGGGGACGCCGTGTCGATGCCCGAACTGATGGCGCACGGCTTCGCCCACCTGCCCTTGCCAGATGCTCCATTTGCCGCAGGCGGCTTTCCCACCGCCACAGGGTGCTGCAATTTTTATAGCGCCGAGCTGGCCGCGCTGGGCCACAGCGGCTGGCCCGAGGTGCTGCCCAACTACGAAAGCGCTGGCGCTGACTCCGCCTATCCGCTGGCCATGATCTCGCCGCCGGCCCGACACTTTTTGAACAGCAGCTTTGTGAACGTGCAGGCGCTGCGCCAAATGGAGGGCGAGCCCTATCTTGAGCTGCACCCGCAGGACGCCGCTGCGCGTGACATTGCTGACGGCAGCGTGGTGCGCGTCTTCAATCAGCGGGGTAGCTACCGCTGTGTGGCCCGCATCAGCGAACGCGCGCGCCCGGGCGTGGTGGTGGGCCTGGGCCTGTGGTGGCGCAAACACGGGCTGGACGGTCGCAATGTCAACGAGCTCACTAGCCAAGCCCTCACTGACTTGGGCCGCGCCCCCACCTTTTATGACTGCGCGGTGCAGCTAGAACGGGCCTGATGTTTCTGCGCTGCTGATCACTCAGGGTGACGCCTCAGGGGGCTAGCATTCCAGTCATGCAATTCACCTTCATCAACGCCAGCGTGCGAGACCCGGCCCAGTGCCCTGGCAACACCGAAACATTGGCCCGCGCGGCCGCCCAAGCCTTGCCCGCAGGCACGCCCCAGCGCTGGCTGCGGCTGGCCGATCTGCAACTGGCCCCCTTTGTGGACCAGCGCCACAGCGTGGGCGAATACCCCGCCCCCACGGGTGATTTGGCGCTGCTGGCCCAAGCCACGCTCGACGCCACCGATCTGGTGTTTGTCAGCCCGGTGTATTGGTACAGCCTGCCCGCCCCGCTGAAGCTGTACTTGGACCACTGGAGCGCCTGGATGCGCGTACCAGAGCTTGATTTCAAAGCCCGCATGGCCACCAAAACCCTGTGGCTCATCACCACCAGCGGTGACCGCGCCAAGGCGCAAGCCATGATCGACAGCGTGCACCTGTGTGCACAGTTCTTGTCGATGCGCTGGGGTGGCGCGCTGTGGGCCAAGGGGGGCGCCCCGGGTGTGGTGGCCGCTGACGGCATGGCCCTGGCCGAAGCAGCCCAGTGGTGGAGCGGGGACGCCCTAGGAAAAACCTTGGCCAACTAGCCCCCTAGCTCGGCGGCGTTGGGCTACATTGGTTTGGCCTGCGCATCAGGGCTGTCTTTGTGCGATTCAGTTGCAATCCATAAAGGCTTGACGCGAGGGCGCGGTTTCTTCACTGGTTCAACGACCAAGCTCATTCTTTGTCGTGAAACATTTTCTTCGGGCGATCACCCGGCCGCGCAGCCTGCGCACTGTGCTGCTGTGGCCTTATGTGGGCTTGACGTTGGCCTTGGCATTGGCGGTGGGGGTGCTGTCTTACCGCAGCAGTGCCGAAACCATCATCGCGCTGACCGAGCAGCTCCTAGACGAAACTGCCGCCCGCATCGTGGTGGAGGTGCAGCATCGGCTCAACAGCGCCGGTGGCCGTTTGTATGCGGCCCTTACGCTAGAAGGCATCCCACCCCCCATCGAGCCCGACACGGTCGCGCGGTGGCACGAATTGCTGTGGATCGCGGCCTACAGCGTAGACCCACTGGCGCTGCATTTTGTGTACTACGGCGCCGCCGATGGCCGTTTTGTGGGGGTAGAGCGCCAAGGTGATCTGGGTGAGCTGCGGCTGGGCTTGTCGCCTGACAGGCCACGCGAGATTCGCCAGTTCGCCTATCAAATCAGAGCATTTACTTCGACCAGCGTCGAAGACAAGCCCTTCGACCCTCGCCAGCGCGTGTGGTACCAAACCGCAGTGCAGGCGGCAGCGAAAGCCTCGATCGCCCGCGACGCGGGCCCGATGGTCTGGAGCCCGATCCACAACAGCTTTCGCGATGGCCAGCTGTCCGTGGCCCGCAGCCGCGCCTTGTTTGATCCCAACGGTAAGTTGCTGGGCGTGGTGGCCACAGATATTTCTTTGACTGCGCTGGGCGCGTTTGTGGAGTCGCTCAAGCCCAGCGCCAATGGGTTGGCCTTGCTTGTGCAAGCCGATGGGCAAGTGGTGGCAACCTCGGTGGGCCCCCAAACCCGACTCGACGGCACAGGGCGGGTGCGGCGCTTGAACGCCGACGAGGCACACCACCCCTTGGTTCGTGCGGCATGGGCCGCATGGCAAGCGCAACGCGCTGACCCAGCCAAAGACGCACCGCCCACCACCGGCGAAACGCGCTTCGTTTTTGACTACCAAGGCAACACCCAGCGGGTGGCCGTGCGCGCCCTGGCTGCCAGCGCCCCGGGCGGCATGCCTGACTGGATTGCTCTGGTCGTGGTGCCTGATGACGACCAACTCGGTGGGCTCGAACGTGCGGTGGCCTTGACGGCCAGCCTGGGTGCTCTGGCTGCTGTGCTGACGCTGCTGATTGGCTTGCGGCTGGTGGGTTCGGTGGTGCGCGCCATTCGCAACCTGCAGTCTGCCGCGCTGCGGATGGGGCGCGGTGAACTCAATGTGCCGCTGCCGCACCGGCGGCGTGACGAAATCGGACAGCTCGCGCGTTCGCTAGACGCCATGCAAACCGAGCTAAGCACTGACCGTCTTACTGGCCTGACCAGCCGCACCGCCTTGCAGCGCCAGCTGGCCTTTGCCATTGAACAGGCGCACAGCCGTGCGGTGGGCGCAGCGCCAGTGGCCGAGCAAGCTGCGGCCACTGACGCCTCACCGGCCCAACTGCCGCTGGACGGTCTGTCTGAGCTGGCCCCGCTGCCCCCAACGCCTGCGCCACCCGCGCGTCAGTTCGCGCTGCTGTTTCTGGACTTGAACGGTTTTAAGGCCGTCAATGACCAGCTTGGCCACGACGCGGGTGACGCGGTGCTGGCCGAAGTGGGCCAGCGCTTGCGTCGGGTGGTGCGCCCGGGTGACGTGGTGGCGCGGCTGGGTGGCGATGAATTTGTGGTCGTGCTTTGGCGGCTGAGCTCCGAAGTGAGCTTGCAGCGTGTGATTGACGCCATCCACGCTTCGCTGGGGCAACCGCTAAACAGCGTGCTTTCACTACCTGGAGCGCCTGACTTGCGGGTGGGCACTGCGGTGGGGTCCGCGTTCTACCCCGAAGACGGCGAAGACAGCGAAAGCCTGCTGAAAGCCGCAGACTCCCGCATGTACGCCCACAAAGCCAATCGCGCCCGCTAGCGGTCAATTGGCGTTGGGGCCCCCGCGCCGGATTTGGATGGCCTGCCCCGCAGCAATAAGGCCCTAGCGGCGGCTCGGGATTTGGCCCTGGCTTGGCCAGCGCCCAAGACAATAACGGCTGACTTATGTAGTTCGGCCATGTGTGTGGGCTGACGCCCGCCAGCCCTGCCGAGCGACCTGTCACGGCACACGTTTTGCTGCGTGCCCCCGCGTGGCGTTCTTTGACAGGGTGACTCAAGTGTTTGACGCAATCGTGCGACCGCGCAGCCTGCGTGCCGCGCTGCTGATGCCCTATGTGGTGCTGACCCTGCTGTTGGCTCTGGCGGTGGGCTACTTGTCGTACCGCGCCAGCGTCCAAGCGGTGATTTCACTTAGCGAACAGGCCATTGATGAAATCGCCAAGCGCATCCAAGCCCAGGTCGACAGCCTGCTGACGCAGGCCGACACCCGCCTGTATGCCGCAGCGCCGCTAGACGACATCATCTTGACGTTGGAGCCGGGCACCTTAGACGCCTGGCGCCAAAAGCTCTGGCAAGCCAGCTACAGCACTGATCCTGAGGTCACCCAATTTGTGTATTTCGGTGGCGTCAATGGGCGGTTTGTGGGCATTGAGCGGCGCGGTCAGCATGGCAAAGAGTGGACGTCCATGGACCCGGAGCAGCCGCGTGTGATCAGCCGATTCAATGGTCGCCAAGGCAACGCCGTGGAGGTGGGGCAAGAGGCGGCCGTGTTCGATCCGCGTGAACGGGTGTGGTTCAAGGCTGCGGTGGAGGCGGCGCGCAAGGCCGGGCCCCAAGTGGGAGCGCCGGCGGTGTGGAGTGCGATTCACAACAACTTTCGCGACGGTGAGTTGTCGGTGGCACGTTCTAGGGCGGTGTTCAACCTGGTGGGGCAGGTGGTGGGTGTCGTGGCTAGCGATGTGCCCTTGGCGGGGCTGGGCGCCCAAGTCGCGCAGCTAAGGCCCAGCCGGGCGGGGCTGGCCATGGTGGTGCAGGCCGACGGCGCGTTGGTGGCCTCATCCATGGCTGCGCAGCAAAAACGCAATGCGCAAGGGCAGCCCACCCTGGTAAATGCGGACAATTCCGAGCACGCGTTGGTGCGCGCCGCCTGGGCGGCGTGGAAGACCGAACTGGCGGCAGCGCGCCAACAACCCCTGATTGCCCCGGTTACCGCGTTTTCATTTGAGGTGGCTGGGCGGCTTTACCGGGCGGCGGTGGGCGGCGTGGGCCCCGCCCCTAAGGATGATTTACTCGGTTGGACGGTGCTGGTGGCGGTGCCGGACGACGATCAACTGGTGGGCGTGCGGCAGGCCGTGTTTTTGTCGGCCGCGCTGGGCACTTTGGCGGCGGTGCTGGTGCTGCTGCTGGGCTTGCGGGTGTTGGACTCGGTGGTGGGTGCCATCCGCCAACTACAAGTGGGCGCACAGCGGCTGGGGCGGGGTGAACTCGATGTGATCCTGCCCAGTGACCGACGCGACGAAATCGGCCAGCTCGCGCAAACGCTCAACACCATGCAGACCGAGCTGAGCACCGATCGGTTAACGGGTCTTACCAGCCGCACCGCTTTGCACCGCCAGGTGGCCTTTGCCATTGAGCAGTATCGCCAGCGGCAACAGGCGGGGGGCGCCGCAGGCCCCAAACGCCAGTTTGCGGTGCTGTTTCTGGATTTGAACGGATTCAAAGCCATCAACGATCAGCTTGGCCACGATGTGGGCGACGCGGTTCTGACGGAAGTGGGCAAACGCCTGCGCGGCGTGATCCGCCCGGGCGACGTGGTCGCGCGGCTCGGCGGTGATGAATTTGTGATGGTGCTGTGGCGCATGGACAGCGACACCGCCATCGCACGCATCACCAGCGGCATTGAGGCGGCGCTGGCCTTGCCGCTGGATAGCGTCACTTCCCAAGCAGGTGCGGCGGATTTGCGGGTGGGAACGGCGCTGGGCGTGGCCTTCTACCCAGAGGACGGCCAAGACACCGACAGCTTGCTCAAAGCCGCCGATGCGCGCATGTACGACCACAAAGGCCACCGCGCGCGCTAAAGCGGTTTGCTACAAAAAGCGTAGCTGCTTGCGCTGATAAATCGGGCGCTAGAGCCCTTTTTTTCTTGAAACGCCTGTGCTTAGGCGGCGCGCATCAGCGCCTCAATCTCATCAGCCGCTACCGGCACATCGCGGGTGATCAACTCGCAGCCGGTGGATGTCAGCACGGCATCGTCTTCGATGCGAATGCCAATGTTCCAAAACGCTTCTGGCACGCCTTCGGCGGGGCGCACGTAGATGCCGGGTTCAATGGTGAGCACCATGCCGGGCTGCAGGATGCGGCTGGGGCGGTTGGTGATGATCTCGCCCGACAGCGGATCGCGCCGTTCGCTGGTCTGGCCTGCCTCAGACGGCTCGACATAGCTGCCGCAGTCGTGCACATCCAGGCCCAGCCAGTGGCCGGTGCGGTGCATGTAGTGGGCGAAATAGGCGCGCTGCTCGATGGCGTCGTCTAGCGTGGGGAATTTGGCGCGATCGATCAGGCCCACGTCCAGCATGCCCTGGGCTAGCACGCGGACGGCGGCTTCATGCGGATCAGTAAAGCGCTGGCCGGGGCGGGTGGCGGCCACGGCGGCTTCTTGGGCGGCGTGCACGATGTCATAC
>JAAFIY010000005.1 GCA_013297985.1 Comamonadaceae bacterium | reverse complement strand
TCATTGCCTTTACCCCATTGAGTGGCGCAATCCATGCCCGAACGAAAAGGCTCCTCCGCTGAAAAAACGCTCTATTGCTCGTTTTGCGGCAAGAGCCAGCACGAAGTCGAAAAGCTGATCGCCGGGCCGTCGGTGTTCATTTGTGATGAGTGTATTGACCTGTGCAACGACATCATTCGCGACGAACTCCCGGCCGGTGAAGCGGGCGAGGGTGCCAAGTCGGATTTGCCCACCCCGGTTGAGCTCAAGCTCAAGCTCGATCAATATGTGATCGGGCAAGAGGTGGCCAAGCGCACCCTGGCAGTGGCGGTGTACAACCACTACAAGCGCCTGCGCCACAAGGACAAGGCCAAGAAAGACGAAGTCGAGCTCAGCAAAAGCAACATCTTGCTGATTGGCCCCACCGGTTCGGGAAAAACGCTCTTGGCCCAGACCCTGGCCCGCATGCTCGATGTGCCCTTTGTGATGGCCGACGCCACCACGCTCACCGAAGCGGGCTACGTGGGCGAAGACGTCGAGAACATCGTCAGCAAGCTATTGCAAAGCTGCAACTACGACATTGAGCGTGCCCAGCGGGGCATTGTCTATATCGACGAAATCGACAAAATTTCGCGCAAGTCAGACAACCCCTCCATCACCCGCGATGTCTCGGGTGAAGGCGTGCAGCAAGCGCTGCTCAAGCTTATTGAAGGCACCATGGCCAGCGTGCCGCCGCAGGGTGGGCGCAAGCACCCCAACCAAGACTTTCTGCAGATCGACACCACCAACATCTTGTTCATCTGCGGCGGTGCCTTCCAAGGCCTTGAGAAGGTCATTGAAGCGCGCACCGAATCGTCTGGCATTGGTTTTGGTGCCTCCGTGCGCAGCAAGGCCAGCCGCGATTTAAGCGAGCTGTTCCAAGACATCGAGCCCGAAGACTTGATCAAGTTCGGCCTGATTCCTGAACTGGTCGGCCGCCTGCCTGTGGTCACCGCCTTGGCCGAGTTGTCCGCCGAAGCCTTGGTGCAAATCTTGACCGAGCCCAAAAACGCGCTGGTCAAGCAATACGCCAAACTGCTGGCCATGGAAGGCGTCGATTTGGAAGTGCGGCCCAACGCGCTCAAAGCCATTGCCACCAAGGCGCTGGAGCGCAAAACCGGCGCTCGGGGCCTGCGCTCAATTCTCGAACAAGCCTTGCTGGGCACCATGTTCGATTTGCCCAGTACACCCAACGTGGCCAAGGTGGTGGTGGAAGAGTCCACCATCGACGAATCCAAGCCGCCATTGCTGGTGTATCGCGAAAGCGCCAAACAGGCCTGAACGGCAGGCCCAGCGCGCCGCGTGGGCCAAGGGCCTAAGTCAAATACCGCTGCAGCGCTCTATTTCATTGCGCAGGCAGCTCACTTTTTTGTAGCAACCAGTTGATCTGGGTGGGTGCTGGGCGGGTTCGGGTGGTGTAAGCCCAACGGGTTGAAAATACACCCTGAGCCGCCCACTTACAGGTCAGTCTCTTTTTTTCAGGATTGCTGCCATGTCTGGTCAGTCACCGTTGCCCTCTGAGCCCATTGTTCTGCCGCTGCTGCCGCTGCGCGATGTGGTGGTGTTCCCCTTGATGGTCATTCCGCTGTTCGTGGGCCGCCCTAAGAGCATCAAGGCGCTTGAGCAAGCCATGGCCGCCGAGCGGCGCATCATGCTGGTGGCGCAAAAGGCCGCTGCCAAAGACGAGCCCAGCGCCGAAGACATGTTTGCCGTGGGCTCGGTGGCCACTATTCTGCAGCTGCTCAAACTGCCCGACGGCACGGTGAAAGTGCTGGTTGAAGGCCTGCAGCGCGCCACCGTCAACACCATCACTGACCATGGTGATTTGTTCTCGGGCAACGTCACCCCCTTGCCGATGCCGCAGGCGGGCGAGCAAGCCTCGTCCGAGATTGAAGCGTTGCGCCGCGCGGTGATGCAGCAGTTTGATCAGTACGTCAAGCTCAACAAAAAAATTCCCTCGGAAATCCTCACGTCGATCGCCAGCATCGACGACGCGGGGCGCTTGGCCGACACCATCGCCGCGCACTTGCCGCTCAAGCTGGAGCACAAGCAAAGCGTGCTCGATGAAGCCGATGTGCGCGCGCGGCTAGAGAACCTTTATGCCCAGTTGGAGCGTGAGGTCGACATCTTGAACGTCGACAAGCGCATCCGTGGCCGCGTGAAGCGGCAGATGGAGAAAAACCAGCGCGATTTCTACCTCAACGAGCAAGTCAAGGCCATCCAGAAGGAGCTGGGCGAGGGCGAAGAAGGCGCCGACATCGAAGAGATTGAGAAAAAAATCATCGCCGCCAAGATGCCCGCTGAAGCGCGCAAGAAGGTTGACGCTGAACTCAAAAAGCTCAAGCTGATGTCACCCATGTCGGCTGAAGCCACCGTGGTGCGCAACTACATCGACGTGCTGGTGAATCTGCCGTGGAGCAAAAAAACCAAGATCAAGCACGACTTGGTCAATGCCGAAGCGGTGCTCAACGAAGACCACTTTGGCCTTGAAAAGGTCAAAGACCGCATCTTGGAATACCTCGCGGTACAGCAGCGGGTGGACAAGGTGAAGGCGCCCATTCTGTGTTTGGTGGGCCCCCCGGGGGTGGGCAAGACCTCGCTGGGCCAAAGCGTGGCCAAGGCCACCGGGCGCAAATACGTTCGTATGGCGCTAGGCGGTGTGCGCGACGAGGCTGAGATCCGCGGCCACCGCCGCACCTACATCGGCGCGCTGCCGGGCAAGGTGTTGCAAAACCTGACCAAGGTGGGTACACGCAATCCGCTGTTCTTGTTGGACGAAATTGACAAGCTGGGCACTGATTTCCGTGGTGACCCCTCTAGCGCGCTGCTGGAGGTGCTAGACCCCGAGCAAAACCACACCTTCAGCGACCACTATGTGGAGGTGGACTACGACTTGTCGGACGTGATGTTTGTGGCCACGTCCAACAGCATGAACATCCCGCCGGCGCTGCTCGATCGCATGGAAGTGATCCGCTTGTCGGGCTACACCGAAGACGAAAAAACCAACATCGCGCTGCGCTACTTGCTGCCCAAGCAGCTCAAGAACAATGGCGTGAAAGACGAAGAATTGGAAGTCACCGAAAGCGCCATTCGCGACATCGTTCGCTACTACACCCGCGAGGCAGGCGTGCGCTCTCTGGAGCGTGAGCTGTCCAAGATCTGTCGCAAGGTGGTCAAGGGCCTGCAGCTCAAGAAAATGACGCCCAAGGTGCAAGTGACGGCCGAGAACCTCAATGATTTTCTGGGCGTGCACAAGTACACCTATGGCCGCGCTGAAAAGCAAAACCAGGTGGGGCAGGTGGTGGGTTTGGCCTGGACTGAAGTGGGCGGCGATCTGCTCACCATCGAGGCCGCCCTGATGCCGGGCAAAGGCAACATCACCCGCACTGGCTCGCTGGGCGACGTGATGAAAGAGTCGGTGGAGGCTGCTCGAACGGTGGTGCGCAGCCGCTCGCGCGGCTTGGGCATCAAAGACGAGGCTTTTGAGAAAAAAGACATCCACATCCACGTGCCCGACGGCGCCACGCCCAAAGACGGCCCCAGCGCGGGTGCGGCCATGACCACGGCGCTGGTGTCAGCCCTCACGGGCATCCCCGTGCGCGCTGAAGTGGCCATGACGGGTGAGATCACCCTGCGCGGCGAAGTCACGGCCATCGGCGGCCTGAAAGAAAAGCTGTTGGCCGCGCTGCGCGGTGGCATTCAGACGGTGCTGATCCCCGAAGAAAACGTCAAAGACCTGCAAGACATTCCTGACAATGTCAAAGAGGGCCTGAAGATCATTCCAGTGCGCTGGATCGACAAAGTGCTTGAGTTGGCGCTGGAGCGCCTGCCCACGCCGCTGTTAGACGACGAACCCGCCGCTGTGCTGCCCGCCGAAGCCGCCAAGGATGAGGCCCCTAAGGGTGCGGCGGTGAAGCACTAGGAGTGGGCGGCAAATTTTTTTGAGCCTGGGCAAACGGGCCGTTTTTTCGGCATATAATTTGAGGCTCACGCGGGAGTAGCTCAGTTGGTAGAGCGCAACCTTGCCAAGGTTGAGGTCGAGAGTTCGAGACTCTTCTCCCGCTCCAGGTTCTTGGCGACCAGCACACAGACAAGGGAAGCTTCGCTTCCCTTTTTTGTTTCGATGCCAGTCCCTGCGGCGCGATAGCAAAGCGGTTATGCAACGGATTGCAAATCCGTCTAGCCCGGTTCGACTCCGGGTCGCGCCTCCATAAAAACACAAGCTAAATCAATGACTTGTGATCGGCTTGCGAAGTAACCCGCACTTGCAATTCGGCTGAAAATCACCTCAAATCGCCTCGCTTGCAGCTCGTTTTGGGCTGCAATGCCGACGCTAGACGGATTGGATAATCCGTTGAGGCGAGTTTTTGAGAGGTGACGATGTCTGTGACTTATCGCGCCGGGCGGTGGCAGATCAAGGTGCCGCACAAGCTGCTGCCGCGCCCGTTTTACGCCACGTTTGACGACGAAACCCAGGCGCGGGCGTATGACCAGCAGCTGCGCGCGCTGCTGGATCGGGGTGTGGTGCCGCAAGACCTGGCTGACGCCACCACGGGCCCGGCGCGTGGGGCTGATCCGCGCTTGGCGGCCTTGATTGATGCCTACCGCCCCCAGGCCGCGCCCACCGATTTGCCGGTTCTGGCCTTGATTGAAGCCGAGCACGGCGACGTGCGCCTGTCGGCCGTGTCAACCGCGTGGGCCGACCAGTGGGTGGCCGCGCTGCACGCACGCGGCCTGGTGCCCGGCACGATCCGCAAGCGCATTGGCGCCCTGGCCAGGGTGATTGATGCGCGCCTGCGCCTCACCCACGGCCGCAGCGGCGGCACGGTGCCTGCCAACCCGCTGCGGCTGATGTCGCGCGGCTATTCGCAGTCAGGCGCGGCCGACGCGCCGCGTGACAAGACCAACAACCGCCGCGTGACGGCCGCCGAGATTGACCAGGTGCGCGCGGTGCTGATGGGCATTGCGCCCAAGCCCGCCGACCGCCAGCGGCCCTACCCGGCTGACCCGGCGCTGCTGATGCTGTTTGATTTGATCGTGGCCACCGGCCTGCGCCTGCGTGAGGCGTACACGCTGCAGGTGGCCCACGTCGACCTGGCGCGCCAAGTGCTGCACGTGCGGGGCAGTAAGGGCCACCGTGGGGCCGCCAAGTTGCGCACCGTGCCGTTGCTGCCCTGGGTGCGCCCGGAGCTGGCGGCGTGGTGCCAGGGGCGTGTGGGTTTGCTGCTGCCGTTTTGGGATGGCTCCACAGCCGATTTGAGGCCCTGCACAAACCGCTTGTCGGCCCGGTTTGGGGTGCTGTTTGACTATGCCGACGTGCCCACTGCCACAGAACATGACCTGCGCCACACAGCCACCTGCAACTGGTTCGAGATGCGCCGCCCGGGCGGGGGCTGGATGTTCAGCGAGATTGAGATTTGCAAGATCATGGGCTGGTCCGACACCAAGATGGCCTTGCGCTACGCCAGCTTCAGGGCTGAGGATTTGTCGGCGCGCTTGGGGTAGGGCGCGCGGCTGGCGTGCCAGCTTTGACTGCGGCAATCGCCACGTCCAGTGCTGCCAAGGCTTTTTGCCAGCCATCGGCCACCGCTTGCACATCCAGTTTGAGCTGCAGCCCGAGCGCAGCCATGGTGCGAAAAGATGCGGCCGCCATCGCCCAGCGCCGTCGAAACCAGGCATCGTGTATGCGCTTGTAGTCCAGCCACGGCCAATCGGCCTGGTCGCGCCAGCGCTGCATGGTGCGCTGGCGGCGCTTGGCTGCGGTGCGGATGTTCATGCGACCCCCTTCGGTTCAGTCAAGCCCGACAGATCGGGCAGCGTGGGCAAAACACGGCGCTGGCGGCCTTTGGGGGCCGGGGCGCTACCTTGGGCTGGGGCGGGCACCGATCGCAGCACAGCGGCCGCTTGGTGGCCCCGTGTGGTGCGCCTGGCGCGAGTGGGCGCGGCGGTGGGTGCGGCCGCTGCGGCGGTGGTGGGCGCGCCATCAGGTGCGGGCACGTTCTGGCGGGCCAGCTCGTTCAGGCGCTCCTCAAGCGCGGCGCGGGGGAACAGCCAGGTGCGGCCGATCTTGACGGCGGGCAAGAAGCCGCTGCGGGCGTGCTCTTCCATGGTGGTGGGCTCGCAGCGCAAGAGCGGCGCGGCGTCTTCGGCGGTGAGGATGGCGAGGGCGTCAGGCATGGCTGGCGATCACCCGAAACCGCTTGAGAAACCGCACCCGCGCCACCTTGGGTGGCCACGGCTTGATCACCTGGCGCAGAGGCTCAAAGCCCTCGGTGATCGTCCACAAACCCGAATCCTTGTGCATCAGATCACGCTGCTCGGTGCGCAGCAGCACCAGATCCGCATCTTTGACCGACTGGGGCAGTTCAGGTGGCAAACCAAAGCGGGCAAACACGTCGAGCTCTACGCGCCGCTCCAGCGTTTTGTAGTCCGGCAGCAAGCCTTTCAGCGGCTTGGTGACATCACCAAGAAACGCCTCGGCTGCATCGTGCATCAGGCCCGCGAACGCATCCAAAGGCGGCACCACATGGCTGACCAACACGGAGTGCTGCGCCACGCTGTAGAACTCGCGGCAATGGCCGTTGAAGCGGCAGATGTTCGCTAGCGCATGGGCTACGTCGTACTCATCAAACCCAGACCCGCGCGGGTCCAGCAAGTCAAAGTACCGGCCGCTGGCCAGCAAGATCGTCGGACGCACTCGATGTTCAACGCTGCTCATAGTCCCCTCCGTTGCTGACGTGCCGCCAGGGCCGGCCGCAGCAACCACACCCACAGCCCGATGGCCGATGTGAGGCTGAAGCCCACTTGCTGGGCCAACAAAAACCAGTAGCTGCCCAGCACCGCAAATGCGGCCCAGCAGGCGTTGCTGGCCAGCCAGAGCAGCCAGGCCCAAGGGGCGTGGCGCGATTGGGTGGCCAAGAGCAGCGCGCCCAGCAGGCCCAGGGCGGCGCCGGTTACTTCAAGGGCGGTGCTAACGAGCATGGCAAAAATCCCATAGGGGCTGGGTCATGGCCCCGGCGACTGCGATAGCGGCTTCTCGGTTGGTGAACACGAAGCCTCTTTTCAGCGCGCCGTCGTACACGTCAACGTTCCACGTGTCCAAATGTGGTCTGTCGGGCATCAATGCGTTGGGCAGGTAGATGGGGGTGCCATGGGGTGGTGCCCGCCGCAGTGGCCCCGCGCAGACCTTGCCGTTGATCACGACGGTGTGCTTGGGCACGTTGCTGCAGCTCGGGTGGCCGTACACCCATTCATCGTCGAGGTGGTCTGGCCAATGGGCGAGTTGGCCCGTCGCCACCAGCGGCTGCAGCTCGCGCCACAGGTCGACTTCATCCACCGCGAACATCCTGGCCAGGTGGCGCAGGCTGCGAATCTTTTCGGGGTTATTGCTGAAAAACCCAAACACTGAACCGGCCAGCCCGGGCGGTGGAATGGCGCTCATAGGTGGCTCCTCACCACGTCCAAAGCGCGGGCCACGCGCAGGGCGTGGCCGTGCACGGTGGCGGCGTTCTGCGTGGCCAGCGTGCTTGCGTTGGCGGCAAAGACGGTGGCCTGCAGTTCACCGGCATAGGCGCGCAGCAGGGCTTGGGCTTCAAATACGGTGTGGGCCATGTTCAGCGGGGTATGGGGCCGCTGGCCGCTGGCTTCGGCCAGCGCTTCGTCGGCCAGGTTGCGGGCGCGCACTTCGGGCCCGGCTTGGATGTTCACGCGCAGATCGGTGCCGGTGAAGCTGAGGGGCAGGCGCACTTCGGCTGAGGGCAGGCCGCGTTGCACCAGGTGGGCGCGACAGCGGTCCGCCAGCTCTTGGGCCACGGTGTGCAGCGCGAGCATGAGGGCTTGCTCACGGCTGGCCTGGGCAAGGGTGGTGGGGGCTTGGGTGTGGGCTTGGGTGGGGTCGGTCATGCGGTGCGCTCCAAGATGGCGTCGGCTGGGGCGTCGGGGCGAAAGCACAGGGCTTGGCCCACCTTGCTGGGGTGGCGGGCAAAGTCGGTGGCACCGGAGCGGGCGGGTGGGGCCAGCGCGCCGGGGCGCTGGGTGGGGGTGGTGATGCGCGCGGCCAGGCCGGGGGTGGCGGGGCCGGGTGCGCTGGGTGCGCCGGGTGCACCGGGTGCGTTGGGTTTGCGGCCGCAGTGCGCGGCAAAGGCGGCACGCAGTTGGGCGTCGGCCACGGCGACGCGGTGGGCGGCTTCGGCTTCGCGCTGCATGTGGTCGCGCGCTTTGTCAGTGAGGCTCCACAGGGTGCGGGCGGCCACGCGGTCGGCGGCGGTGGGGCCGCTGGCGGGGCGTTGGATGCGGCGCACCCAGCCTTCACGCTCCAAAGCGCGCAGCTCACGCAGGGCGCTGGCGCCGCAGCTGCGGCCGAGTTGTTGGGCGCTTTGCAGATCGGTGCGCGCCAGGGCGGCCAGCACGGCCAGGCGGGGGGTGGTGGTCATGGTTGGGTGGGCTCCAGGTCTTCGGGGAAGAATTCGCAGCGCTCGGCGGTGGGCGGTGGGGTGTCGGCCTGGCGCACCTTGACGGTGTTGGCCTTGACGCCGGTCACGGTCACCCGGCGGCCGCGCCATTTGCCGTTGGCGCAGGTGGCTTTGACGATGGCCAAATCACCGGCCTTAAAGGTGGGCGCGGCGTCGCTTGCCGATGGCTTGATGGCCCTGGCTTTGAGCTTGGGCACGGCGTGGTCAGCGGGCGCTGTGGGATCGATGCGCGAAGCAGCGTCGGGCCCTGCGATACCCTGCGCCGCAGGCGCGTGGATTGCTTGGGTTTCAGCCGCCTGCAAGGCGGCGGCAATCTGCGCGGTGGCGTCAGCCGCGCTGAGTTTGGGCTTGCGCAGCGGGGGCGTTTTGGCCCCTTTGAGGCTTTGCTTTGCGCGCGTAGATTTAGCTTGCGCAGCGGGGCCTTCAGTGCAAGGGGGTTCGGCGATGGGCTTGGGGGCGGCGGGCTTGGGCTGCTTGGGCAAAAACTGGGCTTTGGCTTGGGCTTGTGCGTCGGCAATGACGTGGGCCAGGGCTTCTTGCAAGGCCACTTCGGCCACCAGCATCAGGCCTTCGTTTTTGGGGCGGTTGTGGCGATAGTGCTGGGCGCTGGCGTCGCGCTGGGCGATGCAGATCAGCAGCAACAGATCGGGCCGGGGGGTGGTGTTGGCAAAGTCGTGCAGGGCGCTGGCTGCGCCCACTTTGCCCAGGCCCAGTAGCTCGCTTAGGTGCTGGGCGTGTTCGGTGCTGAGGCTGCCGACTTCGGCGCGCACCACGTAGCGAAACACGTCGAGTGTGAACAGGTCGGCGCGCTCGGTTTTGCTGATGGCCGCCCAGGTGCTGGCCATCAATTGGTTGCGCCAGGCCTGCTCGTACTTCTCGGCGGCTTTGGCGAGGGCTTTGGCTTTTTTGTCGTCAGCAAAGGCCTTGATTTCTTGGGCCACGGCTTTGGGGGCGGCGGCGGCCTGGCCTTCTACCGACTTGAGCAGGCGCAGGGCCACGTCGTTAGGCAGCGCATCCACCAGCTTGCCTTTGTCGCGCGACGATTCGATGCGCACGGGCTTGATGCCTTCGGCCTGCATTTGCGCGCCGATGATTTTGCGCAGGGGCGCGCTGGTGGGGCTGTCGGCCACGTCGTCCAAGCGGCGGTAGCCGATGATCTTGGGGGGGTAGCCTTGGCTCCACAGTTCAACGGCCGCTTTGCCGGTGATGACGGTGTGGCCTTTGGCTTGGGCTTGGGCCGCTTGGGCGTCGGTGTGGGCTTGCTCTTTGGCGTGGTAGCAGGGCGGGTGGGTGCATACGTCTGCACCCTTCACGTCAGTGAACAAGTCGGGGTTGGCGCCGGTGCGTTTGGGGCAGTCTTTGCAGCTGCCTGCGTCGGGTAGCAGGGCGGCGTCGGTGATCTTGAAGCGGGCCTTGCTCAAATCGAGCATGTACTGGCTTTGCACGTGCGCGGCGCATTCGCGGTAGCTGGGGGTGTCGCCGCCGTAGTCCTTGCGGGTCATGTAGGCCAGGGCTTTGATTTGCAGGGCCTCATCAGGGATGCGGGCTGCAAGCAATGCGCGGCTGAAGTCGATGCCACCTTTGCGCAGGGCTTCGCGGCCCTGGGGGCACAGGTCCAGCACTTTGATGCGGCTGTACACGTAGCTGCGGCTTTTGCCGATCTTGGTGGCCACTTGGTCGGCGGTGAGCGGGCCGCTGCTCATGAGCACTTGGTAGCCCTCGGCTTCTTCAAGCGGGGTGACGTCTTCGCGCTGCAGGTTCTCGATCACCTGGGCTTCAAGCGCTTGGGTGTCGGTGAGCTCACGAATCAGCGAGGGCACCTGGGCCACGCCTGCGATGTGGCAGGCGCGCAGGCGGCGCGCGCCGCAGACCAGCTCAAAGGTGGGCAGGGGGGCACCGGCACGGCGGCGGGCAAAGGTGTCGGCCGCGCGACTGCCGGGCAAGGGGCGCAGCAGCAGGGGCTGGTGCACGCCGGTGGCGGCAATGCTGCTGGCCAGCTCTTGCAGCGCGGCCGCGTCGAAGGTTTTGCGGGGGTTGTGCAGGCTCTCGGCGATTTGGTCGATGGGGACCATGGCCAGGCGCTGAGCCGTAGGCGCTGCGGGGGCTGCGGGGGCATCAGGGGCGGCGGGCGCGCTGGTTTGCGCGGCTGTGTCGGCAAGTTCAGTCATGGGGTGGGGCCTGTGGAATGCGTGAGTCATAGGGGTGGGCTTAGTCGTCCAGATCAGCCCGAGCGGGGCTGGGCTGGGTGGGCGGGATCAGGTCGGCCACAGCCAACATGCGCCCGGCTTTGAACCGCACGGCGCGCACGTCCACGGCGATGCGCTGGCCGCGCAGGCGTGCGGCCAGGTGGCTGGCGGCGCGGGCGCTGATGGCGCTGCTGTCGGGGTAGGCGTGGGTGATGCACACGGTTTGGCCGCTGGCGGTGTCGTGCAGCTCAAGCTCCACGCTGGGCACGCCGCGCGCGGTGTAGCGGGTGGTGACGCGGGCCACGTGGCCCACCACGCGCAGGGCGAAGGTGTGGGGCGCAGGTGGCTTGGGCGTGGCGGTGCGCGGCGGGGCGGCATCACATCCTGCGCAGGCCGGTAGCAAGGCCTGGCACACGCCGCGTGCAAAGCAGGGGTTGATGAGGTCGGGCCGGTGCGGTGCGGTGCTGATCATGGCTGTCCTGCCTTGTGGCGCTTTGCGGCAGCGGTCAAGGCCATTCGGCGCCGGGCCGCGGCCTCTAGTGACAAGCACCCGGCAAGCACTGCCCAGCCTCCATCCCACTGCGCAAACAGCGCGTGCGTGAGGCCGAGGCCGCCGTCACGCTTTGGCGCTGTGCACACTTTCGTGTCGGCGGGCAGGTGGTCGCGCAGAATCTGCAAATAACTTCGTTTGAAGTGCATGGCACCGACGAGCACAGGGGTGTATTTCTCGCCGCTGCCGTAACACTCATCGCACCACGGGTCTGGCACTGTCGGCGTCGGCGTGCCGCTAAGGCCGCGCGGGGTGCACACGGGGCACGGTATGGGTTGAGGCAGGGCCAGGCTGGCCGCGTCAAGCCATTCGCCGGTGCTGCTGAGCGTTTGCAGCTGTGCGTGCATGGCATTCATGCCGTCCGCAATCGTGCTGGGACACGGGTCCAGGTACTCATCTGCATAGGACGGCACGCAAACCACCAAAGCCCGGTCGGTCGCAAAAGCGCCGACTGGCGATTGCATGATTTCGAATCCATGGTCGCGGCCAAACGCGCGTAGGTTGTTCATGGCTGGCCCCCTACTTTTGGCAGGTGCCGGTGAACACGCTGGCCAGCCCGGCCACGATGACCACCACGGCGGCGCAGACCAGACCCCAGGTGACGCGGGCGGCCCACCAGGCGGCGGTGCGCAGGCGTTGGCTTAATGGCCCAGAGGTGGCGGGCGTCATGGCGCAGCCCCTGGGGTGTGGCTGGCCTGCATCACGGCCCCCACGCGCCCGCGCCGGTCGGCGCAGCGGTGGGTGGCGTCGTCAATCCACACCACGGCAGCCTGGTGGCCGCAGAGGTTTTGGGCGGCGGCTTGGCGGCGGGCGGCGCGGGCGGCGTCGGCTTGCGCGTCTAGCAGGGCTTGGGCGTGCGCCCACTCAGCGCGGTGGTCGGTGCGGCCTTGGGTGGGGTCTTGGGGGTCGATGAGGGCCACCAGCGCGTACACGGCCACCGGCGCCACAGGCCAAGCGATGTAGGCCAGGGTGCAGCGGGCAGTCACGCCAGCGCCGCCGCGTCGTCGCGGCGCTCCACACTGACCACGGGCAAGCGGCCCACCAGCGCGGCTTTGCGGGCAGCGTCTTCGGCGGTGGTGGCCTTGAGCTGGATGAAGGGGTGCTGATAGCAGCGGTAGCTGCGCAGCGGGGTGATTTGGGGGTGGGGGTGATTCACTGTGCATCCTTGGCCCCCACCCGGTTGGGTGTTGTCGGGGGGGCGTGATAGCACTGTAGCCAGAAAAACTATCTTAAGCAAGTAAATCTATCTTGTGGAGGGCGCCAGGCGAGGAAAACTCAGGGCCAGCAGTGCGAAAATCGTCTTCCGGTCCGGCGATGTACCCGGACTCATCACGAGAGAGGCTTATGCGCGCATGGAAGATCGCTCAGCTCATTGGGGTGCTGGTGCTGCTGTTGGGCGTGGTGATTCGCGTGAGCGGGGAGCTGTGGGGTGTGCACATGGCGCTGCTCGGATTGGCGGTGTACGCGGTAGGCCGCATTGGCGCGTGGCTGAAAAGCGACAAGTCGTAGCAAGCCCAAGCAGGGTCGCGTTGGCCGCGTTGGTGGCCGCGATGGCGTTGGTCACTGGCACGCCCGCTGCTGCTCGCTCTGCGGCAGTGGTGCGCCAGTTCATGCAGTTGAATCCATGCCCGGTCACTGACCAGGCGCGTGGGCCGTGCCCCGGTTGGCAGGTGGACCACGTCACGCCCCTGTGTGCGGGTGGGCCTGACACGCTAGCCAACCTGCAATGGCTTCGCGTGACGGATCACCGATTCAAGACGTTTGTGGATGTGCGTGAGTGTCGGCGTCAGCGTTCGCACTCGACGAATGACGCAGCGGTGGGCCTTTAGGGTCTGCCGCTAAGCCAGTTCAAAAGCCGCCCGGTGGCGCGGCCAAGCGCTAAGCCTAAGGAGCGCGACAAAGTGACGGGACGGGTGGCAGTCCCGGGAAACACCTGAGGCGCATTTGTCCGTGGCGACACCGCTACCGGTGTGATGCCGACGTCAAAGGCGGGCTGGTCAACTAGCGCTTTGAGGTAGGTTGCGCCGCCACTAGCGCCTCCCATTGGCGCAAGCAAGCATTGCAGCAGGGCCTGGGCGTCGCTCATAGCGCCATGGGTTTGGCTGCGCGGCACGCTAAGGCTTGCGCAAACGGTGTCGAGTTTGCGGTTGGCAAGCGAGGGCCAAGGAAACTGCTGGTAGCTGCACCGCCAGTGTGAGTGGACCTGGCCGACTTTGGCGAGCATGCGGGCATCAAAGCGGGCATTGTGCGCAATGAGCACATCGGCCTGAGCGAACAAGGAAGCCAGCGTGTTTTGATTGAAGCTGCGCCCCCTTAGGCTATCGACACTCAGCCCATGCACGGCCTGAGCGCGGGGATCCATGTGAACGGTGGGCTCACGCAGGCCTTCATACCGCGCGTGTTCCTGCAGCACGTGGCCTTGATTACTAACGCTGATCAGGATGACTCCAACCGAGATGGGTTCATCGTTGGCCCCCAGACCGGTGGTTTCGGTGTCAACAATGGCAACGCGCATTCACAGCCCTCCGGAGCCCGCAACGTGCACCACGCGGCCGATGATGCGCACGTGCGAAAGCTCGGTGTGATTAAGCACGATGTCTGGGTACTTTTTGTTGTCAGATGTGATGCGCAGGCCACCACCGGGGATGCGAAAAAGGCGTTTGACGCGCTCGCCCCCTTCGTACCACAGGGCGTAGGGCTTGCCGTCCATCACCTCAGTTTGCGAGGTGTCCACCACCAGCGCGTCACCGTCTTGGATGCGCTCTTCCATGCTGTCGCCGTGGGCTGTCATGCAGGCCAGTTTGGCAGGCCGTAGCCGCTGCGCACGAATCCACTCGGCTCTAAAGGCCTGCGGTTTGGCTTTGACGAAGTCCAAGTCAAGTTGGCCGCCGTCGGTGCCATGGCCAGCACTCAAACGCACGGCGAGCCTGGGTATGAACACGTATTCGCCTTCAGGCAAGTCGTCGGGGTGTTCCCACGCCACGATTGGGGTGAGGCTGGGCGTGTCTGCGCTGGCAGGGGGCGGCGTCACGTCATAGGTGCGCGGCGTTTGTTCCTGGACGGTACCGACGGCGGCGGCGAGCAGCTCAGGGTGCTGTTCGAGACCCAGTAGCACGGCCTCGCTGATTTCCAGCGCGGCCGCGACAGCCGCACGGCGCGACCGATTGGGCGCCGTTTCACCTAGCTCCCATTGTTGAACCGATCCGCGCGTGACGCCGATCCGGTCAGCCAGTGCCTGCTCGGTGAGCTTGAGCTGCTGGCGTCGTGTGCGAATGACGGTTTTTGTGTCCACGCGACGATGGTGCAGATAGTTAAACTTGCTCAAAGATAAAAAAACTATCTAAAATCGGCTAATGAGTCCCAAAGATCACCTCAATCGGGCTATCAAGTTGTGTGACGGGCTTGATAGGTTCGCCCAACTGGTGGCCGCCCCAAGCGTGCACGCCGTCAAAGCCTGGCGCTTGTCGGGCGTGCCCCCGGCGTACTGCCCACGCATTGAGCGTGTCACCGATGGCGCGGTGCGGTGTGAAGACCTGTGCCCGGATGTGGAGTGGGAGGTTTTGCGCCAACCGGTGACAGGGCTGATGCAGGGCTCGGCCCCCACCCCCGGAGCTGCCCATGCTTAAGCGGTTGCACAAAACCCTCTGGCGCCACGTGCGGGTGCAGGCCTTGGGTGCGGGGGCGTTTGTGTTTCGCGCGCATCCAATCCTGGCTGTGGCCGCCGATCGCGCGCACCAGCGGCGGAGCTTGCAGGTGCGCCCGCGCCGCAAGCCCGGCGTGCGGCTCAATGTGAATGCGGCGTATTGGTTTGCCCAAGGGCCGTGGGACCAGATCCGGGCGGCCTGGCTGAACCCTGGTGTTGCCGCCCCAGTTTGGCCGCCACGCCGATCTCGCAAGCCACTCAAGCGCTTTATCAAGTCCGTGGGCACGCAGCGCACGCGGCGCCATTTGTGGCGCCGGGGCGCCGTCACAGCCGCCGCCCCCAGCGGCATCGCCGCATGACTGCTTCTTCCCCCACCCAGCCGCCGCTTGCGGCTTGTGCCCAGGCACAGGCCCGCTCACGGCCGGCGTGTCTCCTTCGCCTTACCCAGGCCGCGCCGGGTGTAACGGCCCCGGCGCGTTTTGTGGGCGGGTGCGGCTGGGTGGCTTTTTGTTTGGCTTGGCACATGGCGGCAATGTGCCGCTGCGGTGCCCGGTTGTCTTTAGCGTTTTGAAGGGGGCACCAGATGGATTTGCTTGACAGCGTGCTGCGTGCGGTGCGCCATTACCCGGGTGGGCTGCCCGCCGTGGCTTTGCGGCTGAACAAGAGCCCCAGCACGTTTGAGAAGGAATTGCGCGGCGCGCCGCACTACAAGCTGAGCGTGACGGACGCGGCGGAGGTGGTGGCCATGGCGCACCAGTTGGGGGTGCCACATGCGCTGGACTACCCGACGCGGCTGGCGGAGATGGTGGGGGCCACGCTGCTGCCGCTGCCCGACGGGCTGCAGCCGGGCAGTGTGACGGCCGCTGCGGTGGCTGAGCTGATGCGCGAGCTGGCTGATTTGGTGGGCGCGGTGGTGGATGCGGATGCTGACAACCAGATCAGCGCCAATGAGCTGCGCCAGGTGCAGGCCAAGTGGGCTGAGCTGGTGGGGCACGGGCAGCATTTGATGGCGCTGCTGGCAGACAAGCACCGGGTGACTTATGGGCGCTTTGAGCCACCCGCGCCGCCGCCCTACGAAGGGCCAGTGGTGGGCTTGAAGATTCGGGGCATGCCGTGAAGGGGGCCGATGTGCTGGCACAAGACGCACAGCAGCCCCACCCGCGCGCCACGCGCGCCCCCCAGCGCCCGGTGGGCCGCCCCAGCGGCGATGTGCGCCAAGCCCTGCTGCAAGCGGCCCAGGCGCTGGCAACGCCTGAGCGGGGGGCCACGGTGCGTGAGCTGGCCGCGCAGGGCTGTGTGGGGTTGGCGGTGGCGGTGCACACGGTGAAGCACATGCGGGCAGCGGGTGTGTTGCGCATTGCGCGGCTGCGGCGGGTGGCGTACCGAAACCGGCCGGTCGCTGAGTACGAGCCCGCCACCCTGCACGACACCACCACCGACTGACGCCTATGACCATGGCTGTGTGGAGCCCAGGCGCTGGCGCCTGGGGGTGTGTGCTGCACCCGATTTGGGGCGCGGGGGTGTGGCTATGACGCCGGGCCAGCCGCTGCCGCCGATCAATTTCAAGGCGCTGGCCGATGCACTGCTGCCCATGGCTGAAACGCTGGTGAAGCAGTGGTTGCCCGGCGCTGTCAAGCGCGGCCATGAATGGGTGTGCGGCAGCTTGGCCGGTGAGGCGGGCAGTAGCTTGAGCGTGTGCTTTAGCGGTGCGAATGCGGGGCGCTGGGCTGACTTTGCGAGTGATGAACGCGGCGGCGACTTGATCAGCCTGTATGCCGCCGTGCATGGGCTGGACGCGGGGCGGGCGGCGATTGACCTGGCGCACCAGTACGGGCTGGAACAGGTGGCGGGGGTTGTGAAGTCTCGCAGCGACCAAAGCGCTCCGCCCCCGCCACCACCGCCGCCAAAGCCCGCCAGGCCAGCAAAGCCCGACGAGATCTGGCGCACTGTGATGCCGGTGCGGCCCGACGCCCCCGGGCCGACGTTTTGGCACCAGTACAGGCCGGAACCTGCAGATCGACTGCACACCGCGCACTACCGGCTGGATGGTCACACGCTGGGCTATGTGGTGCGATTTCGCAAGAGTGACGGGGACAAAGAAACACTGCCGTACACCTGGTGCCAAAGCGACAGAGACGGCAGTCTGAAGTGGCAATGGCGCACCTGGGATGAGCCGCGCCCGCTGTACCTGCCGCACGGGGTAAAGCCTCTGGCGTCAAGACAGACGGTGGTGGTGGTGGAAGGTGAGATCAAGGCCGAGGTACTACAGGTCACGCTGGATGCCACTGCGCCAGGGGTCTACCTGGTGGTGGGCTGGCCCGGGGGCTGCAAGGCCTGGCAAAAAGCGCTTTGGGAATGGCTGGCGGGCTGTGATGTGCTGCTGTGGCCCGACTGCGATGCCAAGCGGGCGCTGCCGCCGCGTGAGGCGCTGAAGGCCGTGAAAGACGATGCGCCTGCTGTGGCGGCGCTGAAGGCTGCGCAGCCGCTGCTGCCCGCCGCGCGGCAGCCGGGGATGTTGGCGATGCTGGGCATTGGGGCGCTGTTGCGCGATGCGCATGGCTGCCGGGTGCAGTTGTTGCCCATACCCGAGCCGGGCGCGGTGGTCGATGGCTGGGACGCACGCGATGCGATTGAGGGCGATGGCTGGGATGGCGCGCGCTTGTTGGAGTTTTTTGGTCGGGCTCAGGCTTTGCCTGAGCCGCTTGGTGATGGTGGCCCACCACCAAAAAAAATCGAAGGCCCCGGTGGCCCTGGGAGGCGATCAGGGCGGTCTGGCGGTGGCGGTGATGGCGGCGGTGGCGCAGGCGCTGGGAGCGGCCCTGATGGGGGCGACGAAGCCGACGATGGCAGCGACCCTTTTGAGGCTTACCTGAAGGCGCTTTGCACGCTGCAGGACTGCGACAAGCATGCGCTGGCGGTGTCGCGCACGGTGGTGATTAGGGCGCTGCGCACCGCGCCCGGCTTAGGCCATTGCCTGGGCTTTGATTTGCTGCGTGACGGCCCGGTGTGCCGCATGCCGTGGCCGTGGCGCGATGCGCCGGGGCCGTTGATGGATCAGGACGATTTGCGGCTGGGTGATTGGCTGCACAGCACGTATGGCATTCGCAGTTGCAGCCGCCAGGCGGCCCAAGAGGCGCTGGAGACGGTGGCCGATGAGCGGCGCTTTCACCCAGTGCGGGACTACTTGGCGGGCCTGAAGTGGGACGGCGCGCCGCGCTTGGACAAGTGGCTGATTCATGCGCTGGGCCATCAGCCCGAGGCCCTGGGTGACAAGCAGGCGCGCTATCTGGCGCGGGTGGGCCGACTGATTTTGCTGGGCCATGTGGCGCGGGTGATGGAGCCGGGCTGCAAGTTCGATTACAGCGTGGTGCTGGAAGGCAAGGCGGGCATGGGCAAGAGCACGCTGGTGAAGGTGTTGGTTGGGGAGGCCTATTTTTCGGACACGCACTTTGACATTGGCACGGGCAAGGACGGCTATGAGCAGATTGCGGGGCTGTGGGGGTATGAGCTGAGCGAGATGACGGCTTTTAGGCGTGCCGACAGCGAAGCCGTCAAGGCCTTCTTCAGCAGCCAAAAGGACCGCTACCGGGGGGCTTACGGGCGCTATGTGCAGGACCACCCGCGCCAGTGCGTGATTTGGTGCACGACGAACAAGAGGCAATACCTGTACGACTTGACGGGCAACCGGCGCTTTTGGCCGGTGTATGTGGGTCAGGCGCTGCGCCTGAGCTGGTTGGCCAAGTGGCGCGATCAGTTGTGGGCTGAGGCGCTGGTGCAGTTCAACGCGGGTGAGGCGATTTACCCCAGCCCAGAAGAAGAGCGCGAGCTGTTTGCGCCCCAGCAGCGGCTGCGGCTGGTGGAAACGTCGGTGCAGTCACGGCTGTGGGATTTGCTGACGCGCACGGGCGGCATGAGCACCGAGGGCAAGGCCACGGGTGACCTGAACCAGAACACGAATTTTGTGACGCTGGGGATGTTGACGCAGGCGCTGGGCGCGGATGCGGCCAAGACGAACGTGCAGACCGAAACACAGGTGCGCGATTGGCTGCTGGAGCACGGCTGGGTGCCGACGCGGGAGACCAGCGGGGCGCGCAGGCGGGGGTTTAGACAACCGGCGGTGTGGCCGCCGGTGGGTGAGGGCTTGGCCGATGCGCGGCCTGCCGGGGCGTTTGCCGATGAATGCCCGGCTGGGCAGGCGCTGGTGAAGCCTGAGCAAGAGCCCGAGCGAAGGGCGGGGCCTGGCGGCCCTGCTGTGGGAGCAACGAACAGCGGGGCCGATGCAAGCGGCACCGCTGACGGAGACCTGGACGATGCGCCGTTTTAGTAACGCTGAACGAGCGGCGGGCCTTGCAGCCCGACCGGAAATCAGCGCGGCGCATGAATCGCCGTGTGGTGCACCTGTGGGGGCGGGAGGCGCGATTCGCGGCCCGCACAGGGCCACGCGCGCGGGGACGTCTGGGGCGCAGGCCATGACGTAGCACACGCATGTCAGCCAGGGGGTGAGGGCGGCCGTCCAGCCGTCCAGCCCGGGCATGGAGCGCACGGCGGTTGGGGTGGTGGTTCACCCCTGCGGTTGGAGCTGCTGCATGGGCGAATGAATCACGGGTGGGCTTGGTGTGCGGGTGGGCGCACAGGGGGGCGGGTGCGCCTGCGAGCGCGTGCGCGCGTGGGGTTGTGTGTGTCATTCATGTAGTCAATAAAAGAGGTGGACGGATGGACGGCAACAGGGCAGCAGCAGCAATGAGCGAGGGGCAGAAGCTGGCGGTGATCAAGCAGCAGATGCCGGGTGTGTATGCGGCGATCCAGGCCCAGGCGCAGGTGTTGGGCAATGGGGCGTTTGCCTTGGTGCGCCGGGGTTTGCGTGGCGAGCCAGGATGCTTCTGGGCGTGCGAGGCGGGCTGGGTGATGGGCACGCCCTTTAAGGACGCTGAGGCCATGCGGGACGTGGGGCGGTACATGGCGGCGTTTGGCTGTGCATACGTGTGCATGTGGCCACCTGTAGCGGTGTCAGCGGTGTCGGCGGTGGCATCGGGGGAGGTGGCGCATGGCACGGCTTAAGCGCATCCAGCATCGGTTGGACAACTGGGCGATTTGGGTGTCGCGTGGTTCGGGTGGGGCGCTGGGCTTTCACACGCGGTCGGTGCTGGCCAGTGATGTGTGGCTGCGGGGGAGCTACAACGGCATGCCGATTCCGGTGTTTGACGAAGAAGCCGAGCGCACGCATCGGGCGATCCAGGCGCTGAAGCTGAGCAAGTCGCACCTGTACGTGACGCTGGATTGCATCTACCTGAAGGACTTGGGCATCAAGGGCACGGCGCAGAGGATGCGGCGGGCTGAGTCAACGATCAAGGCGCAGTTGGAACAGGCTGATGCGGCGATTGCGGCTTGGTTGGAAGCCGAGGCTGACGAAGCGGAGCGCAAGCGGGTGATGGCTGAGCGGGCCGATGCCAAGATGCGGGCCGTGTGATGCGGATGCGGCATTGGGGCCACGCGGCCATCAAAAAATAATTTTGCTCCTTAGACTTTGCTGATACATTTCAGGCACTGTGTGTGAATTGCGCCTGTAGCGCAGCCACACGCTGATCAATGAACCCCGGCAGGCTGGCGCTTGACGGGGTTTTTGCTTTTGGGGCTTGCCATGTAGTCCAGCCGCTTCGGGTGTTGTCATGCCTGCCACTCCACCCAAACCCTGTTCTCACCCGGGGTGCGGCGTGCTGGTGCGCGATGGCTCAAGCCGGTGCGCCAAGCATCCCAAGGCGCAGTGGGCTAAGCCCGTCACGGCGACCAAGCGCGTCACCGGGCGCAAGCTGCAGGCGCTGCGTGCTGAGCTGTTCGCGCGTCAGCCACTGTGCGTGCTGTGCCAGGCGCAGGGCAAGGTGACGTTGGCAAGCCAGCGCGACCACATCATCCCGCTGGCTGAGGGCGGCGCGGATGATGCGGCGAATGTGCAGGGCTTGTGCGAGCCGTGCCACGCGAGCAAGAGCGAATCCGAGCGCACACGCGGCGTGGCCCGCGCCTGGGCTGGCTACCGCGACCCGTAGGGGGAGGGGGCCTTCAAAGTCTGCCCCTTTCCGCTGGAAACCGACCTGTTCGCCAAATTTTTACGTGCGCAGGTTTTGGGGGGGTGGGGGGGTAGCAAAGGAACGATATGGGCCAGCGCGGACCGCAAGCAAAGCCAACTGAGCTGAAGCTGCTCGAAGGCAACCGAGGCAAGCGTCCGCTGGCGGTGAACCTAGATTCAACTTTTCGCCCTGAAGCTGGTCTGCCCGGAATCCCCAAAGGCTTGAGCCCGGGTGCGCGCAAGGTTTGGAAGCGCCTTAGCGCCGAGCTGCTGCGCTACAACCTGATCTCGGCCGTCTATAGCGACGTGTTCGAAGAGCTGTGCGAAACCGTCGCCGACGTCAAGGCGCTGCGCCACGCCCTGCGCGCAAAACAAAACCAGCTGCGCGCCTCAGGTCATGACCCCATGGAAGCCTTTGAGGTGCTGACCCCCAACGGCATGCCGCAGCAACACCCGCGCTACCAGATCCTCAAAAGCGAACGGCAAATGATGTTGTCGCTGTTGGCCAAGTTCGGTCTGTCGCCGTCCGAGCAGGCCAACGTCACCACCGCCATTCGCGCCCAGTTGCAATTGTTTGAGGGCGAGGGCGGCGACAAGCCCAATGAAGTCAGCCCCACAGCGGCTCCCGCAAGCCCCAAAGGATTTGCCGACTTCGACTGACCCCACCATGTCCCGACCGCACGCCGAGTATTTCGACCGCGCCCAGGCCTACGCCAAACGCGTCGTCGGTGGTGCCGAGACCTGCGGCAAATACGAACGCCTCGCCTGCAAGCGGTTTCTAAAAGACCTTGAGCGCCAAAACACCCGAGGCTTCCCCTACGTCATTGACGTCCGCCTGGGTGGCCGCGCCTGCCAGTTTCAAGAACTGCTGTGCCACATCAAAGGCGAATGGGCCAAGCCCGTCTATGCAGACGGAATGGTCACCTACGCCAAGATTCGTCTCGAAGACTGGCAGATCTTTGTCGAGTTCCAGCTTTTTGGCTGGGTGCACGTCGACACCCGACTGCGCCGCTTCAGGCGCTCTTATGAAGAAATCGCCCGCAAAAACGCCAAGTCCACCCGCGCGGCTGGGCGTGGCCTGTACCTAGCTTTTGCCGACGATGAGCCAGGGGCAGAGGTCTACAGCGCCGCCACCACTGGCGAACAGGCCAAAGCCGTCTTTGAAACAGCGCGGCAAATGACCTTGCGCGACAGCGAGTTTCGCGCGCGCTTTGGTGCTGACCCGGCTAAGCACGACATCACCTGTGCCGCTACCGCCAGCACTTTCAAAATCATGAACGCCGAGGCCTCCACCCAGGATGGCCTCAACGTCCATGGCGGCATCGTCGACGAAGTGCACGCCCATAAAAAGCGTGACCTCTGGGACGTCATTGAATCCGCCGACGGCTCGCGATCGCAGCCCCTCATCAGCGCCATCACCACCGCCGGCAAAGACACCGGCGGCATCGGCTACGAGCTACGCGGCTACACCGTCAAGGTGCTTGAAAACACCCACACCGATGACACCTGGTTCGGTGTCATCTACACCATCGACGAAAAAGACGACTGGAAAGACCCAGCCATCTGGCGCAAAGCGAACCCCAATTTAGGCATCAGCGTCAAGCGAGACAAGCTCGAAGCCGCTTGTGCTAAAGCTCTTGCGACCCCATCCGCGCGCGGTAATTTCCTTACCAAACACCTCAACGTCTGGACCAACGCCGGGGTGGCCTGGATGGACATGGAAGCCTGGAACGCCTGCGCCGACCCCAACTTGCGCGAAGCCGACTTTGCCGACTGCGAAGCCTTCACCGGCATGGACTTGGCTGAAAAACACGATTTTGCCGCCAAAGTCAAAGTCATTGAACGCGGCGGCATTTGGCACGTGTTCACCCGCATTTACTACAACGAAGTCGCAGCCGCTGAAACCAGAATCGCCCAGCTCAGCGGCTGGATCGCTGAAGGACACGTCCAAGTCAATCCCGGCAACCAAACCGACTTTGACTGCATTGCCGCCGACCTCTTGCGCGACCGCGACACCCACAACCTGCGCGAAGCCGCCTATGACCCCGCGCTGGCCGGTTACTTCGCCCGCACCTTGCTTGAAAAAAGCTTGCCCATGGTCGAAATCACCCAGCGCTCTAGTTTCTACACCCAGCCCCTGCTGCAAGTCGAAGCCCTGGTTAAAAGCGGCCGTCTCAAACACGACGGCAACCCCCTGATGACTTGGATGATGAGCAACCTGGTTGTGCTCACCTCCAAGTTCAACGAGCTCAAGAGCCCTACCAAAGAGCGCGAAGAAAACAAGATCGACAGCCCCATGGCCATGCTGATGGCCTTCGGACGTGCGCTGGCTGGCACCACCACCGAAACCTCCTTCTGGGAAACGCCTTGAAAATCCTCGACTGGTTTTTTGGGCGCAAGGCCACCCAGCTCACCTATGACCAGGTCGCGGGCCTTATTGACGGCTGGCAAGGCGGCAGCGTGGCGGGCGTCGCCGTCAATGACAAGACTGCTTTGCAGGTCAGCACCGTGTTCGCGTGCGTCAAAGCCATAGCTGACGGCTGCGCAACCCCTAAGCTGCACGTCTACCGTGGCACTGCGGGTGCCACCCGCCAGCTCGCACTCAACGTGCCTGAGTACCGCTTGCTGGCTCGCCGCCCCAACGAATGGCAAACCAGCTTCGAGTGGCGGCGGCAAATGACCATTCATGCCGCACTGACCGGCACCGGTTTGTCCATCAAGTCTAAGGGCCTCAACGGCCGCGTGCGCGAACTCATCCCCGTCATGCCCGGCCAGTGGGACGTGCGCCGCACCGCCCGCTATGAACTGCGCTACCGCTGCTGGGACGAATTCGGCCTCATCGGTGAATTCGACCCTGACGATGTCTTCTTGCTGAACAACGTTCAGTGGGATTGGGTCAAAAGTCTCAACGCCGTCGTGCTCGCTCGCAGCGCCATTGGCCTGGCGCTGGCCACCGAGCGCAGCCAAGCCTCCATGCACGCCAACGGCCTGCGGCCCAGCGGTTTGTACAGCGTCGATGGCACCCTCACCCCCGAGCAGCACGAACGCCTCACCACCTTCCTCAAGCGCAGTTCTGGGCCTGACAAAACCGGCATCCCCCTCATCCTCGACCGTGCGGCCAAATGGCTCAGCACCGGCTTAACTGGGGTAGACGCCCAACACGTCGAAACCCGCCGCTTGCAGGTCGAAGAAATCTGCCGCGCCTACGGCGTGTTTCCCATCATGGTTGGGCACAGCGACAAAAGCGCCACCTTCGCCAGCTCTGAAGCCTTCTTTGCGGCCCACGTCAAACACACCCTGGCCCCCTGGCACGAAGCCTGGACCCAGCGCATTGACGAAACCCTGCTCGACGGCGCTGGCCCCCTGTTTGCGGGCTTTGACACCCGCTACTTGATGGCAGGCAGCATGAAAGACCGCGCCGCCTGGGCGCGCACCATGGCTGAAATGGGCGTCTACACCCGTAATGAGTTGCGCGACGAAGAAGGCAAAGACCCATTGCCCGGCCTGGACGAACCCCTCACCCCCCTGAACATGACCCAGGGCCAGCAAGACGACACGGCCGAAGAAGAAGCCAAGGCCCACAAAGCCTGGCTGCAAGCCGAGCTCAAAGCCCTCAAAGCCACCGTCGAGCAAAGCCGCGCCGTCCCAGTGCCTGCCCAGCACAACTTTCATTTGGACGTCAAAACCGCCCACATCGAAAGCGCTGTGTCCAACGCCCTGCAAACCATCTCGGACCAGGCCGCCGCCCACATCCGCGAAGCCGTGCAAACACCGCCCATCACCGTCAACGTCCCGCAACAGCCCGCGCCCGTGGTCAACGTTGCCGCGCCCGTGGTCCATGTGGCGGCCCCCCAGGTTACCTTTGAAGCCAATTTGCCACCTGCCACTGTCACCGTCACCGGCCCCACCGAAAGCGTGCAGACCGTCGAGCGTGACGACGCTGCCGAAATCACCCGCACCGTCACCCGCCACACCTACGGCAACCCCTGATGTCTGACAACACCACCCTCAACCCTGGTAGCGGCGGCAACGTCGTCGCCAGCGACGACATCAGCGGCGTACACCACCAGCGCGTCAAACTCACCTTGGGCGCTGAAGGCGTCAGTGATGGCGACGTGAGCGACGCCAACCCAATGCCCGTCAAAGGCCCGCTCAACAACGCCCAGCTCCGCGCCGCCCCGATTGATGTCGCAGGGCCCGTGACTGACGCGCAGATGCGCGCCGCGCCGGTGCCGGTTGCGCTGGACGTCAGCTACGCCGAAGACACCGCGCACATCAGCGGTGCGCGGGGCGCTCTCTTGTTGGCGGTGCAGCGCCAAACTGACGGCCCCACCGCCGACGACGGTGACTACACCGTGATGCAGTTGGACGAATCGGGCCGTCTCAAGGTCTCGGTGCAGCCTTGCGCTTACCCCGACACCACGGGCGACATCACCGCTGTGCAGCCTACAGCCACCACCCCCGTGGCGGGCGGTACCGTCACCTGTGACGTCTCGCGCGCCAGCAACGTCATGGTGTTCTGCACCAACACCTTCGCCGGGGTCAACGTGGTGTTTGAAGGCTCCTTGGAGCCCACTGGTGACAACGGCTGGTTCGCCATCCAAGCGCTGCGCACCAATGCCAACACCGTCGAATCATCCACCGGCGTGCTCTCCTCCCCGGCGGTCTACGCATGGGAACTCTCGGTCAACGCTTTAGCCCGCTTGCGGGTACGCTGCACCGCGCGCACCAGCGGCACCCAAAGCTGGCGCTTCAAGCTCGGCACCTACGCCACCGAGCCGATTCCGGCGGCGCAAGTCAGCGCCACCCAGCCCGTCAGCTTGACCGCCTTGCCCGCCCTGGCTGCTAGCACGGCCCGCACCGGCTTTGTCGCAGGCGCGGGTATTTGGTTTGACGACACATCCGTTGCGCTAGCTGCTGGTGCCAGCTTCACCGGTACCAGCCGTGACGTCACCGTTACCGCCACCGCCACCGCCATGGCCAACGCGGCCAGCTACCCAAAAGAGTTTCGCGTCAGCGCGGAATCTGACCAATCCGGCACCCTGTGGGTCGAATACAGCCGCGACAACACCAACTGGCGGCGCATGCGCAGCCAGGCCACTGCGGCCGTAACCGGCGGCGGCCAAGCGGCTGAAATCATCGTGCGCCCATCGTGGCGCTACCTGCGTGCTGGCTTTACCAACGGCGCCACCCTGCAGGCCCGCTTCACCCTTAACTCGCTGCTCATCGCGGCTTAGCGCCATGTTGCTGCTCCTGCTGCAACCCGTGTTGCAGCCCGCAGCACCCCCGCCTGAGCCCCCGCCCGTAAACGGCCCCAGTGGTGGCCTGAGCTGGCTGCGTGGCCGCAGCGCGCCCTTTGACTACAGCCCTGCACCCGCATTGCAAGCGCCGCCTTCTGCCCGCCCTCGCAGCGCGCGGCGCAACGACATCCTGCTGCTCACCGCCAAGGTCTGACCCGCCATGAAACACCGCCCCATGTTTGAGCGCAAAGCCACCGCCCCCGGCGCCCGCCAGGTGCGCAGCTTCGCGCTAGAAGTCCGCGCCCAAGACGACGGCACCATCGAAGGCTACGGCAGCGTCTTCGGCGTGCGCGACAACTACGACGACGTCATTGCCAAAGGTGCCTTCCTCGCCAGCCTGACCGCCCACAAAGCCGCTGGCACCATGCCAGCCATGCTCTGGCAGCACAGCGCCGACCAGCCCATCGGTATCTGGACCGACATGGCTGAAGACGACAAAGGCCTGCGCATCAAAGGTCAACTCGCGTTGGCCACCGTCAAAGGCAAAGAAGCCCACGCCCTGCTCAAATTTGGCGCGCTCAACGGCTTAAGCATCGGCTTCATGAGCAAGCAATGGACGTACGGCCGCGACACCGATGTGCGCACCCTCACTGAAATCGATTTGTGGGAAGTCAGCCTGGTCACCTTCCCCGCCAACGAAAAAGCCCGCATTACCCAAGTCAAAGCGGCCGACGAACTCGCCAGTCCCAAAGACGCTGAACGAGCCCTGCGCGATGCCGGGTTCAGCAAGTCCGACGCCACCGCCTTTGTGTCGCGCGTCATGGCCCTGGGCCAAGCGCGGAGTGATTCCGCCGCCGCCACCCGCACCGCCCTGCACGCCGCTCAGCGGCTGCTGGCGTCCCTCACCCCCACCACTTGAAAGCCCGCTCTATGAAATCGCTCAGCATCCTCTCCGTCATGGCCCTACACATGGCCGCCTTCAGCGCCAAAGCGCAAGCCATCCACGTGTATGAACGCCGCGACGACCCCACCCTCAAATCCGTCGCCGAAGCGCTGGACAAAATCGCCACCGCATTTGACGAATACAAGAAAACCAACGACGCCCGCATCGAAGCCGTCAAAGCCGGCAAAGCCACCGGTGACCTGGACGCCAAGCTCGCCCGCATGGACGAACACCTCAACAGCTTGAGCGAAGTCAAGGCCAAGCTGGAGAAGATGGAAACCAAGCTCTCCCGCCCCGGTGCCCTCAGTGGTGGCCAGGGCGGCACGGAAGGCCGCGAAAGCCCCGAAGCCATTGAATACCGCCACGCCTTTCTCGATTGGGCGCGCGCCCCCACCTCGCCTGACCGCCAGCAACGCGCTCACGCTGCCGCCAAAGCACTCGAAGCCAAATCCAAGCAGGCCGGCGACCGCGAAACCCGCGCCACCCAAGCCGTTACCACCACCGGCAGCGCAGGCGGTTTTGCCTTGCCTGAGCAAATCGAGGCGTCTATTGCGCGGCTCTCGGTTGACATCTCGCCCATTCGTCAAATCGCCACCGTGCGCACCGTCGGTTCACCCGACTACAAAGAGCTGTTCGACGTCAACGGCGCTGCTTTTGAGTGGGTTGGCGAAACCGACAACCGCAACCAAACCAACACCCCCGACCTGGTCGAAGTTGCTCCCACCTTCGGCATGGCTAGCGCCAAACCCCAAGCGTCTGAGGAATCGCTGGACGATTTGTTCTTCGACGTCGAAGGCTGGCTCATCAGTTCCGCCGCCGAAGCCATGGCCCAAGGCGAAGGCACGGCCTTTGTGTTGGGCAACGGCACCAAGCGCCCCACCGGCTTCTTGGCGGGCCCCGCACCCGTTACGACCGGTGACGGTGCGCGCGCCTTTGGCACGCTGCAGTACATCATTGGCGGCCAGGCAGCCGCAATGCCTTCGAGCATCGACGTGTTCTATGACATCGTGTACAGCCTGCGTGCCCGCTACCGCGCCAACGCCCAATGGGTCACCAACAAACTGGTGCTGGCGGCCATGCGCAAATACAAAGACACGGCGGGGCAATACCTCTGGCAGCCCGCGCTCACCCCCGGTCAGCCCGCCAGCTTCCTGGGCTACGGCATCACCGAAAGCGAAGACATGCCCGCCGTCGCGGCCAACGCCTTCCCGCTGGCCTTTGGTGATTTCAAAGAAGGCTATCTGATCGCCGACCGCGTGGGCATGCGCATCACCCGCGACGAAATCACCAGCCCCGGCTTCGTCAAGTTCTACGTGCGCAAGCGCGTGGGCGGCCGCCTGCGCAATACCCAGGCCATCAAACTGCTGCGCATCGCCACTACCTGATCGGCGCGCAGCCAAGTCCCAGCCCCCGCCCACGGCTTGCCCCCGTGGGCCTTTTTGTTGGTCTTCACATCACCCCTGCCATGAAACTCAAAGTCAAAACCCCTTTCAACTGGGCGCACCACGGCGTGCGCGTGGAAAGCTTTGCGGTCGGTCAAATCATCGACACCGAAGACCCCGACCTCATTGAAGTCAGTCAGCGCGAAGGCTGGACCACCAAGCCTCGCGCCAATGGCAAGGAAGGCGACACCACCGACGCGCCCGCCCCGCCTCCCGCCGACGCCCCACCGCCAGGCGCGCCCGACTGACCTGGCCCCAAGCCATGCCCCACCTCCGCACCAGCGCCCCCACCGAGCCCCTAACGCTCTTGGAAGCCAAGCTGCACCTTCGCGTCACTCATGAGGCTGAAGACACTCTTATCAGCACCCTCATCAGCGCCGCGCGTGACAGTGCCGAGCAGCTGCTGCAGCGCGCGCTGTGCACCAGCGCCTGGCAGCTCAGCCTGGCGGCCTTTCCGGGCGGCGCCATCGCCTTGCCTATGCCCCCGCTGGTCAGCATTCAGTCGGTGCAATACCGCGACACAGCGGGCGCGCTGCAGACCCTCAGCGCTTCCGACTATTTGGTTGACGCGGCCAGCACCCCCGGCCAAATCTTGCCCGCGCTAGACCGCTCCTGGCCCGCCACGCAAGCAGGCCACCCCGCCGCCGTCGTGGTGGCCTACACCGCAGGCTACGGTGCCCCAGAGGCTGTGCCCGCGCCCATCAAGGCCTGGATGCTGTTGGCGATTGGTGACCTGTACGCCAACCGCGAAGCCTCCAGCGACCGCCCCGCCCAGCTCCAACCCTTTGCCGACCGGCTGCTTGATCCCTATCGCCTCTGGGCCGTCTGACCCCGCCTGACCCCGCTCCAAGCCCCATGCCCACGCCCGCCGTCCTCGCCGCTGGCCAGCTCACCCAACGCTGCACCCTGCAAGCCCCGCAAACCGGCCAAGACGGCGCGGGCCAGCCTCTGGTGGCGTGGGTCGATGTGGCCAACGTCTGGGCCGACGTGCGCCACACCAGCGGCCTAGAAGCCATCAAAGCCGGGGCCGCCACATCCCTGGTGCAAACCAGCATCCGCGTGCGCGCCCGGCCTGATCTCAGCGCCGCCCTGCGCGCCGTGGTTGCAGGCCAGGCCTACCAAGTGCTGGCCGTGCTGCCCGACCGCAGCGGCGTCTATGCCGACCTGGTCTGCCAAGCCATCACCTGAGCCGAGCCGCCCATGACCGTCACCGCCAGCTTCAACCTCAGTGGCCTCAACGCCCAGCTCGACCGCATCACCGCCGCCGCCCAAGCCGCCACCCGGCCTGCCGCCCAAGCGGGCGCCCAAGTGCTGGCCGACGAAGTCCGCGCCCGCGCCCCCGTCTCGGCCCAAGCCCACAGCACCAAAGACAAAAAGCACACCTACCAGCCCGGCAACCTGCGCGCTGCCATCTATCAGGCCTACGCCGACGACGAAAGCGGCCCCACGCGCAGCGTGTACCGCATCAGCTGGAACAAGCGCAAAGCCTTCTACGGCCGCTTTGTGGAATTTGGCACCAGCCGCATGCCCGCGCGCCCCTTTCTGCGCCCTGGGTATGACGCGGCTGTGGAGCGCGCCATCAGCGCCGTGCAAACCGTCATGGCCAATCAGGTCAAAAAAGCCCTGCCATGAGCGCCGAACTCGCCCTCTACGCCGCCCTGCGCCCCCTGGTGGCCGACCGCGTCTACCCCGACGTGGCCCCCAGCAACGCCGCGCTGCCCCGCATCGTGTTCCAGCAAATCGGCGGCCAATCCACCGTGTACGCCGACAACGTCGCGGCCACGCAAGAAAACGCCCGCATGCAAGTCGTGTGCTGGGCCACCACCCGCCTGGCCGCCACCGCCCTGGCCAAGCAGGTCGAAGACACCTTGCTGGCCGCGACCACCTGCACCGCCACCCCGCTGGGCGCCCGCGTGTCTGACTTTGAGCCCGACACCGGCCTGTACGCCGCCCGCCAAGACTTCAGCGTCTGGGCCACGCGCTAAGGCCGCGCCAGATCCGCGCCTGCCCCCTCACAAGCCCACGGCTCACCCCGTGGGCTTTTTTGCTTCCTGCTCGGCGTGCACACGTCTGCACGCACGCCGCAGCTCCCCCGCATCCAGCCCGCCGCACCTCACCGCGCGGCAGGCGGTGTTCCCGGCCCGTATGGGCGTTTTTTAGGCCCGCCCCCAGCGGGCTTTTTTACTTCTCTGAAAGGCCCCACCATCATGGCTCGCTCCCCTTCCGGCAGCATTCGTTCGCTCGCCACTGTTTTCGCTGCAGACGTGGCCATCACCGCCATCAGCAACGCCGCTGAGGCATCCGTCACCGCCCCCGGGCACGGCGCTGCTGTCGGCGCGGTGGTGCAAGTTGTATCTGGCTGGGCCTTGCTCACCAACCGTGCCTATCGCGTCAAAACCGTCGTTGACGCCAACAACCTGGTGCTGGAGTTGGCTGACACCAGCGACAGCCTGCTGTTCCCCTCCGGCGGCGGCGCGGGTACCGGCGCCGTCTTGCGCCGCGTCACCACGTGGGTGCAGCTGGCGCAGACCATGAACCACAACACCAGTGGTGGCGAGCCGCAAAACACGGAATTCGAATACGCCGAAAGCAATGTTCGTTTCACGCTGTTCCAAAAATTTGCGCCAATCACCCGCACGTTTGACGTTGACGCGGATTCCATTAGCACCCCCGGCTACGCCGCGATGCGCACGCTGACCGCCAGGCAGTCGGACACCATCCTGCGTCAAGTGGCCAAGAACGGCGCTACCACATTTTTGACGTGCTCTCTTGCTTTGAACGAGGAAGAGAAAGACGCCAATGGCATCGTGGTGTGCGGCGTGTCAGTCAACGGTAAAGCGCTCAGCACCCGCTACGCCCCTTAAGCGCCGCGCCCGCCCCAGGCGCGCACCCCACCCGGGCTGCACCCAGCCCACCCCCGCACCGACCCCGCCGTCGTTCGCCTTTTCGCAAGGGCGGCGGCGGTGGGGCACGGGCATCGCCTTCACCCTTGCGAGAACCCCCAACCATGACCAAGCCCACCACCGTCCCCGCGTTCCGCCTCAAGAGCCTGAAAGACGGCGAGCGCCCCACGTTTGAGCTGCCTGTCACCTTCGCCTTGCGCGACGGCACCCAGGCCCAAATCACCTTGACCTGCAAAGCGCCGCGCAAAACCGAATGGGCGGCGATGAAGGACGCCTACTACGCCCGCGCCACCGCCCAAGCGCAAGACTTGGAAAAGGCGCGTAAGGACCAAGCCGACCTTGCTGCTGCCAGAGACGCTACGGTCCGCGATCCGGCCAGCACGCCCGCCGATTCACCGCCCAGCACTTTTCTCCACGATCTGGCGTGCATGCGTTTAGACAACGACGCCGCGCTGGTCGCTGAAATCGCCACGGGCTGGGACTTGTCCGACACCTTCGGTCTGCCCGCGATCAAAGAGTTTGAAGAGCGCTACCCTGGCGCGTTGGAGTCCGCAATCCACGCCATCGATGGGGCGCTGAGCGGCAGCCGCCTGGGAAACTCCGGGCGGTAGCCGCCGCTCTCCACACCCCGGCGTACACCGCCAAAGAAGCCAAAGACGCCGGGTTCGAGCTCGCCGACTACGAGCCAGAAGTGCTCGAAGTCTGGCCCGATAACCAGCTTGCCGCCGACTTCTTCGCATCCCAAGTCGGCACCTGCTGGGTGCACACCAGCACCGGCATGGGTGCCTATGTCAGCGGCCTGCGCTGGGAGGCGCTCTACCCGCTGATGGATCGCCTGCAGCTCGCGCCCGATGCCTGGCGTGAACTGCACGCCGACCTGCAAGTGATGGAAGCCGCCGCCCTGGCGCAAATCAACGCCAAGCGCGACTAGCGCTGCGCCCACCCCGGGCCCACCCCGGGCATTCAAAGCCCACCTCAAAAGCCCACGGCTCACCCCGTGGGCTTTTTTGTTTTTGCTGTCCACGCCACCCACGCCATGACCGACCTCAACACCGAAATCAAGATCGGTGCCGACGCCTCTGGCGTAGAGGCAGGCGTCGGCCGCGCCAAGCGATCACTGGCCAGCCTGGGTGAAGCCGCCGCCCAGGTCGGCCAGCGTGGGGGCAAAGGCATTGAAGGCATCGGCACCGGGGGTGAGGCGGCCGCCCGCAAGGTGGAGGCCGCCACCCGCAACACGGTGGCCAGCATCCAGCGCCAGATCGCCGCGTTTGAAGCCGGGGGCACCGCCAGCCGCCAATACCAAGAAAGCCTGGCCCGCCTGCGCGGCGTAGACGTCAACGCACTCAAGCCCTACCTTGACCAGCTTGACGCTGCCCGCGCCAAGGCCGAGGCCGCCACCAAAGCCCAAAGCGGCCTGGGCGGCGGCTTTGGCGACGTGGTCAACCAATCCGCCGTGGCCGCTCGCGCCCTGGGCGTGCTCAGCCTGGCGGCCAGCGCCGTGTTCAGCGCGGCCAGCATCAAAGCAGCGGTCGACATGGCCGACCAGCTCGATGACCTGGCTGAAAAATCTGGCATCGCCGTTGAAAAGCTCAGCGCCTTGCGCTACGCGGGCGAAGTCACCGGCACCCCGCTGGAAGCGCTGGCCACCGGCATCCGCAAGCTGGGCCAAAACATGGCCGCCGCAGCGGGCGGGGCCAAAGAGCAAGCCGCCGCCTTTGATGCCGTGGGCATCAGCATCACCCGGGCCGACGGCAGCCTGCGCGCCCAAGACGAAGTGCTGGGCGAGCTGGCCACCCGATTCGCAGGCTACGAAGACGGCGCGGCCAAATCCGCGCTGGCCATGGAACTGTTTGGCAAGCAGGGCGAAGCGCTCATCCCGCTGCTGAACCAAGGCGCCAGCGGCATCGACAACCTGCGCCAAGAAGGCGAGAAGCTGGGCGCGGTGTTTGGCAGCACCCTGGCCAAGCAAGCGGCGGATTTCAACGACAACCTCACGCGGCTGCGCCTCAGTGGCGAGGGCGCCCGCATGACGTTTGCAGGCGAGCTGCTGCCCACGCTGAACCTGCTCACCACCGCGTTCTTGGACGCCAAAGACGGCAGCCAAAGCCTGGCCGTGCTGCTCGGCGGCGGCGTGCGCACCGTGGCCGAAGCGCTGGTGGTGCTGTTCTCTGACGTGGCCTTTGTCTTCAAAGCGGCGGGTCGTGAGATTGGTGCCATCGCCGCCCAACTGGTGGCCCTGGGGCGCTTGGACTTCAAGGGCTTTACGGCGATCAGCCAAGCCGTCACCGAAGACGCCCAACGCGCCCGCGCTGAGCTGGACAAATTCCAGCGCGACGTGCTGTCCAGCCGCTACCTGTTCAGCCAGGCCGGTGCCGGTCGCGGCACCGCGCCTGACCCCCGCGTGGTGGGCAGCGTCAAGACCGACGCGCCCATCGTCGCCAAGCCCCAACCCGAAGGCCCCGCCCGCGCCACGCCGGTTGACAAAGAACTGGCCGCCTACGAATCGCTCATTGCCGCCATCCGCACCAAGGTCGAAGCCGAGCGGGCCGAACTGGCCAACGGCGGCGCGTTGGCTGAAAGCCAAAAAACCCGCATCAAGCTCGAAGAAGAGCTCACTGCGGGCAAGCTCAGCCTTACCGCCGCACACAAGGCCTTGGTGCTGGCCGCCATTGGCGAGCTGGAGGTCTTGGAGCGGCAGAAAAAAGCCATCGCTGCGGCCATCACACTCGACCAGCAACGCCTGCAAATCGCGCAGGATTTGGACGACGAATACGTGGCCATGGACAAGGCCCGTGAATCAGGCCGCGCCGCCGTCAGCGCCTACGCCCAAAGCATCAATGACGCGGCCGCCGCTCAGCAATTTGAGCTGGGCCTCATGGGCCAAACCGAACGCGCCCGCAACCAGGCGCTGGCCCAGTACCGCATTGAGTTGGATCTCAAGCGCCAGATCGAAGCCATCGACAAAAACGCGGGCTTTGACGAAGCCCAGCGCGAGGTGGAACGCGCCCGCGCCCGCGCTGCGGCCGCCATTGCCAGCGCCAGCGTCAGCAGCCAACAGTTCTTGGATGAGTGGAAGACGTCCGTCAAGACCTATGACGACATCTTTCGCACCGGTTTTGCCGACATGCTCAACCGGGGCGAAGACCGCTGGAAGAGCTTCACCACCAGCCTGGCCACCACGTTCAAAACCACGGTGCCCGATGAGATTTACAAGACGTTTGCGCAGCCCTTCGTCGTCAAGTTTGTCGGCCAGGCGCTTGGCTTCTTCGGCGGCGGCTCGCCAGCGGCCGCACCTGGGGCAGTCAACGGGGCAGGGCAAGCCCTCAACGCCGCCAGCACCGCCAGCCAATTGGCGGGCGGCTTCAACAACTTCAGCAGCCTGGGCAACGCCGCCAACTTCTTGGGCTTTGGCTCAGGCTCCAGCGTCTTCAGCCAATTTGCCACCAGCGGCCTTGGCAACGCCCTGGGCCTGTCCACCACGGTCGACGCCATTGGCGGCCTGGGCACCGCTGCCAACGCGCTCACCGGCGCGGGCACGGCGTTCACCGCTGCCATGCCCTACCTCACCGCCGCGCTGGCTGTCATCAGCCTGCTGGACTCCAAAGGAGAGACGCGCTTTGGCGGCCAATACGGCCTAAGCCTTGACGGCTCGGTCTACAACCCCCGCCGCGACACCACCACCAGCGGCAGCGTCGGCGTCAACTTTTTGGAAGGCCCATCGGGTGGCGAAGTGGACGGCGGCACGGTGCGCAAGTCCATTCAGTCCACGGTGGATGGCATCAACGAGCTGCTGGCCAAGTACGGCAGCGCGGCCAGCGTCAGCGCCTTCACTGCTGGCTTAGAGGCCAGCGACAAAGGCCGTGGCGGCGTCTTCGTGGGCGGCCTGCTCAGCACCGGCCAGCGCTTTGGCGAAAGCGGCCAGGGCGACAACTACGCGGGCACGCTGTTTGAGGCGGGCAGTAGCACCGCCGACCAAAAAAAGCTGGCTGAGAGCTTCGCCACCGACCTGGGCACCGCCACCCTGCAGGCGCTCAAGGCCGCATCCAGCGAGCTGCCCGCGTTTGTGCGGCGCGAGCTAGACAAGATCGCCGACCCCGAAGCCTTGGGCCTGGCCGAAACCCAGGCCGCCGTGGCCGCCATTAGCAGCCTGCCCGACGCCCTGCTGCAAAGCGCAGGCACCACGCGTGATGCGCTGCTGCAAACCTTCAGCCAAGGCGTGGCCAGCGGGAATGCCGCCGCCACCGGCCAGGCGGTGGCTCAGCAGCTCTTGGGCAGCATCGAAACCAGCTTTGCCAACCAGGCTTACGGCCAGGTGTTTGACGTGGTGCTCAACGAGTTCACCGCGCCCATGCTGGACGCCATCAAGTTTGGCGGCGATGTCAGCGAGCTGCTGGCCGCTGACAGCATCGAAGCCACCATCGCCCGCGCTGAAGCGCAAGCCGCTCGGCTGGACGCCATCTTCAACAACCCCGCCACCGCCGATGCGTTAGAGCGGCTGTACAGCGCCACCAGCGGCATCGTCACGCGCTTAAGCGACAGCTTGGGCGGCATCACCCCGCGCACCTATGGCGCAGGCGCTGCGAGCGCCCCACAGGCCCCACAGGCCCCGACAACGGCCGCCTTCACACCCGCCACGGCATCGGCCCCCACGCCCGCTGAAGACCCCCTCAAACCCTACCTGGACGCCCGCCGCCAGCTTGAGATTGATCTGGCCCGCGCCATGGGCGACACCGCAGGCGCTTACCGCTTGCTCACCCAAGGCATGGGTGATGCTGAGCGCGCCGCGTACGACGAAAACGAAGCCCTGCGCGAGCGCGTGCGCGCCGCCACCAGCGTGCGCGGCCTGCAAGACAGCGGCGCCCAGCTCAGCATTGATCTGCTGCGCGCCCAGGGCAAGCAAGAGCAAGCCCTGGCCGCTGAACGCGCCCTGGCCATCCGTGGCATGACGGCGCTGGAAGTGGCCACATTTGATGCCAACCAAACCATCCGCGACCAAATCACCGCGCTGCAGACCTTGGCCGAAAGCCGCGTCAACGCCCTGGCGCTGCTGCGCCAAAACGTCACCGGCGTGTTGGACACCGCCAGCGGCCAAACCGACGCCGCTTTGGCCGCGCTGGAACGCGCCGCCCAGGCCCGGCGCGAAGCGCTGGCCAGCGCCATCACCGACATGCGCGCCGTGTTTGACGCGGCCAGCACCGGCGCGCGCGCCCTGCGCCAGCAAAACCAAGCCCTGGCCGCGCGTGACGCGTTGCTGGCCCGCGACTTCATTGCCCAAGCCGCCAGCACCGCCCGCGCCACCGGCTATTTGCCCGACCAAAAACAACTGGCCAACGCCATCGGCAGCGCCACCAACGGCCTGGCCCAAACCGTGTTTGCCAGCCAAGCCGAGGCTGATTACCAGCGCGCCGTGCTCGCCTTCAGCCTAGAAGACTTGGCCGACATCAGCAGCGACCAGCTCACCGAGGCGGAGCGCCAGCAAAAGCTGCTCACTGACCAGCTCGACGCCGCCCGCACCCAGCTCGATGAGCTGCGCGGCATCAAAAGCGGCGTGCTGGCTTTCCCCGACGCCCTCAACGCCCTGGCCGCCGCGCTGCAGCTTGAGCGCAATGTGCGCAACCAGGTGGCCGCCAGCACACTCATCGGCAGCGGCCAGGCCGTGTACAGCGTGGGCACCGGCAGCGGCCTCACCGCTTCTGGGGCGGAGTTCCGGGGCGCGGAAGCGCGCCAGCAAGCCATTGATGCCTTGGCCGCCGGCGCATCGGCCCGCGACATCTACGCCGTCATCAAAAACAGCGGCTTCAGCTTGAGCCAAGCTGAGCGCATCTTGGGCGCTGGCCCCGGCACGCTAGAGGACGAAGCCCGCAAGCTGGGCCTGCCCGTGTTCCACAACGGCACCGCCTACGTGCCCCGCACCGGCTACGCCCTGCTGCAAGAAGGCGAGGCGGTGATTCGCCGCGAGATGAACCCCGCCTTCAACCCCGGCCTGCTGGCCGCGCAGGCGCACCCGTCGCGGGTTGAGGCGCTGCTTGAACGCCTGATTGCGCGCGTTGAAGCGCTGGAAGAGCACGCCGCCACCACCGCCACCGCCACCAGCGACCAGGCCTTCATTTGGGACAAAGCCACCGAGGGCGGCAACCTCATGCGCGTGCAAGTCATGGCCCCCATCCCCGCCTGAGGCCGCCCCATGTACTACATCGAAGGCATCGACACCCCCGACAGCCACCTGCTGGCAGGCACCACCCTGGCCGAAGACCCCACGCCCGCCTGGGCTGCAGGCACCCACGCCGTGGGCTACGAATGCCACCTGGTGGCCACCCACCGTGTGTACAAGCGCACCAGCGCGGCCGCCAGCACCGCCGCGCCCAACGTCGAGGCGGGCTGGCAAGACATGCGCCCCACGAACAAATGGGCGCCGTTTGACATCTACACCGACACGGCCGCCACCAGCACCAGCGCCGACATCACCTACGTGCTGCACACCCGCTTTTGCAACGCGCTCATGCTGCGCGGCCTGGCGGGCAAAGAGCTCGATCTCAAGATCGAAAAAACCGCAGGCGGCACCGTGCTGCTGCCCACACGCACCTACCGTCTGCAGCGCGCCAGCCGTGGCTATTGGGACTACGCCTTTGGCACCCGCCAGCCCGTCACCGCGTTGAACCTGACCGACCTGCCCATTTCCGCCAATGCGGTCATGACCATCACCGTGCGGGCGGACGGCACCAACAAGCGCGCCATCGGCCTCATCAATCGCGGCAAGTTGGTGGCACTGCACGGCAGCGGCGTGCGCTTTGGCGGCACCCTGGCGGACCCCGAAGCCACCCCCAAAACCTACACCTTTCGCCGCACCCGCGACGACGGCACGCAGGAATGGGTGCCCCGCGCCAGCGCCAAAGACCTGCAGTGCGACGTGCTCATGGAGCGCGCCCAAGCGGGCCCCGCGCTGCAGCAAATCGAAGGCCTGCTCAAGCGCCCCGTGGGCTGGCTCATGGGCCTGGGGCCCCACATGACCGAGTTCAGCGCCTTCGGCTTCGTCACCAAAGGCCCGGTGCGCCCGCGCGGCAACCACGCCATCTGCAGCCTGTCCATTGAAGGAATCGTCTGACCATGCCCACGCCCCCCACCGCCATCGCGTCCGCGCCGCCGGTGCCCGACAGCACCGACCCCAACACCGTCTTTGACGCCGAGTTTGAGGCGTTCAACCTCTACCTCAAAGACCAGTTCCGGCCTGGCGTCAACGCCCTGGCCAACAACGTCTTTGACAACGCGGTGGAAGCCGCCGCCAGTGCCGCCGCTGCCAGCAGCAACGGCGCGGCCGCTGTTGCCCTGGCCAACGCCGCTGCCACCGCCGCCGCCACCAGCGCCAGCACCGCCAGCGGCCACGCCAGCGCCGCCGCCGCCAGCGCCGCCACCGCCGTCAACGCCCCCGCCACCACCGCCACCAGCACCACCAGCCTGCTGATTGGCACCGGCGCCAAAAGCCTGGTCATCCAGCCCGGCAAGGCCTTTGTGGTCGGCCACTGGCTGGTCATCGGCAGCGCCACGGCATCCATGGTGGCCCGCGTGTTGGCCCACAACAGCAGCACCGGCGCGCTCGATGTCACGGTGTCTAGCTTCACCGGCACCGGCACCGAGAGCGCCTGGAACGTCGCTATCAGCGGCCCGGCCGCAGCCGGTGGCGGGGCCGCTGACGACAGCCTGATGTTCTTTTTTGCAGGAGCCTGACCCATGTCCCACGGCCGCCAATTCGGCATTGATCTACCCGCCGGCGTCAACACCACGCTGACCAACCCGGTGGGCCTCACGTTGACGCTCAACGTGTCTTTTTGCAACCGCACCGACAGCAGCGCCAGCGTGCGTCTAGCCCTGGCCACCAGCGCCAGCCCCGGCTTGGGTGACTGGCTGGAATGGGACGCCGCCATAGCCCCCAAGGGCGTGCTGGAACGCACCGCCATCGTGGTGGGCGCGGGCGAATTTTTGGTGGCCCGCGCCGCCGCCGCTGGCGTGTCGTGCGTCGGTTTCGGGTTTGAGAAAACAACTTAAAGGACGCCACCATGGGACGCACTCTGCAATCTTCTGACCCCCTGGCCACGGTTTTCGCGCCTTGCGAGGCAGCCATATCGGCCAATGACCTCGTGCTGCTACAAGCCTCGGGCCGCCTGCGGCCCGCAGACACCCAGATCCCTTTGGCGCAACAAAACGCCGCAGTGGGGGTGAACACCATCCGGGCGCGCGCGGTGCTTTCCGGCGCGGCGTGGGCCACGGGCTCGGTGGAGCCATCGCGCCGAACGGCAGTTGAGTTAGGCGACGGCAACATCGCCTGTGCGTATCACGGTGATGGCACCACTTCGACGACCGGCACCAACGTAATGATCGTGTCCCCCGTTGGTGCCCGAGCGCTGCCGGTGATCGTGGTCAGCAGCGCCACCGGCTCTCGCGGCTGCCGCGTGGTGCGTCTCGGGGCTGCGAATTTCTGCGTGCTGTGGCTGGAATCCACCACCCTGCGCATGGCGGTGTACACCAATGGCGGCACCGTGGTGGTGGCCCCTTTCACTGTGTCCGCGCTGAACTCAACTGATCCCAATTACTTCAACGCCGCTTTCTTGGCCAATGGCGACGTCGTGGTCGCCTACGGTGCCAGCGCCACGGGTGGCCTGCGCTTCAGGCGCTACAACACGTCTGGCGCGCTGCAAGGCTCTGAAACGACAGTAGAGGCGTCGATCGACGCCCGCAGCATTTGTGTTCTGCCCTTGGCGGCTGGCGGGTTCTGGGTGTACTGGTATCGCGGCACGGCCACCGTCAATAGCAAATTCGCGCGGTTTGATGCCAGCGGCACGCTGCAGGGTTCGGTGACTGTCATCAGCGGCGGCGGTGGCAGCGGGTTCAATGGCGGATCGGCACCCGAAAACTGGGGTGTCGAATTGTCCAACGGCAACGTCGTGTTGCTCGACACCACCACAGCTTCGGATGTGGCTTTTCTGCTGTATGGCCCCACGGGCACGTTTGTTCGGCGCTGCCTTCATCAGACAGGAGTTGTGAGCGAAGCGGGTGGCGTAGCCATTGCCGCCGTCGCAGGATTTGTGACGTTCAGCCATGCTGGCAACGGTTCTAGTGGCCCCCCGCGCTTGAGCGCGTGGACGTTGGACGGCTTGCAAGTACGGGGCGGTGCCGCAGTGACGGGTCCGACCTGGAACAACCCCAATAGCCAAAGCGGCAGCGGCGTGTGGGCCTTTGATCTTGGCGCAGGCCAAGTGTGCTGCGCAAGCTTTGTGTATGACATGTATGACAGCGGTGGCGCGCACTTTTGCAGTTTGTTCAGTGTGGGGGCGGACTTGACTGCGGCTCAAACACCGTTCATTGCCAACAACTTGATTGGCGGCGTGATTTGTATAGGCGCTTGGTTCCTGCGCCACAGCAACGGAAGCGTGATCTTCTTTGGCTACGCCGGCCAAAACGTTTTCCCCAGCTTGGGCATCTACACCGTGCAAGCCGCATCGGTGCTGGGTGTCGCGCAAGCAGCCGCTGCTGCGGGTGCACAGGCCGGGGTCACCACCCAGGGTTCTTGCGCGCTGTCGCGGTTGTACCCCGGCGGTGTCACTGACCGACGCAGCGCCAGCCCACCTGGCCCGCAGGGCGTGGTCGCGGGCCAGTCGGCCCACTTCTTTGGCCTGCGCTAAGGGGTAGGCAAGATGTACGAACTCATCGACGTCCAAAACCGTGTGGTGGCCACCAGCACCCTGCCGCCTCAATATGTGTCTGAGCAGCAAAGCTGGTTGATGGATGGCGTGGCTTGGGTGGGCGACCCCCAGCGGGCCTACACCGTGCGCGGCGGGCCGGTGCAGGGCCGTGACATCACGCGCACCGCCTTCCGTCAGCGCTTCACCCAGGCTGAAAAAGTGGGCATTGAGCTGGCCGCGCTTGACGACCCAGCCGCCCCTATGGCTCAACGCGCCTTGGCTGCCGCCGTGCGGTCCAGCCAGGCCGATGTGCAGGCCAGCACCTTCATCAATCTGGACGACCCCGCCACCCGCAGCGGTGTGCAGCAGCTCGAAGCTGCAGGCCTGCTGGCGGCTGGGCGCGCGGCGCAGATCTTGGACGGCCCTATCGCAGAGCGCGAGCGTTACCTGGGGGCCGTGCAGTGAGGCGCGCCTACATCCTGCAAGTGCTCATTGCCCTTGACCAGCTCGCCAATGCGCTGCTGGCCGGTTGGGCCGATGAAACGCTTTCTAGCCGCGCCCACCGGCTGGGCCAACCCTTTGGTGCCAAACGCCGCTGGCGCGTGGCGCGGCGCGTCATCAACGCGCTGTTCGCTTGGCAGGCCGACCACTGTCAAGACGCCTACATCGCTGAGCGCCAGCGGGCTCAGATGCCACCTGAGCTGCGCACATGACCGCTCCCGACATCATTGACCTGGCGCCTGACCAAAACGAAGTCAGCAACCAGGGCTACACCAACGCTTGCGGGCCGCATGCCGTGGCCAACTTGTGGGAGGTCCTCACCGCCCGCGCCGGCGACCGGCAGCGGCTGGACATTGACAAGCTGTGGGCCGCAGGGCGCAGGCTGGCGGGAACTGGCACCGATGGTGGCGTGAGCGGCTGGGCGCTGCAAGCGGCCTGCGCCAGCCCCGGGCTGGAAGTGCCAGGCAAACCCGCCGCATCGGTGCAACTTGTGAGTACGCGGGCGGGGCTTGATCCGCTGGCCAGCTACGAGCGGCTGTTGACGATGGGCATTCCGCTGCTGGTGCTGTTAAAGGTCCGCACCGGATGGCAGCAAAGCATCAGCGGCCCGTGGACACAGCACATCATCAATCTCGACGGCGACTGGAACGGCGACGAGCACTGGGTCACTGTCCTCGGACGCAAACGCAGCACCGGCCAATGGCTGGTTGAAAACTCTTGGGGCCCGTCTTGGGGCGACGGCGGTTACTTCGGCGTGCAAAGCAGCGCGTTGACCGACCCCCGATTTGTTTCACAGGTGTGGCACATCGACCGCTGCCCTGTGCCCTTTGTACATGTCGCGGGGTTCGATATGAGCGTCTTTTTTCTTGGCCTGAACGAGTCGGTCGAATTTGTCCAGCGCAGCAAGCCCGCCCTAAAGGCGCTGCTCGACTCGGCGCTTGTCAAAGGCGGCTTGCAAGGCTTCATCGACGAGTGCGTGCGTCTGCAAATCAGCGACAAGCACGCTGAGTTTTTGTACGACCGAACGCGCTACACCGTCAAACAATTTCACGACAGCAACCCAGCGCTGAACTGGGCTGGGTTCATTTGGGATCAGGCCTAAGCGCCCCACGCCCCACACCCCATGCCCGAACCCACCACCACCGCTGCTGCGGGCGCCACACTGGCCGTGTCGTCCGAAGGCGTCGGCTTCACCATGGCTGTGTCAGCCGCCAGCGCCAGCGCCATCACCGCCTTTGGCGTGCCGCTGGGCCTGCGGGCTGATTTGCTGATTGCAGGCTTTGCGGGCAGCTTGGTGGCCATCATCTTGCTCAACGTCGTGCCCAGCACCGGCGACACCTGGCCCGAGCTGGTGCGCACCACCCTGCGCCGCATGGCCGTGGCGGCCGCTAGCAGCCTGACGGCGGGCTATTTGACGCCGCTGGCCATGCTGGTGGCTGCGCTGCCTGATTCATTGCTGCTGGGCGGCGCATTTGCCGTGGGCGGCGGGGCGCAACAGGTGCTGATGTTTGCCATCAAACGGCTGAGCGGCGGGCCACCCCCGGCCGCGCCGCCGCCGGGGGCTGCACCATGACGATCGACCATGTGCTGCAAGTGCTGTATTGGCTGGCCGCCGTCATCGTGCTGGCTGAAGCGCTGAACAAGCTGGAGCGCACCGCGCCCTGCCGCGCGGGCCTGTCGCCGCGCGAACGCACCACCGAATGGCTCAAGGCCCTGGCTTGGCTGTGCCTGGCATTTGGCGCGGCCGGGGCGCTGCTCACTCTGCTGTTGCCGCTGCTGCCCATCAACCGCGCGGGCCTGCTCTGGCCCCTGCTGATTCCCGCCCATCCGCCTTCGTTGCAAGACACGTGTACGGCCGTGGGCTTCGCCATGTTGATCATCCGCACCCGCGTGAAAGAAGGCTGACCGCCCCATGCAGCTCACCCCCCACTTCAGCCTGGCTGAACTCATCGCCAGCCGCACCGCCAGCGTGCGCGGCATCGACAACACGCCCCCGCCCGAAGTGCTGGCGCGCCTGCAGGCCACCGCGCAGATGTTGGAGCGCGTGCGCACGCACCTGGGCGCGCCCGTCATCGTCACCAGCGGCTACCGCAATCGCGAATTGAATGTGGCCGTGGGCGGCGTTACCAGCAGCGACCACACCACCGGCCAGGCCGCCGACGTGGTGGCCCCGCGATTCGGCACCCCCACCCAAATCGCCCGCACCCTGGCCCCGCACATCAGCATGCTGGGCATTGGCCAAATCATTTTGGAAGGCATCAAAGGCAAGCAGTGGGTGCACCTGTCCACACGTGTGCCCCCGGTGGCCGCCAACCGCGTCATCACCATCACCGACGCGGGTGTGCGGCTGGGTATTCAAGAGCTGACTTAACCCGGACCGCAAACCCATGATCACAGGCCTGTACACCTACGTGGCCACCGCCCTGGTGGCCGCCGCCCTGGCCAGCGCGGGCACTTGGCGGGTGCAAGAGTGGCGCTATGGCGCGCAAGCGGCCAAGCGTCTAGAGGCCCAAGCCCAAGCGCAAGCCGCGCAGCAATCCGACGCCATCCAACTGCGCCGATTCAACGACACCGCCGCCGGTGCACACGCCCGCACCGTCGCCACCCTCAACACCCAACTTGGAGCCGCCCGTGCTCAGCTCGCCACGCTATCCCCAAGCCCTGACCGCGCTTGCTTTGACGCTGGCACTGTCGGCCTGCTCAACAACATCGGTGGCCCCTCTGCCCCCCCTGCACGAACCCCTGCCGCAGACCCTGCGGGTGCGGCCGCAGCCCCTGCCCCCGATCCCCCTGACGCCCTGGCCAGCGGCGCAGGCTCAGGCACCGGCATCCGGCCCGGCAGCGGCTTTGCCAGCCAGCGCGACACCGCCCAGTGGATCGCCACCTGCCGCGCCCAATACGCCCAGGTAGCCGACCAGCTCAATCAAATCCTGGACATTGAAGACCGCCGCAGCGCAGCGGCCGCAGGGCAGGGGGATTGACCGGTGGACATCCTCATCCACGTGCTGCAGCTCTTGGCCAGCCTGGGCATCACCCTGGCCGACGTGCACATCACCACCTGGCCCAGCCCCACCGTGCCCGCGTCAAACTGCGTGGCCTGGACGGGCCACGAAGGGCATGTGATCGCTTGCCCTTCCAACATGACGGTGTACGTGGTGGCGGTGGCTCCGCGCTGACCGACGATTCACACCCGATCAATGCGCCCAAGGCGAGGGCAAACGGTGCAAATCCGGTAGCAAGATTTCACCCTCGCACAACCTGTTGATCTACAAGAGAAAAAACAGCCCTCAAGCGATTGCAAATCCGTCTAGCCCGGTTCGACTCCGGGTCGCGCCTCCAAGTAAAAAACTCCATGTGAATCAAACACTTAGGAGTGACAAACAGGCCCGGTTTACCCGGGCTTTTTTGCGCTATTCGTTGCCGATGTAATGGCAGATGTAAGAGCATTTACCCAGCATTGCCCCAGAAACGACGAACCCGGCGCAGGGGCCGGGCTCGGGTCAGGGTTGGGTTTAGGGCGCAAGTGCTAGCGCACCTTCGTCGCGCAGTCTGTTGAGGAAGTCACTGTGCAGCACACATAGCCCCAGCGGCGAAAGTTGTGCTCTCGGGCGGCGTTGATGGCTAGGTCTCGGCAGCTTGCAAGCCCATCCGCCCGAGCCAGGTAGCTAGTCGGAACACGGCCAGCCAAAACATCGCGCTTGCTGTCTTGGTCATAAACCCAGGAGTCAAGTGCGCTAAGCGAGTATGGGAAGTGCTCAGAGTCCTCGCCGCTGTACACGTACCAGCCGACAGCCAAGACCAGTAGGACCGCAGTCACCATCCGCATCGCGCACCCCTTCAGAAAATCGACGGGCAAAGTGTCGCGCCGTCACTCGAGGGCGTCTAGGCTGGCTGGCTATCGTTCGGGCGTCATCACAAGCTGGCGGCCCTAAATCGCGTCTCGTTGGGCCTTCAACAGCCGCGCCAGTTCGCGCAGCAATCGGCGGGTGCCGCCCTTGAAGGCGTTGCGTGACGCACGGGCCTTGCCTTCAGCCGTGCGCGGGCCGGTGGCTTGCTTCCATGGGCTCCAACTGTGAATGCGCTCGGCTTGTTGCTGGCGTTGCTGCGGCGTCCAGTTGCGGGCGGGCATGGCTTGCTTCCTCAAAAACTTCGTTGGGCTCAGAAACGCTTTGCCCCGGGTGCGCGGGCGCGCCGTTGTTGACTTGCTGCGGCCCGTGGGCAATGTTGGCTTGCCGGGCAAACACCACAGGCGGGTTTTTGATGGCGGCCAGCGTTTCAACCGTGGCGCGGCTTTGGCTTTGGGCCTTGAGTGCCAAGCGCAGATACGTTTCGGCGGCGCGGATGTTGCCGCCCATGTGCGCAGCGGCGCGGCGTGCCAGTTCGCCAAAGATGGCGTTCAGTGCCACGGCTTGGGCGTTCAGCATGGATTCAGCAGCCCGCAAGTCGCCACGATTGACGGCCTCGCCCTGCTGGCGCAGCGACTGCATCAGGTCGGTTAGCGACACCTCGCCATGCACAGGGGCTGCAAACTGCACCACGGTGCAAGCGCTGGCGATTTTGCCTTGTGCCAGCAGGTCGGTCATCAGGCGGTCCTCACTGACGCCAGGGCGTGCCTCAAGCTGCAGGTGGTGGCTTTTGGGTGTGGTGGGTGGCGGTGTGGCTTTGCGGGGCATCGTAGGTTGCTCACCAATCAGCGGGTAGTGCGGCGTCGCGTTCAACGGTGCAGCCATCCGCACGGGCAACGATGGCGGGCGGCAGCGCTGGCTTGGGGCGCTTGGGTTGTCGGGCGTTTTGCTCGGCAGCTTTGGCAGCGGCCAGCTTTTGAGCGCGCGAAGATAGGTCTTTGCTAATTCCAGCTTGGGCCAAAGTCGGGGCTGTTTTCAGGCGGTCTTCAACAACGACCGCTTGACCGTCCTGCGTTTTGCCAGCAAGTTGACCGGCGGAACCCTTGGCCAGCCCCGGCCCCGCCTTCTGTGCCGCCGTGAGCGCTTGGGGCGTTTGCACCGTTTGCTTGATTGCCTGCGCTGCCAACACACCCGATTCAGTTGCAGCAGGAGATGGCATATCTAGATGGTGTCTCTCTGAAGGAGTAGGCGGGGTGCCGTTTGGGGCCTTGATAGCTCCTTCTGAAGGAGTAAGCGAGGGGTGCTCTACTCTCGGAGAAGGAGCAATGGCGGGCCTTGCTACTGCTTCTGAAGGACTAAGGCAGGCGTTTTTGGGTGGCGGTTGCCAAAACCGATAAGCGGAGCGGGGGAAGGTTTCGAGCGCCCCGATGTCGTATCCGGGAAGGTGGTCAATGGCGTACCACGTGAGCGCGAACCAACTCGCTTTGTTGGGTCGATGCCCTTGCACGGTCATGTGCAAAAGGCCCCGGTCGATTAGGTCACGCAAGGCGCGATGAATCACGCCAGCGCTGTTCCAGCCCCGCTTGCTCAGATAGGCGGCGCTGCAAAGCAGTTTGCCGTTGTTGCTGCGCCCGTACTGGCGTGCCACCTCCAGCAACAAGCTACGGGCAGGGTGACTCAGGCTTTGGAAAGCCGCACTGTCCAAAACCACCCACGGCAGCGCAACAAAGGCGTCGCCATCGCGGTCACTGGTGCCCTTGCCACGTTTTTTGCGACTCACGGGCTGCACTGCGTCAGCACCTGCGCAGCCTCCGAGCCAGCCAGCCAAAACGCCAAGAACTGTACAAGTGGCAGCGCGACCACGCCAAAGGGCCACCAGGTGGCCGCCACGATGACAATGCGGCTCATAGGGCACCCCCGGCAATGTCATCGTCCGGTGCGGCATTAGTCCCGGCCTGAGCGATGGCGGCGCGCTTCTTTGTGAAGGCGTACAAGGTCATGACTGACGCGGCCACCATGCTTAGGCTGGGTCGGGCAGTGCCGTCGCGGTCAATCCATGCGCCGGGCGTCAAGGTGCCAGTGAGCGCCAGAGAATCGCCCCCGTCCATTGCCATCAGCGCTGCGCGCACCGGGTCTGCAAAGCAAATGACGTTGACGAAAACGCTTTGACCGTCGCCAGCGGCAGCGCGGACCTTGGCGGTCGCAAACGGCTTGCCGGTTTTGGCGGTGCGTTGCTCGGCGGGCTGGTGTAGCGTGCCGACAATCAAGGCTTCGATGGTCATTGCGTCGCGCTCCGAGTGGCCTGCCAGCGGTACAACTTGCGGCGGTCGCCTTCGGTCAGAAAGTAAACGCCGGGCCTGCAAATGAACCCATCGCGGTCCACAAAGTTGATACGCTTGCAGGGCACGGCTAGGCCACGGCGGCGCAGCTCTGCCACCAGCTCGGGGCCGTTCGCGCAGCCGACCTCACGGTCGAGGCTTTCGCGTGGCATCGGGCGGCGCAACAGTGCGGCAATGGCCCGCAGGTGGCGGGGGTTGTCGGTGCCTGAGAACTTCGTGACAATCGGTGCAGCCCCCACGGCTACGCTCGCTTCGCTCTTTTGGGTGTCGCGGGCGTTTTTCATTGGGCCACGCCCAGCAGCTGCCGGATTGCGTCTGTCGGCCATGCCAGTCGGCCATGAATCCGCAACGGGCGAATAGGGCCGCTCTGGCGGCATGCCCAAACCCGCAAAGTCTGCGGCTCACGATTCAGGTGGTGGGCGGCTGATTCGGTGTCGAGGGCCGCTCGGGTCTCACGTTCCAGCGGCGTGAATAGCCCGCTGATAGAACCACCCCGTTTTTCATGTGCGGCCAGCGTGGCGGCGTTGATAGGGCCTTGGGTGTCACTCTCGCGGGCTGCGGCTGGGTCTGTCACCCCCTGCCGCTGGCCTGCGCAGTGATGCGCTTTGGAGTTCATAGTTCACCTTTGCGGCGCGTTGATTTGCGCCGTGCGGTGAATCTCTTTGCCCGGTGTGCCCTGTGTGCCCGGCGGGCACTGCGGGCATCAGGGCAGCTTTTTTGCAGCTAGCTCCCGCAGTGCTTTCCAATTGGTTTGAACCGTCTTTTGGCTCAGGTGTCTGGTAAGCTCACGCACAAAAAGCCTGCCACGGTTGAGGCCGGTTCCTTTTTCGAACGGGGACTCTGGTCCGGCCTTTGCCTCCAGGGCCTTGTAGAGTTCCTTCGCAGTCCCGTACTGCCCGGCGCGAATCACATCGACGATGTAGCGACCTGCAACGTCCCGCCAGGTGCGGCGCTGATTTGGGGTTTGAGTTGCTGGCGTGGCGCTGTTCGCCACTTCGCATGCATCGCTCCCGTCGGTCGCATGGCTGGGGCCGTTTTCAGACACGGGCGCAGCCTCCGCGCCAGCTTGGTCGTGACGATGCTTGGTGCCATCGGTTGAACTGGGCCCTGCTTGCCATCGAAGCTTTGCGCCTGGGTCAGTCGCCAACCACGCATTCACGTCGGCGGGCGTCACCAGTTCGTAGAACCCTCGCACTACTTTGGGCCGATAGGCCCTGCCAGTGTGAGGGTGGCGAACGGTCAGCGTGCCATCGCTCGCAGCTTGCATCATGTCGTCGCGCAGGGTGTCGCGTGCCCCTTCGTGCAATCCCGCTTGCTTCGCGAGGTCAGCAAAAGCGTTTTCGATTGTCCAGTAGTCGGGGCCGTTGGGCATCGTCTGCGGCCAGGCGTTCTTCACTTGGATTTGTGCCAGCGCTGCGAATCGCTCCAGGTCATCACGCATCAGCACCAGATTTGAAAGCTGCGTTGTCAAAGGCACATCTGCGGGCAGAAAACTACCGGCAATCTTTGCCTGCACCCGACCTGAGTTCAGCCATTCGCGCAACTTCTTGGTGTTCTGTTCTTCGTACAAAACAGCAGCCAACCGCTGGGTTTCGTCAGGGTCAGCAGGTGGTATCAGCCCGGCCCACCAGCCGCGCCGTTCAGCCCCTGTGTTGCTGGCGTCAAGGAATGGCCCCCACTCGCTGTATGGAAGTTCGTTCGGCAGGGCTGGCAAGCCCTCGCTTTTGCAGGCGCGGTCCAAATCCGCGAGTTCCGCTTTTGTCAACTGTGGCCCGGCTTTGCTGGCGAGTGCATCAGCCGATGCAAAGCGTCGAAGCTCTGTCCTGCTCACCATCGGGTCTGGTGGCGCGTCACTTGGGTGCAGGGCTTGGGCCAACAGGCCGGGAACGTCACTTGCCCGCCAATAAACTCGGTTTGGGTTGACGTACAGCGTCGCCACAAAGTCGGTCATTGCACTCCCCGTGCATCGCCCCCGGCAAAGGTGCCACCAGCAGGCCACGGGGAGCATGGCTTTTCAGCAGGATTGCGGCCCTGCCTAGCTGGGGCGAAAACTCAATCAGTAAGCCTGAAGCTGTCAGGTGGCAGGTTCAATCTCAGCCAGCGGTAGGGCCATGCGCTTGATGCGCTTGCGCTCTTTGGCGGCCTGCCGCGCTGTCCATAGGTCACGCTGGGTTTGCAGTGCCAGCCAGTAGCCAGGCGTGGTGCCCAAGGCTTCGGACAGGCGCAGGTCCATATCAGCGGACACGGCAGCATGCCCATGCAACACGCGGGACAGCATCACGCGGCTAATGCCGATGTGCAGGGCAAACGCGGTCACGGTCACTTGCAGGTCTTCAAGCCAGCCCGAAAGCAGCTCGCCAGGGTGGGCGGGGTTGTGCATGTTCACGGTGCGCCTCTCAGTGGTAGTCCAGATAGTCCAGTAGCTCTACATCGGCACCCACAAACCGGAAGGTCAATCGCCAGTTGGCTTGCACCGTCACGGCATGAAAACCTGCCCGGTCACCCGACAGGCCATGCACCCGCCACGATGGGCGGCCCAAGTCTTGCGGCCCGGTGGCGGCGTTCAGGGCGGTCAGCAGTTCGCGCAAGCGCTTGGCGTGCATGGGCTGAATGCCTGCCACGCGGCCTGTTCTAAAAAAGGCTTCTAGCCCTTTGTGCCGGAATGACAGAATCATAGAGCGTAAAGCGTTGGTTTACAAATCAGCCCACCACTCGCAACCCACCAGGAGCGGCGGCTTTGGCATCAAACGGCACCCCAGCCTGTTCCAACACCCACGCTTCGATGCGTTCGGCGTGCACGCGCAGCAGGTCAAGCGGGCGCACGGTGTAGTGGCGTTCGGCGGTGGCGCTGGGTTTGTGGCCCATCAATTGCGCCACCACCCCAGCGGGGATTTCAAGCCACTCGGTCAGGCTTTTGAAGCTGCGGCGCAGGCCGTGCAGGGAAAGCCCGTCGATACCGGCCACGCCACAGGCCCGGGCGTGCAGTTCGTTGGGGGCGGCCACCACGTCGGCGCGGGCACCAGAAAACACCCACTGATTGCGGCGGGGCAGGGCGGCCAGCAGGTGCGCCACGTAAGGGGTAAGCGGCACGGTGCGCTCGCCTTCCACCTTGTCGCGGATGGTCAGGCCCTTCCACTTGGTGTTGAGGTCTTCCCAACGCATCTCTAGCACTTCACCGGGCCGTGCTCCGGTTAACAGCACGGTTTGCAGGTATGCGGCCACCACCGGGTTGTGAATGCCCCTCACGGCGTCGAACCAGGCGGGCAGTTGCTCGCGTTGCAGCGCGTCAGCTTTGACGCCAGGGCGGCCCAATGACTCGCGGGCCTTCTTGGACTTTGCTGGGTTTTTGTCTGGCACGGCACCAGCGTAGGCGGGCTGCTCGGCGCACCAGCCTAGAAAGGCTTTGAGCAGTCGCCACGCCAGGCGGGCAGAAGTCGCGCGGGTCTTTGCTTCGCGGGCGGCCCATGCTTCGATGGCGGCGCTGTTCAGGTCGCGCAGGGGCTTGTTCATCAAGGGTGCCAAGATGCCCGGCTGCAGCAACTTGCTGCGCTTGCCCATCACCCCGCCGGGGGCGGCCTTCGCAATGTGGTCGAGGTAGTGGCGCTCACCCCAATGGGGCCGACGTTCCTGCACGTAGGCGGCCCATGCTTCGCTGACTGTCACGCTCTGGCGCTTTGCCTCTGCCCGGCTTGCCAAGTCGGCAGCGGTCGCATCAGCCTTCACCACGCGGGGGTCTTTGCCTTCATCAATCAGGCGCTGCAGCTCGCGTGCTTTGGCCTGCGCCTGCGGGATGGTCCAAGCTGCAGGGCTCCCGATAGTCAAGCGAATGTCTTTGCCTTGGTACCGGCCCTGAAACACGTAGGCGGGCTTACCCGCTGGCGTGGCCCTGAGCCCCAGCCCCGGCGCGGTCGTGTCCCAGATGAAAGCCTGTTGCCGGTCAGGCGGGCATCTGAAAGCAGCAACCCGGCCAGCGGTGAACGCATTCTTTGCCATGTAGCCTTCCCTGTGGTCTCACATCGGCCAGGATGTAAGGGCGGATGTAAGACTTTTTGACCAAAACAACGGAATTTCAATCAACGCTTGGGCTGGCTGCATAGCCAGTTAAAATCACGTAAGCTGTTGATTTGAATAGATTATATCTACCACAATCAACACGGGCAAATAGCACAGAGGTGCGATTGCAAATCCGTCTAGCCCGGTTCGACTCCGGGTCGCGCCTCCAAGTTTTCCCTCGATTCATCCGCTGCAGCCATGGCGCTGTCACGGGCAATCGTGCGCCCGCTGCGGGGCTGCACTAGGATCGCGCCATGAGCCGTGCCCATTCCTCCTCGTCGGCCGAAGCGGCAGCGGCGGCCACTGCTGCGCCCGTGTCGCCCGTTTCGGCCCCGGCTGACGCGGCAGGCTCGGCGATGGAATCCGACGCGGTGTTTGAGCAAGCCGCCGACTTGTTTCGGGTGATGTCCACGCCAATGCGCCTGAAAATCATCAGTGGGCTGTGCAATGGCGAGCGCAGCGTCACCGACCTGTTATTGGCCGTGCCTACCACGCAGCCCAACATGTCGCAGCACTTGGCCACGCTGCTGCAGGCAGGCGTGGTGGCGCGTCGGCGCGACGGTGTCCGCATGCTTTACCGCATCGCCAATGACCGTGTGGTCACCCTGTGCCGAGCGGTCTGCACGCAGATCGCCATCGAGTCAGATTGGGCCGATGTGGCCACCGATTCGCCGCAGACAGCCCACCCCGCAGCGCAGGCGCCGACGCCCCCAAGTCAGCGCAAGCGCTTAGCAGAGCGCTGAATTGACCAATCTCCACGCAGCGTGGCCGCGTCGGCAGGCCCTGGCCCGCATAGGGGTGGCGGGTTGCAGCTTGCTATGCCCGGGGATGGGGCCAGCGCAGCCGCGGGGCGCTGTCAATCTGCCCATCGCTGCGGACTTGCCTGCCCAAATCAACGCTGCCCAACGGCGGGGTCAGCCGCTGGTGGTGCTGGTCAGTCTGGACGGTTGCCCCTACTGCGAATTGGTGCGCCGATCCTATCTGCTGCCCCTGGCGGCAGAGCAGAGCATCAGCGTGGTGCAGGTAGATGTGCGCAGCGCCCAGCCCGTGCGCCACCCCGCCAACGGCGCGGCTAGCACGCATGACGAACTCACCCGCCAGTGGCAGGCCCGCATGACGCCCACGGTGCTGTTTTTAGGCCCTGGCGGAGCCGAAGTGGCGCCACGCCTCGTGGGGGTGCCCAGTGCGGATTTTTACGGCGCCTATCTCGAAGAGCGCTTGCTGCAAGCTCGGCGCAGCCTGCAAAACATGCCCTCGCGCTGATTCAATCTGGCCTGTCACGGCGATATCCCTGTTGAGTCAGCCGTCATTGGCCTCCGATAAAAACGGCCATGTACGCACATAAATTCAGCGTATTTAGCTATCAAATAAGTAGCAAAAAGGCGCTAGGGAAAGCCGCATTGGCGATCACGCTGCGCCAGGACAAAATCAGTCATCACTTATTAGTTGAGGGGCCGCGTGGCCACTGTGATGACGCTACCCCGGTCTGATTCCCCCCACCTGCGCCGCGCACCTGAGCATGTGCTGGACGCGCAGGGCATTCGCCAAGTGTGGGCCGAAGCTCGCGCGGGCCGGCGTGATTTTTTGCGGCGTGCGTTCTCCGGCGCTGCGGTGGCTGCGGGCGGCTCAGTGGCCGCCGGTGTGGCGGCTGCCAACCCGGTCGCCGCAGGTGCTGCAGGCGAAGACGCCATCCTCAAACCCCCAGCGCACACCATGGGCCTTGGCCAGCCGGTGGTGACTGACGGCTACGGCAATCCGTCCAAGTTTGAAGCCAACGTGCAGCGCCGCCAAAGCCCGGGCTTGACCCAGACCAACCAAGCGTCGGTGTCGTTTGCGCCGCTGCAGTCGCTGTTTGGCATCGTCACCCCCAACGGCGTGCACTTTGAGCGTCACCACCAAGGCTGGTGGGATGTCGACCCCCGCCAGCACCGCCTGATGGTGCACGGCCTGGTAGCGCGGCCCATGGTGTTCACCGTCGATGAGCTCATGCGCCTGCCCAGCGTCAGCCGCTTTCACTTCATTGAGTGTGGCGCCAACACCGGCATGGAATGGGGCAATGTGGCGGTGCCCACGGTGCAATACACCCACGGCATGCTGAGCTGCTGCGAATTCACCGGCGTGCCCTTGGCCACGCTGCTGGACATGACAGGTGCCGACTGGCGGCGCGGCCGCTTTGTGCTGGCTGAAGGCGCTGACGGCTCCAGCATGACACGCACCATTCCGGCCAGCCTGATTCGCAGTGGCGAAGTGCTGGTGGCCTATGGCCAAAACGGCGAAATGCTGCGACCCGAAAACGGCTATCCGTTGCGCCTGGTGGTGCCGGGCGTGCAGGGCGTCAGCTGGGTCAAGTACTTGCGCCGCATTGAGCTGGGCGACCAGCCCTTCGCTACCAAAGACGAAGTGCTGCACTACGTGGACTTGATGCCCAGTGGCCTGCACCGTCAGTACACCAGCATTCAAGAAGTCAAAAGCGTCATCACCACGCCCAGCGGCGGGCAGCAGCTATTGACCACCGGCTTTCACAGCATCAGCGGGCTGGCTTGGTCGGGCCGCGGCAAGGTGCGGCGGGTGGATGTGTCGGCCGATGGCGGCCGCAACTGGCGGCCTGCGCGTTTGCAAACCCCGGTGATGGATAAGTGCCTCACCCGCTTCAGCGCCGATTGGAGCTGGGACGGCACCCCGGCGCTGCTCATGAGCCGCGCCACCGACGACGCAGGCCACGTGCAGCCCAGCCTGCGCCAGTTGCGTGCGGTGCGCGGCAGCCGCTCGATTTATCACAACAACGCCATCCAGACCTGGCACGTACAACCCAACGGCGAGGTGAGCAATGTGCAACTGGCCGCTTGATCACCGCGTGCGCCTGGGCGCTTGGATGGCCGCGCTGGCCCTGTGTGCCTTTGCGCTGCCCGCATGGGCCCAAACTGGTGCTGCGCCCGCCAATACGGCGCAACCAGCTATCAAAAAAGTAGCAAGCACGCGGGCGGCCGTTGCCCCAGTGTCAGCCCCAGCCCCAGCGCAAGACTTGGCCCGATTGAAAGGCATCGGCCGCAGCGCCACCCCGGCCGAGATTGCCGCTTGGGACATTGATGTGCGCGCCGACTTTGTGGGCCTGCCCAAGGGCGCAGGCAGCGTGGCCAAGGGCATGGAGGTGTGGGAAGCCAAATGCGCCAGCTGTCATGGCGTGTTTGGCGAATCCAACGAAATCTTCCAGCCCATCGTGGGTGGCACCACCAAAGCCGATATGCAAAGTGGGCGAGTAGCCAATTTGCAGCGGGCCGATTACCCCGGCCGCACCACGATGATGAAGCTGTCCCACTTGAGCACGATGTGGGATTACATCTATCGCGCCATGCCTTGGAACGCCCCCAAAAGCCTGAGCGTGGAAGAGGTCTACGCCGTCACGGGCTATATCCTGCATTTGGCTGATGTGGTGCCAGCCAACTTTGTGTTGAGCCACGAGAACATCGCCCAAGTGCAGCAAACGCTGCCCAACCGCAACGGCAAGACCACTGAGCACACCAAGTGGCCCGGCACTGAATTGCTCAGCCACCCGCTGGCGGCAGCCTTTGATGTGCAGGGCAGCGCCTGCATGGTCAATTGCGGCGCGGCACCGCGCATTGAGTCGCAGTTGCCGCCGCATGCCCGCAACGCGCACGGCAACTTGGCCGAGCAGCAACGTTTGGTGGGGGCGCAACGCGGGGTAGACACCACGCAGGCGCCTGTCGCCGTGTTTGGCACCGCCGGGCCCCTGGTGGCCAGCGCGGCGCGCAGCAGCCCGGCTCCCTCAGTACCCGCTTCGCCCGCGGCCTCCCCAAGCGCTGCCCCAAGCGCGGTTGCATCCGCCGCTGGCACCGTGGACGCCGCACGCGCCCAACGCCTGGCGCAGCAACACACCTGCACCGCTTGCCACGGCGCCGATCGGGCCTTGGTGGGCCCCAGCTTTGCCGATATCGCCCGCAAGCACGCCGGCAAGGTGGACTATTTGGCCGACAAGATCAAAAACGGCGGGGTGGGCGTGTGGGGCGCCATCCCCATGCCTGCGCAGGCCTTGCCGGTGGCTGATGCGCGCCTGTTGGGCCAGTGGCTAGCAGCCGGGGCGCCGCGCCGCTAACTGGGGTGCAGCGTGCCCGCTTTGAGCACCTCGGTTTATCCGCAGGGCGCAGTGGCTTGCAATGGCGCAAAATTAGCCCCAGTTTGTTTGTTGGTGTTTTCTGACACAGGAGGTGTCTCATGCAAAACCGTCGTGAAGCCGTGCAACACAGCGCCGTGGTGGCGGGGCTGTTGGCCTCAACCGGCCTGTTTCCCCAGGCCGCCTTTGCCTTCACCAAAACCGCCTTTGAGGCCAAGAACATCGCCGACGCCGCCAAGGCCTTCGGTGCGGGCGCTCCGGTGGAAAGCAAAGACGTCACCGTGATTGGCCCCGACATCGCTGAAAACGGCGCCGTGGTGCCGCTGGGCGTGGCCAGCACGCTGCCCAACCTCAAGCACCTGCTGCTGTTGGTGGAAAAGAACCCCAACGCGCTGGTGGCCATGTTCAACGCCTCGGCCGACACCGAGCCCACCTTCAACACCCGCGCCAAGATGGGCCAAAGCAGCGACGTGTTCGCTGTGGCCATCACCAACGACGGCAAGGCGTTCTTCGCCAAGAAAGAAGTCAAAGTCACCCTGGGCGGCTGCGGCGGCTAAGGCGCGGCGCCACCTCATATTCAAGACAAGGAGCATTCACCATGGCAGATCCGATGCGCATTCGGGCCCAGGCCCAGGGCGGCAACGCGGTGATCCGCGTGCTGATGAGCCACGAAATGGAAACCGGCCAGCGCCGCGACAGCGCAGGCCGTGTGGTGCCCGCGTGGCACATCACCAACGTCACAGGCAACCTCAATGGCAAGCCGGTGTTCTCGGCCGAATGGGGCCCGGCAGTGGCCAAGAACCCATTTTTGCAGTTCACCGTCAAGGGCGCCAAAGCGGGCGACAAAGTGGCGGTGACTTGGCGCGACAACAAGGGCGAAACCCGCACCGACGAAGCCACCGTGACCTGATCCTTCGCTCCGGGTGTCCGCAGCGTGCGCTCATGGGTCGCACGCCACAACAACAATTCAGACAGGAGACGCTTGCCATGACGCAACCCACCCGACGCTTTGGTGTCGGCCGCATCGCTGCTTGGGCGCTTGTCAGCGCCGCATTTGGCGCCACGGTCGGCCCTGCGAGCGCCCAGCAAAAGTCCACCGCCGAAGGCATCGCTGAATACCGCGCCATGCTGCAAGACGGCAACCCGGCCGAGCTGTCTGAAGCCCGGGGTGAGGCGCTGTGGAAGCAAGCCCGCGGCCCACGCAATGCCACGCTGGAGCGCTGCGACTTGGGCAAGGGCCCCGGTGTGGTCAAGGGTGCGTTTGTCGAACTGCCGCGCTACTTTGCCGACACCAAGCGCGTGCAAGACCTAGAAAGCCGTCTGCTCACCTGCATGGGCACGCTGCAGGGGCTGGATGTGGCTGAAATCGCCCGCACGGCCTTTGGCCAAGGTGAGCAACGCAATCTGGAGTCGCTCGCCGCGTGGATTTCGGCCGAGTCGCGCGGCTTGCGGTTCAACCTGCCCACCGCTCACATCGAAGAGCGCAAGATGTACGAGGTGGGCAAGCGCCTGTTCTTTATGCGCGCCGGGCCCTATGACTTTGCCTGCGCCAGCTGCCATGCGCAAGACGACAAGCGCATTCGCTTGCAAGACCTGCCCAACATCACGCAGAACAAAGGCGCGGCCTTGGGCTTTGGCTCGTGGCCTGCTTACCGCGTGTCTGCCGGGGCCTTGTGGAGCATGCAATACCGTTTGAATGACTGCTACCGGCAACAGCGTTTTCCGTACCCGCTGTTTGGCTCGGACGCCACGATTGCGCTGAGCTCTTACATGGGCATCAATGCCAAGGGCGGCGAAAGCATTGCGCCCTCTATCAAGCGCTGAACCGGGGCCCGCCATGCACACCACATTCAAGAAAAAAATCGCTCGTGCGGCCAGTTTGACGGCCTTAGCCGCTACATTTTTTGTAGCAGGCTGCGCCATGATGCCCAGCGACGCTGAGTTAGACAAAATGGCCGCCGAAATGGTGGCCAAGGGCTTTCGCGACCAAGGCATTGCCACCGTGGCCCGCTTGAATCAAGACGAAGCCAACCGCGAATGCAGCGCCGCTGATGTGGCGGGCAAGCCCTTGTCGGATGCCCGCGCCAAAGCCATCGAAACGGCCAACATGGCCACCATCAAAGCCCCCGCTGGTGGAAATTACATCGGTGACTGGCGCGAAGGCGAACGCATCGCCCAAAGCGGCCGCGGCATGACCTGGACCGACCCGGCCAACTTTGTCAACGGCGGCAATTGCTACAACTGCCACCAGATCAACAAAGCCGAGGTGTCGTTCGGCACCCTGGGCCCCAGCCTGTACCAGTACGGTCGCTTGCGTGGTGTGGCGGACCCTGCCAGCGCGGCGGCCAAACCCATCGTGGAATACACCTGGGGCAAGCTGTACAACGCCCGTGCTTACAACGCGTGTTCGGCCATGCCGCGCTTTGGCCACGCGGGGGTGCTCACTGAAGTGCAAATGCGCCACCTGATGGCGCTGCTGCTCGACCCCGCCTCACCCGTCAACGCGCAGTAGCGCGGAGCCGAGCCGACCACTTGGCGCCAAGGCCGCGAGCCACTCGCGGCTTTTTTTTGCCCGCATTGATCGCTGGATTGCCATGAACCTCACCAAACGCGAATTTCTGAACGTGCTGGGCGCCGCCAGCGTGAGCGGCATGGCGCTGAACGCCTGGGACAGCGCCGACGCCGCCACCGCAGGCGCGGCGCTGTATGACCTGCCGCCTTTTGGCAACGTCAGCCTGCTGCACATGACCGACTGCCACGCGCAGTTGCTGCCCGTGCACTTTCGTGAACCCAATGTCAACCTTGGCGTGGGCGACGGCAACGGGCGCTTGCCGCATCTGGTGGGTGAGCATTTGCTCAAGGCCGCAGGCGTGCCGCGCGGCAGCGCGCTGGCCCACGCCTACACGCACCTGGACTTCACCAAAGCCGCGCGGCAATACGGCACCGTGGGCGGCTTTGCGCATTTGGCCACGCTGGTCAAGCGCCTCAAGGCCAGCCGTCCGGGTGCGCTGCTACTGGACGGCGGCGACACCTGGCAAGGCAGTGCCACTGCGCTTTGGAGCGGGGGCAAAGAGATGGTGGACGCCTGCCGCCTGCTGGGTGTAGACGTCATGACCGGCCACTGGGAATTCACCTACGGCATGCAGCGGGTGCAACAGCTCATTGAGCAAATGAAGCCGCGCACCGCGTTCCTTGCGCAAAACGTGAAGACGCAGGACTTTGGTGACCCGGTGTTTGACCCCTACGTGCTGCGCGAGATCAATGGCGTGAGCGTGGCCATCATTGGCCAGGCCTTCCCCTACACCCCAATCGCCAATCCGCGCTACATGGTGGCTGACTGGCGCTTTGGCATTCAAGAGGAAGACCTGCAAAAGCAGGTGGACGAAGTGCGCGCCAAGGGCGCTAAAGCGGTGGTGCTGCTCAGCCACAACGGCATGGATGTGGACCTGAAGCTAGCCAGCCGCGTGACTGGCATTGACGCCATCTTGGGCGGCCACACCCATGACGGCGTACCAGTGATCACCACTGTGAGCAACCGCAACGGCCGCACAGCGGTGGTCAATTCGGGCAGCAACGGCAAGTTCTTGGGCGTGCTCGACATGGACGTGGGCCCCAGTGGACTGCGCGACATTCGCTGGCGCTTGTTGCCCATCTTCTCGCGCTTGCTGCCCGCCGATGCCGAAATGCAGGCCTTCATCACCCAAAGCCGCGCGCCGCATGCGGCCAAGCTGGGCGAGGTGCTGGCCACCACCGAAGGCCTGCTGTACCGGCGCGGTAATTTCAACGGCACCGGTGACCAACTCATTTTGGATGCGCTGATGGCGGTGCAAGACTGCCCGATTGCCTTTTCACCCGGCTTTCGATGGGGTACGACGCTGCTGCCCGGCCAGCCCATCATCCGCGAATGGCTGATGGACATGACGGCCACCACCTATTCGTTTGCCACCGTCACCGAGATGAGCGGCGAGATGATCAAAACCGTGCTCGAAGACGTGGCCGACAACTTGTTCAACCCCGACCCCTACTACCAGCAAGGCGGCGACATGGTGCGCGTGGGCGGCCTGCACTATCGCTGCGCCCCGCTTGAAAAAGCGGGCCAGCGCATCAGCGACATGCGCCTGGGCGGCAAGCCAATAGAAGCCGACAAGCGCTACAAGGTGGCTGGCTGGGCGCCGGTGGCCGAAAACGCCCGCACGCAAAACCTAAAACCGGTGTGGGACGTGGTGGAACAGTGGCTGAAAGCCGCGCCCCGCAGCGCGCCCAACCGGCCCGCCCGCATCCAGGCCCGCGTGGCGCAAAAGCCTGAATTGGTGGGCATGCAGGGCAATCGCGGCATGGTGGCGGGCTGAGCTTGCGCAGGCCGTGCACTAGACTTGCGCGCCAGCCCGAATGGTGAAATAGGTAGACACAGCGGACTTAAAATCCGCCGCTTTCCCGAGAGGGGGCGTACCGGTTCGACCCCGGTTTCGGGCACCACCCTCGCTGCCACGCGGCGGTGAGCGGCGTTACCATGTGGCCCATGCCTGCTCACTTTGAACCCCCATTTGAAATCCACGTCCATGGCGACGTGGTGCTGCGTGCCGACGTGAGCTACGAGCAGTTGCAAGAAGCACTGCGCCCGCTGTGGAAGTATGCTGGTGCTCGTTCCTTGGCCGACGGCGCCGCCAGCGCCTACGACGAAGAGCCCGGCCTGCGCTTTGACGCGGCCGATCATTTGTTGCAAATGTGCTGGACGGTGCGCGGCGACAACGACTTTCGCCAAGCGCTCGATGAGTTGTGCATGAGTCTCAACGACATCAGCGAAAAAGGCGCTTCAATTGAAGTCACCTTCTACGACACCGAATTTGACGAAGACGACGAAAACGCATCTGAAGACGATTCACGCGACGACTTCGTGATGCTTTTCGTGGGCCCCACGCCCGCAGCCATCATGCAAGTGCAGCGTGATTTGCTGGTGCAAGACGTCATCCACACCATGGAGCGGCACTTTGACAGCGCCGAGTTGAGCGGCGTGGTGGCCGAGATTGACCGCCTGTTCAGCCAGCGCTTTGACGCGCTGGTGAGTTCGCTAGATATCGGCAAGCCACCCAAAGGCAGCGGTGGCAGCGGCCCGGCAGGTGGGCACGGCGGCGGACGTCGGCCGCGCCATTTGCACTAGCCAGTTGTCCCAAAGCGGCGCACCAACCGGCACCCCCGTCGGCACCGAAACCGACGTCATGCAGGGTCACATCGGCCCTGCCACACTCGCGGCAGTTTCCTGCCTGGTAGTCCACAAGCAAAGGGGGCCGCGATGGCCATGTTCGCCCAAGATGCCCTGAACCCCGGCGTGCGCAAGCGCGAGGTGTTTGGTTGGGCCATGTATGACTTTGCCAACTCGGGATACACCACGGTGGTGTTAACCGCAGTGTTCGCCGCCTACTTTGTGGGCGGTGTAGCGGGCAACGCCGACTGGGCCACCTTCGCTTGGACGGCGGCGCTGGCCGTGTCGAACTTTTTGGTGATGTTGGTCATGCCCACGCTGGGCGCCTGGGCCGATTTGCATGCCGCCAAAAAAAGGGTGCTGCTGTTGGCCACGGCGGGCTGTGTGGTCAGCACCGCCGCCTTGGCCTTGGTGGGGCCGGGCATGGTGACGCTAGCGGTGGTGATGATCGTGGCGTCCAACTTCTTTTACTCCGTGGGCGAATCACTCACCGCCGCGTTTTTGCCCGAACTGTCCCGCCCCGAGGCCTTGGGCAAGGTATCTGGCTGGGGCTGGAGCTTCGGTTATTGCGGCGGCATGCTCACCCTGGGGCTTAGCCTGGGCTATGTGCTGTGGGCGCAAGCGCAGGGCCTGCCTGCGTCGCACTTCGTGGCCGTCACCATGCTGATCACTGCGGTGATGTACGGGGCCGCAGCCTCGGTGACGTTCTTGCTGCTCAATGAACGCGCCAAGCCGCAGAGCGGGCGGGTGGCGGGCGATGACACGCTGTTGGCATCTTGGCGCCAGCTGCGCGTCACGCTGTCCAAAGCCCGGCAATACCGCGACTTCATGACGCTATTGGCTTGCGCGGTGTGCTACCAAGGCGGCGTCGCAGTGGCCATTGCGCTGGCCGCGATTTATGCCGAACAGGTGATTGGTTTCAAGCAGCAAGAAACCATGGTGCTCATCTTTGTGTTGAACATCGCCGCCGCATTGGGCGCCTTTGGTTTTGGCTATTTTCAAGACCGCATTGGTCACAAGCGGGCGCTGGGTATCACGCTGGTGTTGTGGATCGTCACTTGCATCATTGCGGCCCTGTCTACCAGCAAGGGCATGTTCTGGTGGGCGGCGGCTATCGCAGGCTTTTGCATGGGCACCAGCCAGTCGGCGGGGCGCGCCATGGCGGGCTTGCTGGCGCCACCCAAGCAATTGGCCGAGTTCTACGGCCTGTGGATTTTTGCCACCCGCTTGGCCGGCATCGTCGGCCCGCTGCTGTACGGCGCGATTACTTGGGCCACTGACGGCAACCACCGCTTGGCCATCATCTCCACCACGGTGCTGTTCATGGCCGGTTTGGTGCTGTTGCTGCCGGTGAACTTACAGCGCGGGCGTGAGGCGGCTTTGCGTTAGCCCTTGGTGGCACCAAATAATTGGGGTCTGACCCCAATTAATAAAAATGATAGCTAGACGGGCTTGTTTTTATTGCGGTAGCGGGTGATTTAGGGGTTGGTTTTTCCGTGGGCCGCTGGGGGACGAATTTCCGCACGTGGTGTGCGGCAGGGCCTTGGGGGCTTAAGGGATCGCCGGTCGGGCGGCACACCGCCCGACTGCCCTGCTGGTACTCGGGATCACAGGCCGCCGCAGAACTCGCCTGACGGCTCAGACAGCTGCGGCGGACCCCTGCGGGGCAACCTGTGCTCCCTGCGTTCCTCGGCGGCATCCATGCGCCCCCAAGGCCCTGTCGCACACCACGAGCTGCGCACTGGCGCACCCCGCGTTCGACGGCCATGAGTGAAGCGCAGCAGCCGAGTGGGTGGCCCGATAGCGTAAGTAGATGGGGAGAAGAGTCCAGTGGACTCTTCGGGGGACATGGAGCTATCGGGCTGCCCGCTCGGCTGTTGTGCTTCTGGGCAGAGCGCCCAAATCAAGCCCCAAAAAAGAACCTCAAAACAAAACAGCCGCCACCGCCCTAAAACACGCCGCATCCAGCTATCTTTTCAATAGCAAAGGCCTCAACAGGATGCCGGCCGCCCCTCATCCAACACACCGGTGGCAGTTAGCCGTAACACCCGATCCGCCCGCGCCGCCGCGCTGGCCGAATGCGTAACCAGCACCAGCGCGGCGCCTTCGCTGCGGCATTGGTCGAGCAGGGCGCTTAGCACGCGGTCTGCGCTGGCGGGGTCGAGGTTGCCGGTGGGTTCGTCGGCCAACACCAGGGCGGGGCGGTGCACCAAGGCGCGGGCCACGGCCACCCGCTGCAATTGCCCGCCGGACAACTGCGCGGGCAGGCGCTGGGCCAACTCAGCCAAGCCCAGGCGTTGCAGCATGGCTTGCACGCGTTGGGTGCGATCTGCTGGGCTCAGGTGGCCCAACAGCAGCAGCGGCAGGCCCACGTTTTGCGCCACATCCAAGTGCGGCAGCACATGGAAAGCCTGAAACACAAACCCCAGGTGCTGGCGCCGCAGCAGCGCCCGACCGGTTTCGCTCAACGTACACACTTCCTGGCCACACAGAGTGATCTGGCCCGCTTGAGGGTCGTCCAGCCCGGCGATGCAGTTAAGCAGCGTGCTTTTGCCGACCCCGGATTCGCCCATGATGGCCACCGCTTCCCCAGCGCGTACCTGCACGTTGATATGGCTGAACACCGCAACTTCGCCATAGCGCCGTTGTAGGTCGCGCACGTCTAGCAGCGGGGCAGTAGAGGGGGCTGGGTTCATCGCCAGGGCTGGGCTGAGTTCATGGCGGCCACCAGGCCTTGGAGCGGGGCGGGCCAGGCGGCGGGCGCTTGCTGGGGGCCAGCGGTGGCCAGCCAATCGCAGACCCATTGGGCATCCAGCACCTGCCGGGCTGAGAACGATCGCAACCACGTCAGCTGCCGTTTGGCCAGTTGGCGAGTGGCGGCCACGCCGCGGGCGTGCAGGGTGTCCCAAGCTTCGCTGCCGCTAAGGCTGTCCCACACCTGCCGGTAGCCCACACTGCGGATGGCGGGCAGATCGGCGTTTACTTGAGGCACGGCCTGCAGGGCACGCACCTCATCCACCAAACCGGCTTGCAGCATGGCGGCAAAGCGCTGGTCAATGCGCTGGTGCAGCCAGCCGCGGTCGGTGGGCTCCAAGCTCCACACCGAGGTGGGCGCCAACAGCGCCGCTTGGCGTGGTGCCTGCGCGTGGTGGTCTGACATGGGTTGGCCGGTGAGCATGACAACTTCTAAGGCGCGTTGAATACGCTGCGAATCAGCGGGTTTAAGCCGCGCTGCGGTGGCGGGGTCTAGCCGCTGCAACTGCGCATGCAGCGCGGGCCAGCCTTCTGTGGCGGCGCGGGCTTCTAAGGCCTGACGCAGGTCGGCATCAGCGGGGGGCAGGGCGCTTAAACCTTCCATGAGTGCCTTCAGGTACAGCATGGTGCCGCCGGTGAGCAAGGCGATGCGCCCGCGTGCGGCAATCTGCGGCGCCAGTGTGGCCACATCGGCCACACAGCGGGCGGCGCTGTAGGGCTGGGTGATGTCGCAAATGTCGACCAAATGGTGCGGCACCTGCAGGCGTTCGGCCGCAGACGGCTTGGCGCTGCCGATGTCTAGGCCGCGATAGACCAGGGCTGAATCAATCGACACCACCTCTAGCGGCCAGTGAGCCGCCAGCGCCATGGCCAAGGCGCTCTTGCCGCTAGCGGTGGGGCCAGTCAGGGCGATCAGCGCCATGGCTGCCCCGCAGTGCGCGCTGCTTTCATCAAGCGCGACTGGGCGCGACGGCCGGGGGTGCCGCAGCCTTGCCGTGCCAGCGCACCAAAGTCCAGGCGATGCTGGCAATGCCTACGCCCCAAAACGCAATGCCTTGCAGCAGCGCCTGTGGCGTGCCGTCTAAGCGCCAGCCCAGCCACAGGCCCACACCAAAAGCGGCCACCATCATGATGAAGCCGCTTAGGGCCGAAGCCAGCCCTGCCATATGGGCAAAGGGGCCCACCACGCCGTACTGGGCACAGGGCTGGTGAATGCCGTGGCCAAACATAAATAGCGCGTGCGCCGCCAAAAACGCCCACCACGGATGCCATTGGGTGGCCGCCATCACCGCCATGCAAACGGCTGAAGTCAATGACAACCAGGCCCCATGGCGCACGGCCTGGGTGGGGTCCATGCGGGCCAACAATCGCCGACACAAAAAGGTGCCCGCCACGTACACCATCGACACAAAAGACACCGCCAAGCCATACGCCAATTGGCCAAACCCCCAGACCTGAATGAACACAAACGACGACGCCGCCAAAAACGTAAACAGCCCCGCGTAGCTGCTGGTGACCAGCAGCACCCAGGCCCAAAACGTGGGGTGGCGCAGGGCGTGGCGCAGGTTGGCCCACAGCACACCTACGCGCAAGGCGCTGCGTCGCTCTATCGGCAGTGTTTCAGTAAAACGCAGTGCAACGGTCAGGCACAGCAGCGCGCCGCACACAGTGACCGCCATCAGTGCCGAGCGCCAGCCCAGGGTGCTGGCCAGCAAGCCACCCAAGGGCGGGCCCATGCCCGCAATGAGGCCCAGCCCGCCCAGTGCCAGGGCCATCACTCGGGCGCCTTGGGCGGGGTCATACACGTCGCGCACGATGGCGCGCGCAGCCATCACCGCCGCGCCCATGGCCGCGCCTTGCACTGTGCGCCACAGCACCAGGTCAGCAGTGGTTTGCGCCAGCACACACAGCGCGCCCGCAACGGTGTAGAGCGCCAGGCCCACCAGCAAAATCGGCCTGCGGCCAAAGCGATCCGACAAAGGCCCCCACACCAACTGCGACGCGCCAAAGGCCAATAGCAGCCCGGTCAGGGTCAATTGCACCTGGGCCATGGACGCACCCAGTTCGGCCCGCATGGCGGGCATGCCGGGCAGGTACACATCGGTGGTGATGGGCTGTATGCCCAGCAGCAGACCCAACAGCACTACCACCAGGCGGTGGCTCATGGCGGGGGGCTGGCCACCGCGGGTGGGTGCGCTCATTCAGCGGCCCCGCATGAACAGGGCGTCGAGTTCACGCAGGCTGATCTGGCGCCACGTGGGGCGGCCGTGGTTGCACTGATCGGCGCGGTCGGTGGCTTCCATCTGTCGCAGCAGGGCGTTCATTTCAGGCAAGGTCAGGCGGCGGTTGGCGCGCACGGCGGCGTGGCAGGCCATGGTGGCCAGCACATCGTCGCGCTGGCGTTGCAGCACGGTGCTGGCGTCGTGCTGCGCCAGTTCAGCCAACACGCTGCGGGCCAGCGCCACCGCGTCACCTTGGCTGAGCACGCTGGGCACGCTGCGCACCACCAGTGTGCGTGGGCCCAGGGCCGATACATCCAGGCCCAGGGCAGCCAGGGTATCGGCATGTTGGAGCGCCGCAGCGGCTTCGAGCTCAGTGGCTGCAAAGCTTTGCGGCAGCAGCAAAGCTTGGGTGGGCACGGCTTGCTCGGCCAACTGGGTCTTGAGCCGCTCGTAGACGATGCGTTCGTGGGCGGCGTGCATGTCCACCACCACCAGGCCGTGCGCGTTTTCCGCCAAGACGTAGATGCCTTGCAGTTGGGCGATGGCTTGGCCCAGATGGCCCGCTGCGGCGCTTGGGTAGGCGTCCGTACGGGCGGTTTCTTCAACGGCTCCAACGGTGGCGGATGCGGGCTGCCACAGTGCGGCCAGCTCGTTCACCGAGCGTTGGCTATCGCTCGGTCGGGCAGCCTGGGGCGCTATAAAGTTGATAGCTGCTTGCGCCCTATTTGAAAGCCCAAGCGGCAAGTTTGGCGTTGCAGAATCAGGCCGCGCCTCATTGTCGTTAGAGGGCAGCGTCAACACGCCCAGGCCAGCGGCGCGCGGGTGTGCCAAGCGATCACGCACGGCGTGCTGCACCGCCTGGTGCACCTCGCGGCCTTCACGAAAGCGCACCTCAATCTTGGTGGGGTGCACGTTGACATCGACCCGCGTTGGGTCAATCGCCACATGCAGCACATAGGCGGGCTGGCGCTGGCCGTGCAGCACGTCTTCAAACGCCGCACGCACCGCGTGGGCGATGACCTTGTCGCGCACAAAGCGGCCATTGACGTAGGCGTATTGCTGATCGCCGCGCGCGCGGGCTTGTTCGGGCGTGCCCACAAAGCCACTCACTTGCACGGCGCCTGCGCGGGTGGCGTCACCTGGGCTGGGTAATTGAAGTGCTTCGGCCACCCAGTCAGCGCCCAGCACGTCGGCCACCCGGGCGCCCAAGGGCGCCGCGCCAAGGCCGTTGGCGGTGCCCGCCCATTGGGCCAACAGACGGCCGTCATGCCACACCGCAAAACCGACATCGGGGCGCGCCAGTGCGTGGCGGCGCACAGCGTCCATGCAGTGAGCCAGTTCAGTGGCGTCACTCTTAAGGAATCGGCGACGCGCCGGGGTGCTGAAGAACAATTCCCGCACCTCCACCGTGGTGCCCACCGCGCGGGCCACGGGTTGTAGCTCGCCGCTGTGGGCATCGATGCGCTGGGCATGCTCAGTGGCTGCGGTGCGGCTGCTGATCGACAGCTCGGCGACCGAGGCCATGGCGGCCAGGGCTTCGCCACGAAAGCCCATGGTGTGCACCTGTTCCAAGTCGGCCAATGACGCAATCTTGCTGGTGGCATGGCGCTTGAGCGCCAGCGGCAATTGCGTGGCCTCGATGCCGTGGCCGTCGTCTTCAATCACCACCAGCCGCACCCCGCCGCCCAGCAGGCGCACGGTGATCTGGCGGGCGCCTGCGTCCAACGCGTTGTCAAGCAGCTCGCGCACCACCGACGCGGGGCGCTCAATGACTTCACCCGCGGCGATCTGGCTAATCAGCGCATCGGGCAGCTCACGAATGACAGGCCCAGCTTGCTGGGCGGGCAAGGGCGCGTTCAACCAGCGGCTCCTGGTGGTGGACTGGTGCGGGGCGTGGGCTGGCCGTAGATGCGGGCTTTCATGCGCGCGGGCGCAGCGCGAAGCCGCATTCGCCACAGAAGGCATCAGTCGGCGCAACCCGAGCGCCGCACTGCGGGCAAGCGGTGCGGGCGGCGTCGGCAGCGGCGGCGGCGCTTAGGGTAATCGGCGGTGCGACAGGGAGCGCCGCGGGTGGGGGTGGGGGCGGGGGCGGGGGCACCACGGCCGCCGGCGGCGGCGGCACGGGCGCAACTTTCGGTGGCGTCTCGACAGGGCCGGGGGGGATCTCAGGTGCCATAGGCGCCGCTGCGGCTGAGGACGTGGACGCGGGCGCAGGCGGAGTTGCGGCTGCCGCTGCTCCTGCTGCCGCAGTTACATCGGAAGCCGGGGGTGCTGCCGGGCCAAAGCGTTCACCCATGCGCTGCCAGCGCGCTTGCGCTTGGGCTTGGACATCGGCTTGCAGGGCTGACAAGTCCAGGCCGTCGGTGGCCATCAAGTACACCGTGCACACGCCGCGCAGATAAACCAACGCCGGGGCGGTAAACGCCACCGCCATCAAAATGCCGCCGCCCAGACTGGCAGCCAGCACATAGGCGGCCGTGGTTTGCACGGCGCCCATGGCTGAACCCATGGATGAACCCAAGGGCCCGCCCACCAAGCCCCCGACCACCGCCGGGCCGAGGATGGGGGCCGACAAGCCAGTCACCATGGCCATACCCGTCAACACCACCGCAGCTGCCAGCGACGCGATGACGGCCACCAGCACACCCAGCGCCAGCATCCAGATCAACACCAACGGCGCACGTTGCCGCGCCAGCGCCACGGCCGCGCTCACTGCTGGCCACACCCGCTGGCCGCTCCAAAGCGCGGGGGCTATCAGCGGCAGCCACAACGCAGGCACCGCCACCATGGCCAAACCCATGGCCAGTGCCGCCACTGGGAAGACGGCCGTGTACAGGATCGGGCCCATGAATGGCAGCTTGCACACCACCACCAGCAACACCACAGCCAGCAACAACACCACGTAAGCACCCGCCACCAGCAAGGCCACGCCCAACATGCGGTGGCCGTGGTGCACGGCTGCGTCCACTGCATCGGTCCAGTGCCGCGCCGGAACGCCGGTGGCTTCGTCCCACATCATCACGCCCACGGCGTGGGTGCCCCACAGCACTACGGCGGCGGCCATCAGCGCAAACAGCAGGCTAAAGAACACGCTGACTTGGGCCAGCCAGCCGCCCGCACCCACCACCAAGGTGGCCAGCACCAGCGTGCCCAGCAACAGCGCCAAGGCGGGCCCGTTGCGCAGCGCGTCGACACAATCGAGCAATTGCGCGCTGCGGCGCAAGGGTTCAGCAATCATCTTGGATACCGGGAGCCGAGTCAGTGGCAGGCCGCGCGGTGCGGGTGGATGGGAGGCAGACGGGTGCGCGTGATGGGGACGGCGGCGGGCCCTGTAGGTGTTGGGCCGTCAGTGGTTGGCCCATCATCAGTTGGCCATTTGCTGGCGCTGTTCGCGTTGGCGTTCTTCGTCGCGCATGCGCACGCAGGTGGGGTGCTGCCGAAACTGCCCCTTGGCGCACTGCTCGGTCAGGCACAGGTTGCGGGCTAAAAACACGCGTCCGCCGCAGGCTTGATCAGGGCTGGCCGCGCTGGCCGTGGCGCTTGGGTCTGACGCAGCGCCAGGTGCAGGGCTGGTGCCGCGCGAGGTGGCAGGCGGCGGTGGCAGCGGCGCTGGCTGGTCTACCGGCGCGCTGGCGGCGGCGGTGCTCGGCGCAGCGGCGGGCGGTGTTGGCGTGCCCGACGTGACGCCGCGCGAGGTGGGCGGCGGTGGCGGCAGGGGTGCGCGCGC
>JAAFIY010000049.1 GCA_013297985.1 Comamonadaceae bacterium | reverse complement strand
GACGACCTGGGCTACGCCGATCTGGGCTGCTACGGCGGGCGCGACGAGCCCTGGGGCGCGGTGTCGCCCCACCTAGATGACTTGGCCGCCAAGGGCTTGCGCTTTACCCAGGGCTACAGCAACGCGCCGGTGTGCTCGCCCACCCGATTTGCCTTGATGACCGGGCGCTACCAATACCGGCTGCGCGGCGCGCTAGAAGAACCCATCAACAGCCGCAGCAAAGGCAGCGCCACGCTGGGCCTGCCGCCTTCTGAGGCCACCCTGCCCGGCCTGCTGCGCGAGCAGGGCTACCACACCGCGTTGATCGGCAAGTGGCACCTGGGCTATCCACCCCACTTTGGGCCCCTGCTTTCGGGCTACGACGAATTCTTTGGGCCGATGTCGGGCGGCGTGGACTATTTCACCCACTGCAGCAACAGCGGCGCGCACGATTTGTATGCCAACGCGGCCGACGGCACCCTGGCCACTGTGCAGGTGCAGGGCTACCTGACTGACTTGCTGAGCCAGCGCGCGGCGCAGCATGTGCAAGCGCGCAGCGCCAGCAGCCAGCCGTTTTTTTTAAGCCTGCACTACACCGCGCCCCACTGGCCCTGGGAAACGCGCGACGACGCCGACATGGCGCCGGGCTTGGCGGCCAACTTGTTTCACTTGCATGGCGGCAACATCCACACCTATCGCCGCATGATTCACCATATGGACGAAGGCATCGGCCAGTTGGTGGCGGCCCTGCGCGCGGCTGGCACGCTGGACAACACCCTGATCGTCTTTACCAGCGACAACGGCGGCGAACGCTTTAGCGACAACTGGCCGCTGGTGGGCGGCAAGATGGATTTGACCGAAGGCGGTATCCGCGTGCCCTGGATCGCCCATTGGCCCGCGCAGATTGCACCCGGCGGCACCAGCCAGCAGCTGTGCATGACGATGGACTTCACTGCCACCTTGCTGCACGCCGCGGGCTTAGAGCCCGACGCCGGGTATGCGGAAGATTTAGGCCTGTACCGCAATCTAGATGGGTGTAGCCTGCTATCAAATTTGCAGCAACCAACCCGTGTGAGCCCCCGCCCCCTGCACTGGCGCATGAACCACCGCGGCCAGCGCGCCCATCGCGACGGCAGCTACAAATACCTGCGGGTGGATGGGCATGACTACCTGTTCAACCTGGCGGCCGACGAACGCGAACGCGCCAACCTGGCCGCACACGAGCCAGACCGCCTAGCGGCCATGCGCGAAGCGTGGACCGCATGGAACGCCACCATGCCCCCGATTCCTGCTGACGCCACCGTCAGCCTGGGCTATGGCGCCCAAGACATGCCGCAGCGCTAGGGCTTAGGGCCATGGCCGCACCGATCCTGGTCACCCACAGTGCCGACGGCATCGCCACCGTGTGCTTTAACCGCGCCCAGCAGCGCCACACCCTGACAGCCGAAGTCATCGAAGCCCTGACGGTCTTTGCCCAAAGCCATCGGGCCCAGGCCAATCTGCGAGCGGTGGTGCTCACCGGTGGCCCCAGTTTCTTTTCGGCGGGTTTTGACCTTTCAGCCTTGCCGCCACCCGGCCCTCCCACCCCAGAGACCGCTCTGCGGTTGCGCGCGGCGGTGGGCGCAGGCAGCGAGATGTGCCGCGCCTGGGAAGCCATCGAGGCCCCCACCCTGGCCGCGATAGAAGGCTATTGCGTGGGGGGTGCGCTGGCCTTGGCACTGGCTTGCGATGTGCGCATTGCCGCGGCCAGCGCGCGCTTGCGGCTGCCTGAAGTGCCGCTGGGCATGCCCATGGGCTGGGGCGCCCTGCCCCGGCTGACGGCGCTGGTGGGCCCGGCGCGGGCCAAACGCTTGACCTGGCTGGGCCAGCCGGTCCCCGCTGCCGAGGCGGCGGCCTGGGGCTTGGTAGATGAAATCACAGCCGACGGTCAGGCACAGGCCACCGCGCAGGCCCTGGCCGCGCAGCTGGCCGCACTGCCGGTGTTGCCGGTGCGCAGCGTGAAAGCCGCCGTCAACGCCTGCGTGGCCCAAGCCGGTGCCGCCACAGCAGGCGCAGAAGCCGACGTCTGGCTGGCCAGTTGGAGCCATCGCGGCAGCAATGGCCTGGGCGGCTGAAAAAAAGCCTTCAGTTTCGGCGGCGTGCGCCGATAAAGCCGTCAAGCCGCAAAAAACCGCCCGGAGCCCGCCATGGACGTTTCACCCGCCGCCGCCGTCAATTCGGTGGTGGACATGCAAAAAGCACAAACCGATCAGCAAGTGCAGATTGAGGTGCTTAAAAAAGCCATGGCCGCCCAATCGACCAACATCCTGGGGCTGCTGCAAGGCGTGACGCCGCCCGCCACCGGGCCGCAAGCACTGGCCACCAGCGGTAACTTGGGCACGCGGCTGAACGAGCGGGCTTGAGCCCCGTTCAGGCCGACCCAATCGGCGCCGCTGGCGGCGCCACCGATCAGTCGGCCATAGTCGCTAGACGGCCCAAGCGATCCAACGCCGCTTGATAGGGCGCATGGTGCATCAGGTCGTCCCAGGGCAACGGCGGGGTTTGGGGCAGCAGGGCCAAGCGGCGGGCGTCGCTGTCTAGGCTGGGATGCCATTGACCGGCCTGTGCGGCGGCGGCCAAACCGGCCAGTAAGTCGTCTACCGCCTCGCCGCCATCCACGCTTTGGTTGCACAGCAGCACCATGTCGCAGCCCGCGTTAAGCGCCACCGTGGCGGCTTGGGCGTAGGTGACTTCTTTGCCATCAATCAGCCGGGCGCCGGCCATGCTTAGGTCGTCGCTGAACACGGCGCCTTCAAACGCCATCTGCTGGCGCAAGATGCCTTGCAGCCAAGTGGCGCTAAAGCCTGCGGGGCGGCTGTCGACCTGGGGGTAGACCACATGCGCGGGCATGACCGAGGCCAGCGAGCTGCTGAGCCACGCATAGGGCGCGGCGTCGGCGCCCAAGATGTCGGACAGGGCCCGCTCATCCACCGGGATGTCGGTGTGGCTGTCGGCGGCCACCCAGCCATGCCCCGGAAAGTGCTTGCCGCAATGCGCCATGCCCGCTTGCAACAGGCCGTGCATCACGCTTTTGGCCAGCACGGTGACGATGCGCGGGTCTTGGGCAAAGGCGCGGTCGCCGATGACGCCGCTGGGGCCCCAATCCAAATCCAGCACGGGCGCAAAGCTCAGGTCCACACCACAGGCCCGCAGTTCGGCGGCCAGCACATAGCCGCAGGCCGTGGCGGTGTTGCTGGCTTCCAGCGCGCTAAAGCCTGCGGGTGCATCAGCTGGGGCCTCTTGCAGCCAGGCCTGGCCCAGGGCGCGCATGGGCGGCAGATGGGTGAAGCCGTCGGTGCGAAAGCGCTGTACGCGGCCGCCTTCGTGGTCCACACAAATCAGCGCGTCGGGCCGCACGGTTTTGATTTGGGCGCACAGCCGGGTGAGCTGGGCGCGGTCTTGCCAGTTGCGCGCAAACAAGATCACCCCACCTACCAGCGGGTGCGCCAGGCGTTTTTGATCCGCTTTGGACAAGCTCAACCCGGCCACATCCAGCACCACCGGGGCATGGCCCCAGTCGCTTGATTGGGCAGATCGGGCAGATGGGGAGCGGGCAGATTTAGGCATGGCGATTCAGAGGGGGAAAAACTAGCAGTTGCTATCAATTATGTAGCTACTTAGGCAATCAAATAGGGCGCAACAGGCTGATTTGTCTTAAAGCCTTGGCTTAGTCGATGGTTTCCACCACCACAAAGCTGGCGGCGTAGTCGCTTTCGTCAGTCACGCTGACATGGGCGCGCCAGCCCTTGGCGCCAAACCATTCGCCCAAGGCGCCGTGCAGCACGATGACGGGTTGCCCGCTGGGCAGTTTGGCCACTTCACAGGTGCGCCAGGTCATGGGCATGCGCATGCCCAAGCCCACGGCTTTGCTAAAGGCTTCTTTGGCGGAAAAGCGGGTGGCCAGGTAGCGCACGCCGCGCTCGGGCCAGCGCTGGGTGCGGGCGTGCCAGGTGGCCAGCTCGGCAGGGCTCAGGATGCGCTGGGCAAAGCGGTCACCGTGGCGCTGCAGGCTCGCTGCTATGCGGCGAACATCGCAGACATCGGTGCCAATGCCGACGATGGCCATGGGCTTGCGTGGTGCGCCAGCGCTGCGAGATGAGGCGCGCGAAATCAGTCGCGCGGAGCCAGGCAGTGGCGATAGGCGCGCACCGCGTGGGCCAGGCCTTGGTCGAGCGCGTCGCACACCAGCGCGTGGCCAATCGACACCTCTTGCACCTGGGGCACCACGTGCACAAAAGGCGGCAGGTTGTGTTGGTTCAAATCGTGCCCGGCGTTGACGCCCAGGCCCGCGTCAACCGCCGCTTGGGCAGCTTGCTCAAACAGGTTGAGTTGCAAGTCCAGCGCACTGCGTGAAGCGGCGTCGTTGTGCTGCTGCCAATGCGCGTAAGCCACCGCATAGGGTTCGGTGTACAGCTCCACCCGCTGCGCACCCAGGCGCGCCACTTGGGCTGCGGTGTCGCCTTGCACCAGGGTGGCAGCGTCCATGAACAAGCTGACGCGCAAGCCCATGGCCCGCACTTGCGCAATCAAGGGCGCCAGGGTGGCGCCGTCGCGGGCGATGTCCCAGCCGTGGTCGCTGGTGGATTGGCTCAGGCCATCGGGCACAAAGGTGGCTTGGTGCGCCACGCCGCCGCTGGCCTTGAGCGCGCGCAACACATCCAGCAGGTTGTGCAGCGGGTTGCCTTCGATGTTGAGCTCACGCCCCGGCCAGCGGGCCACTTCGGCGGCGATCACCGCCACATCGGCCGCGCGGATGTGGCGTTCATCCGGTCGCGGGTGCACGGTGATGCCGTCGGCGTCTTCCGTCAGCGCGGTGCGCGCCGCCGCCTCGACCGACGGAAAGCCCAGGTTGCGGCGGTTGCGCATCTGCGCGATCAAGTTCAGGTTGACGGAGAGCGCAGTCATGGGTGGATGTAGGGCGGGGTGATGAGCAAGGCGGCGCCGCTACAGCGACGCCAGATCAGCCCAGAGCTTGCGCGTGCGCAGCTCAGTGCCACCGCAATGGTAGTGGAGCACGGCTCGCAGGTTGGCTTTGAGTGCGACGTGCTCGGTGGGCGGGCTGGCGGACAAGGCCGCCAAGATGGCGGTGGTCGACGTGCGCTGGTCGAGTGCGGCTTGCAGGCGCAGCCAGGTGGCACCGGGGATGGCGCCTGTGTCGTCCGCGCGGGCGGCGCACAAGCCGAGCTCTGCGCGCAGCAGATAGGTTTGGCCGGGCAGCACAGGCGCGGTGCTGGTGGTGTCGGTGTCGAGCATGGGCAACACGCCCAGTTCGCGCAGCAGCAGCAGCTCAAACGCGCGCAGGGCCCAAGAGCTTTCGCGGCTGCGGGGTGGATCGGGTGCGACCGAAGCTGCGGCCCGATCAAGACGATCTGCCAGCGGCCCTTGTAGCAACGCCAGGCGCTGCACCAGGGCGCCGTAAGCATCAAACAGCGCCGGGTGGGCGTCATCGCGCTGCAGCAGGCGCATTAACAGCTCATTGGCATAGTAGCCCGACAGCAGCGCTGCACCCGTGGGCATGACGTGGCCGCCTACCCATTCGGCGCTTTTCAAGTTGCGGATTTCACCGTCGCCGCCAAAGGTGAGTTTGAGCGGCTGCAGCGGCAGCAGCACCGGCCGAAAGCTCGATGTGGGCCGCTTGGCCCCGCGCGCCACCAGGGCGGTGCGGCCGTGGTGGCGCGTGAACACTTCCAAAATGACGCTGGATTCGCTCCAGTCGTAGCGGTGCAGTACGTAAGCGGGCTCTAGCGCAATGCGCCTGGATGAAGGGCCCGCCATCTGCAGAGAAGACTAGTCGCCGTAACCAAACGAGCGCACACGCGCTTCGTCATCCGCCCAACCGGCGCGCACTTTCACCCACAGCTCAATGAACACCTTGGCGCCCATGAGCTTTTCAAGCTCCATGCGGGCTTCAGTGCCGATGCGCTTGATGCGCTCACCAGCGTCGCCAATCACCATGGCCTTGTGGGTGTCGCGTTCCACCACGATGGTGGCGGCAATGCGCACCATGCGCGCCACCGTCTTGCCGGGCTCTTCTTTGAAGGTGTCGATGACCACGGTGCTGGTGTAAGGCAACTCGTCGCCTGTTAGGCGAAACAGCTTTTCGCGCACCACTTCGGCGGCCAGAAACTTTTCGCTGCGGTCAGTGAGTTCGTCCGCGTCATACCACCAGCCCTGTTGGGGCAGATGCGGCGTGCACACCTTGAGCAGGCGGTCGATGTCGTCACGCCGTTTGGCAGTGAGCGGCATCAACGCGGCAAACGGGTGGTGCGCATGCAGTTGCTGCAGCCACGGCGCTAGGCTGGCGCGGTCTTTGATGGTGTCGAGCTTGTTGGCCACCACGATGACTGGAATGCCCGGCTTCAAAAGCTCTAGCACCTGCTGATCGGCGGGGCCGAAGCGGCCCGCTTCCAGCACCAGGAGCACCAGATCGACGTCGCCCACCACGCCCAGCACGGTTTTGTTCAGCGAACGGTTGAGCGCATTGCTGTGCCGGGTTTGAAAGCCGGGCGTATCCACAAACACAAACTGCGCGCCGCCACTGCCCGACTCATCCACCAGCGTGCGCATGCCGGTGATGCGGTGCCGCGTGGTTTGCGCCTTGCGCGAGGTGATCGAGATTTTTTGCCCCACCAAGGCATTGAGCAGCGTGGATTTGCCCACATTTGGCCTGCCGACAATGGCCACCAAGCCGCAGCGCTGGTTGGCGGGCGCGGCCTCTGCGGGTGCGTCAGGGCCGGGCAGCTGCGCAGGCGCCATGGGTCGCAGCGGCGGGACGCGTTCGAGCGAAACAGCCGGGGCTACCGGGGGCGTTGAGCCCGGCGTGGAGGCAGACGTCGGTACGGGCGTGGCAGCTGCTTTGGCCGCGTGGGCGACAGGATCAATCGGCTCGCCCGGCCCATCTAATGAGCGTAAGCTGCTATCTTTTTTAGAGCGCATGGCAGTTCAAGGAGTTTGGCGCAAGCGCTCTAGCATGGCCGCCGCAGCGGCTTGTTCGGCTGCGCGGCGCGAGCCACCCAAGCCACGTTCGGCCAAGCCCCGGTCGGGCACGGCACATTCGACATCAAAGGTTTGGCGATGGGCCGCGCCCAGCGTGGCCACCACCCGGTAGCTGGGCACCGGCAGGCGGCGGCCTTGCAGCCATTCTTGCAGCGCAGTCTTGGCATCTTTGGCCAAGCTGGACTGTGTCGGGTCCAGCGGCACATCGGCCAACAAGCGTTGCACCAGGGCGCTGGCGGCGTCAAAGCCCGCATCGAGGTACACCGCGCCGATGATGGCTTCAAGCGCATTGGCCAAGATCGACGCGCGCTGGGCGCCGCCGGATTTCAACTCCCCTTCGCCCAATCGCAAATGGGGCGACAGGTCTAGCGCCAGCGCCAGGCGGTGCAAGCTTTCTTGGCGCACCAGATGGGCGCGGATGCGGCTTAGGTCGCCTTCGGGCACATGGGGCAGCAAGCGATACACCCGGTCGGCCACGGCGGCGTTGAGCACCGAATCCCCCAGAAACTCCAACCGCTCGTTGTGGTCGGCGCCGTGGCTGCGGTGCGTCAGGGCGTGGTCGAGCAAAGCGAGTTGCCCAAAGCGATGGCCCAGGCGCTGCTGCAAAGCCACTTGTGCGGCGTTGCCTGACCAGGCAGGTGCGGGCGGTGCCGCAACCGATGGATCGGGCTGGGGCAGCCCCGTGGCCTTGTGCGCTACCTGGGCGTCAGACGCAGGTGCCCGTGCCGCAGCCGACTTGCGCCGCGCGGGAGTCGGGGCGCGCTGGGTTTCAGCCATGCGGCGCGTGGCCGTCAGTCGCTGCTGCCGGCGTAGCGCAGCTCAAGAAAAGCGGGGCCCACGAGATGGATTTCGCGCTCATAGGCGAACTCCACCACCGTCTTGTCGCCGCGCTTGGAAATCTTCAAGTCTTTGCCCGAAATCGACGAGATGTTGTCAATGTTGGCTGAATCATCAAAGCGCTTGCGAATGCCTTCCACCGTGGTTTCAACCTTGGCTCGGTTCACAGCGCTTTTGACATTTTGGAATTCAATCACCGTCGGCACCACCTGGGCACCAATCACAAAGCCAAACACAATGACGGCACCCACAAACACCACGCCAAAGAACGACATGCCGCGCTGGCGACTGCGCGGCGCAGGGCGATCAGCTCGGGGGGGGCGGGCGGTGAAAAGGCTCATGGTGGTGCTCTCCATCGTGTTGCGGTGTCAGTTAAAGGCGCCGATGCGGCCAAGGTTACCGAAGTTCATCCACACAAAGAAGGCCCGCCCTACGATGTTGGCGTCAGGCACAAAGCCCCAAAAGCGCGAATCCAGCGAGTTGTCGCGGTTGTCGCCCATGACAAAGTAGTGGCCTGCAGGCACGGTACAGGTGACGCCTTCGACGGTGTAGCGGCAGGCGTCGGTAAAGGGAAACTGCTCGGCGCCGGGGATGAAGGCTGGGCGGTCTTTGTCAGTGATGGCGCGGTGGGCGCGTTCACCCAACTTTTCTTCAATATGGCCAAAGTAGCGCATGGCCTGGGCGTCAAAGTATTCGGGCAGCACCGTGGTGGCCACCGGTTGGCCGTTGATGGTCAAGCGCTTGTTGAGGTAGGCGACGGTGTCGCCGCCAATGGCCACCACCCGCTTGATGTAGTCCTGCGTAGGCTGCGGCGGGTAGCGAAACACCATCACATCGCCACGCTGCGGCGGTGTGCCATCAATCAGCTTGGTGTGCAGCACCGGCAGGCGCACGCCGTAGGTGAATTTGTTCACCAGAATCAGGTCTCCCACCTCCAGCGTGGGGATCATCGAGCCCGAAGGAATCTTGAAGGGCTCATACAGAAATGAGCGCAAAAAGAACACGATGGCCAGCACCGGAAACAAGCCAGCCGTCCAATCTAGCCACCAGGGCTGCGCGGCCAGGGTCTGGCGGGCTTGGGCAAAGTCAGCGTCGTCCACCTTGTCGATGCCCTGGGCCTTGAGCTGGGCCAGGCGCTGCATCTGAGCGGCTTCTAGGGCCTGCACCGCGCGGCGGCGCTGCGGTGCGAAGTACAAGCGCTCAGCCAGCCAGTACAGGCCACACACGGTGGTGACCAAAAACAGCAGCAGGGCAAAGTTGCCCTCCACCTTGCCCAAGTACCAAGCGCCCAAAAAGGCGGCAAAAACCGCCATCAAGGCGGCCGTGAAGCCCGGCATATAGGCGGTCATCACTCTTCTACCTGCAAGATGGCGAGGAAAGCCTCTTGCGGCACCTCAACCGAGCCAATTTGCTTCATGCGTTTTTTGCCGGCCTTTTGTTTTTCGAGCAGCTTGCGCTTGCGGGTAATGTCGCCGCCGTAGCATTTTGCCAGCACGTTTTTGCGCAGCGCCTTGATGTTCTCGCGGGCAATGATGTTGGCACCAATCGCCGCTTGGATGGCCACATCAAACTGCTGGCGGCTGATGATTTCGCGCATCTTGGCCACCACCGCACGGCCCCGGTATTGCGACTGACTGCGGTGCACGATGATCGACAACGCGTCCACCCGCTCGGTGTTGAGCAGGATGTCCACCTTCACCACGTCTGACGCGCGGTATTCCTTAAATTCGTAGTCCATGCTGGCATAGCCGCGACTGACGCTTTTGAGCTTGTCAAAGAAGTCCAGCACGATCTCGCCCAGCGGCATCTCGTACGTCAGCATCACTTGGCGGCCGTGGTAGGCCATGTTCATTTGCACGCCGCGCTTTTGGTTGGCCAGCGTCATCACCGAGCCCACGTACTCTTGCGGCATATACAGATGCACCGTGACGATGGGCTCGCGGATTTCTTCAATGCGGGCCTGGTCGGGCATCTTCGATGGGTTTTCCACCATGATGAGTTCGCCGTCGGCTTTCAGCACCTGGTACACCACGCTGGGGGCGGTGGTGATCAGGTCTTGGTCAAATTCGCGCTCAAGGCGCTCTTGCACGATCTCCATGTGCAGCAGCCCCAAAAAGCCGCAGCGAAAGCCAAAGCCCAGCGCCTGACTCACCTCGGGTTCGTAGCGCAAAGAGCTGTCGTTGAGCTGGAGCTTTTCTAACGCGTCGCGCAGGCCGTCGTATTGGTTTGCCTCGGTGGGGTACAGGCCCGCGAACACCTGCGGCTGAATTTCCTTGAAGCCCGGCAGCGCTTGGGTGGCAGGCGCCACGTTCTGTACACCGGCCCGCAAACGCGTGATGGTGTCACCCACGCGGGCGGCCTTGAGTTCTTTGATGCCCGCAATCACAAAGCCCACCTCGCCCGCCTCCAGCGCAGGCCGCGGCAGGTTGGCGGGGGTGAACACGCCCAAGTTGTCGGCGTCGTAGGTGGCGCCGCTGGCCATCATCTGGATGCGGTCGCCTTTTGCCAGCCGACCATCGACCACACGCACCAGCATCACCACGCCCACATACGAATCAAACCAGCTGTCGATGATCATGGCGCGCAGTGGGCCGTCGGGGTTGCCGCGCGGCGCCGGTACGCGGGCCACGATCATTTCCAAAATTTCGTCGATGCCCTCGCCAGTCTTGGCCGAGCACGGGATGGCATGGGTGGCATCAATGCCAATGACGTCTTCAATCTCTTGCTTGGCGCGATCGGGGTCGGCCTGCGGCAAGTCCATCTTGTTGAGCACGGGCTGCACTTCCACGCCCAAGTCCAACGCGGTGTAGCAGTTGGCCACGGTCTGCGCCTCAACGCCTTGGCTTGCGTCCACCACCAAGAGCGCGCCTTCGCATGCCGACAGCGAACGACTCACCTCGTAGCTGAAGTCCACATGGCCCGGTGTGTCGATCAGATTGAGGTTGTAGATCTGCCCATCAAGCGCCTTGTAGGTGAGCGCTGCGGTCTGTGCCTTGATGGTTATCCCCCGCTCTTTTTCGATATCCATCGAGTCGAGGACTTGCTCGGTCATCTCTCGCAGTTGAAGACCACCACAGCGTTGAATGAGTCGATCCGCAAGCGTTGATTTGCCGTGGTCAATGTGCGCAATGATCGAAAAGTTTCTGATGTGCTTCATCAAGCGGACGCGATAAGTGATTGATTGCGCTTAGGAGATGCGCACAAAGACCCAAGAAAAAAGGGCGCGTCGGTGAAGACGCGCCCTGAACCAACAATCATTGGCAACTGCGAGTGTTGGGCCTTCATTGTAGGCAAAAAGGCCGCTTCGCACACCCCGATCCGGGCCTTCAGGGGCTTGTTGTGACCCGGCAACAGGAAATTTATCAACAACTTATTCACAGTTGCGAAAGGGCAACTTTGGGACAAGCTGTGTGGATACTGTGCATGGCTGGTGCATGACTGGCTTGAGCTCACCCGGCGCCATGAACAACTGCTCAGACCTTGCAACAATCGCCCTTTGAACCCGCCTATTGTACTGAAATTCAGAAACAGACCCGAAAAGTTAGCTAGCGCTAACGTCAAAATTGAGTGGCCCATCCACACGCAGTATCGCCGCTGGCACCCGAGGCAGCAGCGACCCCATCACCGAAATAAAGGGTTTACCCTTATTTAGCGGGTGGCGTTAGGCGCGGGCCGGACCAGCGCAAACTGAGCCCATTCACCGCGGCGGAATTGAATCGCCACCGGTTTGCTGCGGTCCACGCGGCCAAGCGCCGCGTCAAAGTCGCGCACCGTGTTCACCTCTTGGTTGGCCACGGCCACGATCACATCGCCCTCGCGCAGGCCCGCACGTGCGGCGGCTTCAGTGGCGGCTTCAACCCGCACGCCGCCGCGCACTTTCATTTCGGTGCGTTGGGCTTCAGTCAGTTCGGCCACAGTCAGGCCCATCGAAGTGGCAGCGGGCGACGAGCGCGCTTGCGGCGCTTCGCGCCCAGTGGCGGGGCGCGCGCTGGCGGTGCGCTCGGGCTCGAGCTCGGCCACCTGCACTTGCAAGTCACGCGTGGCGCCGCGGCGAAACACCTGCATGGTGCTGCTGGTGCCAGGCTTGGTATTGCCTACCAAGCGCGGCAAGTCAGATGACTTTTCAATCGGCTTGCCGTCAAAGCGCAAGATGATGTCGCCTGCTTCGACGCCAGCGCGGTCGGCCGGGGCGCCGCCTTCCACACCACGCACCAAGGCGCCGCGGGCAGCACCCAGGCCGATGGCTTCGGCCACGTCTTTGGTGACCTGGTCAATCTGCACGCCGATGCGGCCACGGGTCACGCGTCCGGTCGCGCGCAGCTGTTCAGACACCCGGGTGGCTTCATCAATGGGGATGGCAAAGCTGATGCCCATGAAGCCGCCCGAGCGCGAGTAAATCTGGCTGTTGATGCCCACGACTTCGCCGCGCATGTTGATGAGCGGGCCACCAGAGTTGCCGGGGTTGATGGCCACGTCGGTCTGAATAAAGGGCAGGTAGTCGCCGGTGTCGCGCTGCTTGGCGCTGACGATGCCGGCCGTCACGGTGTTCTCAAGCCCAAACGGCGAGCCGATGGCCATGACCCATTCGCCCACTTTCAGGCGGTTGACATCACCCAGCTTGACGGCGGGCAGGCCGGCGGCATCCACCTTGACCACGGCGACATCAGTGCGTTTGTCGGCGCCCACGATGCGGGCTTTGAATTCACGCTTGTCGGGCAGCGTCACCAGCACTTCGTCTGCACCATCGACCACATGGGCGTTGGTCATGATGAAGCCGTCCGTGGTCAAGATAAAGCCTGAACCTACCCCGCGCTGTTGCGGCTCACCGCTGCCGCCACCAGGGGGCGCATTGCGTGGGCCCGGGCGCATGCCGGGAGGCACCGGAATGCCAAAGCGGCGGAAGAACTCCAGCATTTCTTCTTCATTGGGGCTGTTGCCCTGAGAGCCGCGCGAATTTGCAGCCGCACGTTCAGTGGTGCGGATGTTGACCACCGAAGGCCCGACCTGCTCGACCAGTTCAGTGAAGTCTGGCAGCCCGCGCACCTGGGCCTGGCTGGCCGGGTGGTGTAGGGCGCCAAAAACGCCCACAGCGGCCACCAGAGTCGCCGTGGCCAACCAACGCCGCCAGCTCCACGCCTTGGCGGCGGATGCAGGGGTTTGAAATTCAGTCGTTGTATGAGTGATCATGAAGCAAGGTTCCTGAACAAAGCGCGGCCACCGCGAGCCTGCAACTGTGCCGGTATTGGCCCGAACCAGCACACAGATACGTTCTGTGACCCTGATGCATCTGCGGAAGTTCGACCCGCGCATGCGGAGCATGGGCACGGGCCATCAGAAGATGCGAAGGCCTCACGCCGCGTGGCGCCCTGGCGCTACCGAGTCGGCGCACGGCGCTCCAGCGATTGGGCAAACACCGCCAACGTGGCCAGCGGCACTTCACCCACTGCCGTCAGCCACCAGCCCTGCGCGGGGCCCGTCATGCGGCGCGACACCATGTGAGTCGCACCTGACACCGCTTGCACTGGCTGGGTATGACGGCGGGCGTCAAAGGGCTCAACGAACAAAGACACGGTGGCCAGGCCATCCGAGAAGATCCACTGCATGCTGCCGTCGTTGGCATCGCCACCGGTGGCACTGGGCCCGGTCAAGGCGGCAGCCAAGGCGGCGGCCGGGCGCTTAAGGCAGCCCATGGGCTTGAAGCCAGGCACCGCGTCGCGCAGAGCCCAACCTTCGGCCGCTGCGGTGGTGCGAATCAGTTCGCTGCGCTGCACCCGGTAGCCTTCGGTGCGCTCCATCATTTGCGCCATGCTGTGGGCTTTGATGGGCACATCAATTTGCAGCTCGGAAAAGCTGGCCTGCTCAAGCACCCGGCCCGCGCTGTCCAGCGTTTGCAGCTTCAGGACCAAGCCGGTGCGCCGCTCGCTCCACACCCGCAGGCCAAAGCGCAGGTTGTCGCGCGGGCTGAGCTGCACCACGTCGGCCTCAAAGCCCGCCACCCGGTCGGTACCCAGCGTGCGGGGTTGGTACAGGTCGGCCAGCGGCAGCTCATCGCCCTTGAGCAGATTGGGAAACAGGCGCAGCGACTCCACCAACTCCGAGCGCACCACCCGCGATTCAGGCAAGAAGGTCAGCACCCGATCGTTATGCCGCAAGGTGGTGCGGGCACTGCCGGTGAGGGAATCAATGCGCTCAAACTGCTGATCGCCGGTGCACACATGCCAGATGCGCGAACTGGACATGCCCCCACCGGGCGAGGACACCACAAAGGTGCCGGTGTAGCTGCGGCTGCGAGACGCCTCGTGCAGCCGACGCAACCAATCATTGAGCTGGCGCGTGCTGTCTGTTGACGCAGCACGGCCTGACGGCGCCGCCGGGTTGGCGCCGCTGGCAGGCGGCACAGCAGCTGGCGGCAAACCAGGAAACAGCGGCGACGCCCCACCCGGCGCTGCGGGCGCGGCCGGAGCTGCGGGCACCTGCTGCGGCGCAAAACCGGGGGGCAATTGCAAGGTGCCACTAGAGGCGCCAGCAGCGGGCATCGGCGGCATAGGCCACGGCAAATTGGACGCTGGCGCCGCACCCAGTGCCGGTGCAGCGGATCCCGACTGTGCAGCCACTGGTGGCGTCCATGCCGGACCCGAGGCGGCCGAGGCAGACGGCGCAACTGGCACAGGAAAACCGGCTGTTGCGCCCTGAGATAGGGCGTAACCAGCTACAAAATAGATAGCAAGCCCCAGCACTGAAGGCCCCAGGCGTGTCACCCGATCGCCCCAGCCTAAGCCGCTTTCAAAAACCGACATGGGCAGGCCCCATCTCACCGACTGGCACCGTCAAAGGTCGCCGCCCGCAAGAAGCCGGTAGGTAGCTGCAGCGCAGACGCGCCGCCGTGCTGGCGGTGGGCGGCTAGCAATTCGTCCAAGCGCGGGTCGCGAATCATCACGCCAGCCCCGGTGGCGACCGTCACCGTGCCGCTTGCCGCATCGGCCGACGCCACGGGGCCAGGCATGGGCGCAGTGCCACCCTCGGCCAAGGCCACTGCCGACGTACCAAGGTTGGCACGCGCCTGTTGCGCCGCGCTATCGCCACCGCCACCAGCACCCAGTCCCAAATTCCACATCAGCGAACCCACCGCGACGACAGACGCTAGCGCTGCCGCGACACGCCAGCGCCAAATCGGCGCATTCGCGGCCTCTGCCAGCTGACGACGCACCGGCGGGTTGATTTCTAGACCCACCGGCACCACCACCGCTGCGGCCGCTGGGGCGCTGTCCAACCCGTCTTGCGGCACCGATGCCAACTGCGCCATCACGGACTGCCGCACCCGCAACAAGCGGTCTGCGCCAATCGGGGCGGCGCCAACGGGCGACGCATGCAGCGCGTCACGGACGGCATGAAAGTCGTCCCACGCATCGCGAGCGCTTGGCGCGTCGGCGCCGTTCATCCAATCTGCAGGGACGCCGTTGGGCTCATCCATCCAGGCCGACACCGCTGCCCGCACCGACACGTGGGGCTGCGCTTCAGAAGCGTCAAGGGAACTGGATGGGGGCTTTTGATTCACGGCGGGCTTCACACAAATACGGGGGACAAATCAATGCAAGTGCAATTAACACACCCATGCGGGCGCTAAGGAACAAGGGCTACCAGCGCTTGCCGCCTTGGCGATCCAAAAGCGGCTTGACGCGCGCAGAGATGGCTTCGCGCGCGCGGAAAATCCGAGAACGAACGGTACCGATGGGGCAATTCATGGCTTGGGCAATGTCGTCATAGCTCAACCCTTCGATCTCACGCAAGGTGACCGCTTGGCGCAGTTCCTCAGGCAAAGCCTGCATCGCGTCGTTCACGGCCCGGGCAATTTCTTGCGCCGCCAGCACGGTTTCGGGGGTTTCGTCTGTGGTTGGTTCTGGTCCGAGCGCAGAAGTTTCATCGTCATCGTCATGGGCGCCGCGCATAGAGCTTTCGGTGCGCACCCTGTCGCGACCCAGATCCAGCAAGGCTTTTTTGGCGGTGTTCACCGCGATGCGGTACAGCCAGGTGTAAAACTGCGCATCGCCGCGAAACTTGGGCAGTGCCCGCCAGGCGCGGATAAAGGTTTCCTGCGTAATGTCGTCGACCAGGTCCACATCGCGCACCATGCGCCCCACTAGCCGCTGAATGCGCCGCTGGTACTTGATCATCAAGAGCTCAAATGCCCGCTGGTCGCCCGCTGCGGCACGGGCCACCAAAGCCTCATCGGGGTGCGGCACAGCGGCGGCGCTGGCCGGCGCTTGCGCACTGGCGCCAGCGTCGGAGTCGGCCGCCGCGTTGGGGTCAGCGCCGGGATCGGCGGTTGAATCCATCGTCACACCAAAGGCCTGCCCGCACTGGGCGCTGCGTGGACGCTGCTGCCGTCAGGCGCTGCCAGGCAGCGGCGCAGGGCTAGCCAGGCCGGTGCTGGCACGTCGGCCGCAAACAACCAAAGCCAGCCCGGGCTGGCCTGGCTCTGCACGCCGGTGGATCGCTTGGGTCCAGCTTGGGCTACGGCGTCAGCACGCACCGCCACTAATACGGCCCACTGTGCATCCAGCGCCAGACGCAGCTCGATGGCCACGGGTTCGCCAGCGCCTGCAGCGGGGACGGCACCCGCCCTGACGCTGGCCCAGCGCCAGTGCCCTTCGTGGAACAAAAGGAAGCCCCGGGGGGCCAAACGGCTTAAGGCCATCGCCCATGCCACGACACACACGGTGAGGCCTGCGGCTGCCACGTAGCGCAGCCCTTGCGGCATGGCTTGAGCAGACCATGCCCACCACCACACCGCCAGCGTCGGCAAGGCGGCCATCGCCACCAACAAGCGCTTCAGGCGCACGCCGGGCTCAACCGGGTGGCGATGGGTGGGCGGGTGGCGGTGGCTCAAGGTGCGACCTTGGGCGGGGCGGTAGCCCCGAGGCGGGCGGTAGCGGCGGCGTTCAGACGCGCTTGAACACCAACGTGCCGTTGGTGCCGCCAAAACCGAAGTTGTTCTTCACCGCCACCTGGATCGGCATGTCACGGGCGGTGTTGGCGCAATAGTCCAGATCACACTCAGGGTCCGGCGTCTGCAAATTGATGGTGGGCGGGCTTTTCTGGTGGTGCAGCGCCAGCACGGTAAACACCGATTCAATACCGCCCGCGCCGCCGAGCAAATGCCCGGTCATCGACTTGGTGGAATTGACCACCATCTTGTGGGCGTGGTCGCCAAAAGCGCGCTTGATGGCGTTGGTTTCGTTGGCATCGCCCAGCGGGGTCGAGGTGCCATGGGCGTTTAAGTACTGCACCTCGTCGGCATTGACGCCCGCATTGCGCAGCGCCGCTTTCATGGCGCGAGTGGGGCCGTCGACGTCGGGCGCAGTCATGTGAAAGGCATCGGCACTCATGCCAAAGCCTGCCAGCTCGGCATAGATGCGGGCGCCGCGGGCACGGGCGTGCTCGTAGTCTTCCAGCACCAAAACGCCAGCGCCTTCGCCCAGCACAAAACCGTCGCGGTCTTTGTCCCAGGGGCGTGAGGCGGCTTTAGGGTCATCGTTGCGGGTAGACAGCGCGCGGGCTGCTGCAAAGCCGCCAATGCCCAGAGGCGACACGGTGGATTCCGCCCCGCCGCAGATCATCACGTCAGCGTCACCGGCCTCAATGAGGCGGGCTGACAAGCCGATGGCGTGCAAGCCCGTGGTGCATGCGGTCACCACCGCTAGGTTGGGCCCTTTGTAGCCAAAGCGAATCGACACATGACCCGAAATCATGTTGGTGATCGACGCCGGGACAAAAAACGGCGATACGCGGCGCGGGCCCCGGTTGGTGAGCTCGGCGTGCTGGTTTTCAATCATTGGCAAGCCGCCGATGCCCGAACCGATGTTGCAGCCAATGCGCTCGGCCTGCTCAGCCGAGAGCGCATCGCCCGTGGGCAAGCCCGCGTCTGCCACCGCTTGAATGGCAGCAGCCAAGCCCAGGTGAATGAAGCGGTCCATGTGACGCGCTTCTTTTTCAGGCACGTAGTCGGCCATCTGAAAGCCGCGCACCTCGCCCGCAAACTTGACCGCAAACGCGGCGGTGTCGAATTGGGTGATGAGGTCAATGCCGCTTTGGCCCGCCAACAGGTTGGCCCACGATTGATCAACCGTGTTGCCGACGGGGCTGACACAGCCCATACCAGTGACGACGATGCGACGACGGACCATATTCCAAGGACTCAGGCGATCAAACAAGGCCCCGTGCGCCGCGCGTTCGGCGCGACCCAGCGGGCACGGGGTGGGGGATTTCCGGGGTCAGCAGCCCAGAGGCTGCGCGCCAGAGGCCCGCACCGGCGGGTTAGCTTAGGCGGCTTTTTGGTGCGCCAACGCGTAATCGATGGCGTTTTGCACCGTGGTGATCTTTTCGGCGTCTTCGTCGGGGATTTCAATGCCGAACTCGTCCTCAAGCGCCATCACCAGTTCCACGGTGTCCAGCGAGTCGGCGCCCAGGTCGGCCACGAAGGCTTTTTCATTGGTGACCTGGGACTCTTCCACGCCCAGTTGTTCGGCGATGATTTTTTTAACGCGTGCTTCGATATCGCTCATGAATCCCTCGGGGGGTGTTGGAAAGACTTGCAATTTTAGTGGGGCGGCCTTGCAAATGCCCCACCGACGAATCAGGCCATGTGCATGCCACCGTTGACATGCAACTCTTGCCCAGTGATGTAGCCTGCGGCCGCGCTCGCTAAAAAAGCCACCGCGTGGGCCACATCAGCGGCTTTGCCCAGGTGGCCCAGCGGAATTTGGGCCAATAAGGCTTGCTGTTGCTGTGCGCTCAAGGCGCCCGTCATGTCGGTTTCAATGAAGCCGGGTGCCACGCAGTTGACCGTGATGTGGCGACTACCCAGTTCACGCGCCAAGGCGCGCGTCATGCCTGCCACGCCCGCCTTGGCTGCCGCGTAGTTGGCCTGACCGGGGTTGCCGCTGGCGCCCACCACACTGGTGATGTTGATGATGCGGCCAAAACGCTGCTTCATCATCGGTCGCATGACGGCACGGCTTAGGCGAAACACTGCCTTCAGGTTGGTGTTAACCACTGCATCCCAGTCGTCGTCTTTCATTCGCATGGCCAACTGGTCGCGGGTAATGCCCGCGTTGTTCACCAGCACCTGCAGGCCGCCGTGGGTTTTGATGATGTGGTCCACCAGCGCGTCAATGGCAGTGGCCTCGTTGACATCTAAGACCGCGCCGCTGCACCCCGGGTGGGCCGCCAGGGCTTCGCTGACGCGGTCGGCCCCCGCCTGCGTGGTGCCGGTGCCCACCACCCGAAAACCTTGTGCAGCCAGCTCCAGGGCGATGGCCGCGCCAATGCCGCGCGAGGCACCTGTGACCAAGGCCACGTGAGCCGTGCCGTTTGCCAGGCCAGCGTTCATGGTGCAGCTCCCAGTTGCTGACGCGCTTCCGCCAGCGTGGCCGGGTCATACAGCGCCGCGGCGACCAAAGACCCATCAATGCGCTTGGCCATGCCAGCCAGTACCCGGCCGGGGCCACACTCCACCACTGACGCAACACCCGCCGCTTTCAGGGCTTGGATGATCTCCACCCAACGCACCGGCCCAAAGGCTTGGCGCACCAACGCGTCTTTGATCGCAGCCGGATCCGTGGGGGTGGCCACATCGATGTTGTTGAACAAACGGATCTGCGGTGGCTGCAATGGCACCGAGTTAAGCCGCTCGCGCAGGCGCTGGGCCGCCGGTTGCATCAAGCTGCTGTGAAACGGTGCCGACACTGGCAAGGGCAGCGCCCGCTTGGCGCCCGCTGCTTTCAGCGCGACGCCCGCTTGTTCCACCGCGAGTTTGCTGCCCGCAATCACTGTTTGGCCGGGATCATTGAAGTTCACTGCTTCTACAACCTCTGCCGCATTGTCGGGCTGAGCTTGCAGGGCCTGGGTGACTTCAGCACACACCGTGCGCACGCGTTCTGGGTCCAGCCCCAACACGGCAGACATGGCGCCAGCGCCCACCGGCACCGCTTCTTGCATGGCCTGTGCCCGAAAGCGCACCAGTGGCGCGGCCTGGGTCAGCGTCAAGCTGCCCGCCGCCACGAGCGCCGAATACTCGCCCAAGCTGTGGCCGGCGACAAAAGCGGGGTCTGCGCCACCCTCGGCTTTCCACACGGCCCAAGCGGCCACGCCGGCCACCAGCATCACAGGCTGGGTGTTGGTGGTTAGCGCCAGGGCCTCTTTGCTGCCCTGTGCAATGAGGGCGCCGATGTCCTCGCCCAGCGCCTCGGAGGCTTCGGCCACCACGGCACGCACTGCTGGGTGATCACCCCAAGCGTCCAACATACCTGGGGCCTGAGAGCCTTGGCCTGGGAAGACAAACGCAAACATAGACATAAAGAAGTTCTGCGGAGTGGCTCAGTCAGCTGACCCTGATGGGCGGGTAGCCCACCTGAATCTGAGCCAAAGACAAATAAGAAAACGCGCCACTGCGCCCTATTTCAGGGCGAAATCAGCTATGTTTTTAGGAGCACCGACCCCCAGGTAAAGCCGCCGCCGACGCCTTCGAGCAGCACATGCTGGCCGGGCCGAATGCGGCCGTCTCGCACCGCCGTATCGAGCGCCAGGGGAATAGAGGCGGCCGAAGTATTGCCATGCTGGTCGACCGTGATCACCACCTTTTCAAGTGGAATGCGCAGCCGCTTGGCGCAGCTTTGCATGATGCGAATATTGGCCTGGTGAGGAATGAGCCAGTCGACTTGGTCAGCGCCCAAGCCCGCCTTGGCAAGGCTGGCGCGTGCCGTGTCTTCCAGCACCCCCACGGCCAGCTTAAACACGGCCTGGCCATCCATGTGCAGCAGCGGCTTGCCCAAAATCTGCCCCCCCGACACGGTGCCGGGAGTACACAAGATGCCGCTGTGCGCGCCGTCGGCGTGCAAATCGGTGGCCAAAATGCCCGCATGTGAGTCGCCGCGCAAGACCACGGCGCCTGCGCCGTCGCCAAACAGCACACAGGTGGTGCGATCGGAAAAATCAAGAATGCGGCTGAATACCTCAGCGCCCACGACCAGCGCGGTTTTGGCCGCACCGGTCTTGATCATGGAGTCGGCCACAGCCACGGCGTACACAAACCCGCTGCACACAGCCTGCACATCAAACGCCGCGCCACCCGCCGCACCCAGCTTGTGCTGCAGCAAGGCGGCCGTGGAGGGGAACACCATGTCGGGCGTGGATGTGGCCACGATGATCAGGTCGACATCAGCCGCCGTCACCGAAGCGGCTTGCATCGCGGCTTGCGCCGCAGGCAGCGCCAAATCGCTCGCGGACTGCTGCTCGGCCGCAAAGTGCCGGGCGCGGATGCCGGTGCGCTCCACGATCCATTCGTCACTGGTCTCAACGCCCTTGCGCGCCAGTTCGGTCGCCAAGTCTGCATTGGAGAGGCGACGTTCAGGCAAGTAGCTGCCAGTGCCGATCAAACGGGCAAAAACGGTCATTTCTTGCGCGCGCAGTGAGGTTGAAGGGACTGAACAGCCGGGTGATGCACAAGGGCCATGGGGCGCAACGGGTGATCGGTGAACGTGCTGGTTTAGGCCCGCTCGGCAGGTCGCGCCAGCCCGTCGTGGGCCAGCACACCCACCGCTGCCGCGCCAACAGGGGCCGCGGGGGCCAGCAACGGTGCCGCGTGGGCAATTCGCTCAGCCACCTTGCCCACCAAATCATGCCGCGCCGCATCATAAGCGCGGGCCAAGGCGTGGCCGAATGCAAAGGCATCGGCAGATCCGTGGCTTTTAAAGACCAGCCCACGCAAACCCAGCAGCGCCGCGCCGTTATAGCGCCGATGATCCACTCGCGCTTTAAACGCGTTTAGCACCGGATACGCGACGATGGCGGCCATTTTTCGCCAAATGCTGCGCGAAAACTCTTCTTTCAAGAACGCGCTGATCATCTGCGCCAGACCTTCACTGGTCTTGAGCGCGACGTTACCCACAAAGCCGTCACACACGACGATGTCGACGGTGCCCTTGTAGATGTCATTGCCCTCTACATTGCCAAAAAAGTTCAGATCGCCACTTTTAGCAGCTGTTCGAAGCAGTTCCCCGGCAGATTTGATGACTTCAGAGCCTTTTATTTCTTCTTCGCCGATGTTGAGCAAGCCCACGGTGGGCTGTTCGTTATCAGACAGCGCCGACACCAACGCAGAACCCAACACCGCAAACTGCAGCAGGTGCTGAGCGGTGCAATCGACGTTGGCACCCAAATCCAGCAAGGTGGTCGCCCGCCCGCAGGCGTTGGGCATGGGGTAGGCAATGGCCGGGCGTTCGATGCCATCAGCCGTTTTGAGCAGGTAGCGGGCGATGGCCATGAGCGCGCCGGTGTTGCCAGCCGACACTGCGGCTTGGGCACGTCCGTCCTTGACGGCTTGGATGGCCACGCGCATGGAGGAATCGCGCTTGCGACGCAGGGCCACCTCGATGGAGTCATCCATCGCTACCACCTCCGTGGCAAGGAGGTGCTGGGCCCGCGGATGAACGAATGCCCGCGTGGCTTCCTCCGTGCCAACCAGCAAGAGTTGGGCATCGGGGTGCGCGTCTAAAAAATCCCGGCAAGCCGGTAGGGTGGCGCTCGGGCCGACGTCGCCGCCCATGCAGTCAACGGCCAATGTGATGACGGCGCCAACTCCAACCGCAAGATGGGCGGGCGTGGCCGCCCCTGGACGGGGAATCAGTGTTCCCATGATGTTTCTGGCCTCCGGCAGACAAGGCCTGGCCGCAGAAACGCCCGCACACGCAAAGCCAAGCGCGGCGGGCGATGGACCATGGGGCTAAAACTGCGCCAGGGCAAGGTCAGGGCGGGCGTTCAAACGCCCAAAGCCATCACGCGTCCGGCGCGGCCTTGGATTTGATCACCTGGCGCCCACGGTAAAAGCCGTTGGGGCTGATGTGGTGGCGCAGGTGCACCTCACCGGTGGTGGGCTCAACGGCAATACCCGGCACGCCCAGGGCGTTATGCGAGCGGTGCATACCGCGCTTGGAGGGAGATTTCTTATTCTGCTGGACAGCCATGATGGGGCTCCTTCAGGCTCAAATGGGGCCTAGTAAAGGCAAAGCCCACGATTATAGCGCCTGGGCACCGCTAATCGGCCAGATGGCCATCTGCCTAAAGCCCTAGCCAAGACCGGCCCGTCGACAACCATCATGTTTCAGGGGTGCGCAGGCCAGCCAAAACCGCAAAAGGACTGGGTTTGCGGGCAGGCAAATCGGCATTTGAAGCAGCCGCCGCTGAAACGGCAGGCGCGGCTTGCTCTGCCCACGGCACTGATGCGGGTGGCCTGGTGTAGGTTTCCCACACCCCAGCCGGGCAGGTGTCGTGTACCGGCAAAGGCGGCATAGCGAGCAGTAACTCGTCTTCTACCAGCGCGGCCCAATCAGGCGCGGGCGTCAGGGCCAACACATCCTCTTGCGCGTTGGCATCTTCGGCAGCGGCAGTGGCTTCGTCGGGCTCGAACCGCAAGGTTCGGGTGGCCTGCACCGCCATTTCCACTGCGCCCAAACAGCGCTGGCACACTAGGCCCAACTTGGCTTGGGCTTGCAGGTCTACAAAGGGCTTGGGCCCCCGCAAATCCACGCCCTGCATTCGCGCGGACAAACGCCAGTGCACCGGCGTGTTGGACGCCGCAGCGGCGGCCCACTCTTCATGGCATTCGCCCAACAGCCGGGGCCATTGCGACAGAGCGCTTGATCCACTGGCCGCCTCTTGGCGCTCAGCCATCACCTCAATGTCCAAACGGGGCTGTTTGGTCGGACTAGGTGGGCGCGCCCGATGGTTTGAATCCGCTGTTGCCACTTCGCGGGCCTTTTGTTTAGCCATGCAAGCAGTGTACGAAAATCACCCCATGAAACCCGCGCTGATCCTGGCCAGCACCTCCCTGTATCGCCGTGAGCTGCTGCAGCGCTTGCGGGTGCCGTTTGAAGTGATCGCCCCCGGGGTCGATGAAACTGCGGGGCCCAACGAGACGCCCACTGCGCTTGCGCCGAGGTTGGCGCGCGCCAAAGCCGCAGCCGTAGCCAACATCCACCGCCAAGCTTGGGTCATTGGGTCTGATCAAGTGGCTGATTTGGGCGGCTTGGCGCTGGGCAAACCGGGCAATCACGCCCGCGCCACCGAGCAACTGCGCCAGATGCGCGGACGCGAAGTGGTTTTTCACACCGCCGTTTGCGTGGCGCGGGCTTGCACGGCCCACGAATCTGTAGAGATGGCGTCGGTGCGGGTGCAGTTTCGCCAGTTGAGCGACGACGATATCGAAACCTACCTGCGTGCCGAACAGCCCTATGACTGCGCAGGCAGCGCCAAGTCAGAGTCGCTGGGCATTGCACTGCTAGACCGCATCGACAACGACGACCCCACCGCCCTGGTGGGCCTGCCGCTGATTCGCACGGTGCGCATGCTTCGCAGGGCTGGCTACGACGTGCTGCGCCCCCCTGAGTCGGTGGCCGCACATGCCTGAGCCCGGCCGCCCAGCCACGTCACCAGACACCCCGTTGGGCTCCTTGTACCTGGTGCCGGTTCCTCTGGACTTGGGCTGCGACGACGTGGTCGACGTCAGCCACGTGTTGCCCGCCCACACGATGCAGATCGCCGCTCGCATCGACCATTGGGTGTGCGAGAACGCCAAAAGCCTGCGCCAATTTCTGGCTCGTGTCGGCCAACTGATGCCGTTGCAGAGTCCGATTCAGTCGCAGCAGATCACCGCGTTGCCCCGCCAAGTCCACAAGGAAGGCGATCACAACGGCCAGTTTGACGCGAAGCCCTTGTTAGCAATGGGCTTGCAAGGCCACGACATCGGTTTGGCCAGCGAAGCGGGCATGCCCGCTGTGGCTGACCCAGGTTCATCGGTGGTGCGTGCCGCGCATGCCTTGGGCATGCCGGTGGTGCCCTTGGTGGGCCCCTCTTCGTTACTGCTTGCACTAGCCGCCAGTGGGCTCAACGGCCAAGGGTTTGCGTTTGTGGGCTACTTGCCGCAAGACGAGCCGGGCCGACAGCAAAGACTTCGCAACCTAGAGCAGTTGGTCCAACGCACAGGGCAAACGCAGTTGTTCATCGAAACGCCCTACCGCAATGCCGCGCTGTGGCGGGCGCTGCTGTCACATTTGCAGCCCGACACCCGAGTGTGCGTGGCAGCCGGGCTGACGCTGCCCGGTTCGATGGTGGTCACCCGCACCGTCGCGCAGTGGCGCAAGCAAGCCAACGACTGCCCAGCAGGCGACCAACCAGCGGTGTTTTTGCTGGGCCGCTAGCAGACCCCCGCGCAACCCAAGTCACCCAGCGTTAGCGCAGCTGCACCGGCACTTGTCCCAAGGCTTTGGCAAAGCCCGCTCCCACACTGGCGCCAAAGCGCTTGGCAAGTCGCTCAGCCACGTTTTCGCGTCGGGTGTAGTCCACGATTTCTTCGGCCTTGATGACTTCGCGGGCCACGTAGTCTAGGCTGCCGAGGTGATCCGCAAGCCCCAATTCGATGGCTTGCTCGCCGCTCCAAAACAAGCCGCTGAAGAGGTCTGGCGTTTCTTTCAAGCGCTCGCCGCGCCCGTCTTTGACCACCTCAATGAACTGGGCATGGATGTGATCGAGCAGCTTTTGCGCATGGGCGCGGTGCGCTTCGCTCTGCGGGCTGAACGGGTCCAAAAAGCCTTTGTTGGCGCCTGCGGTCATCAGCCGACGCTCTACCCCCAACTTATCCATCAAGCCGGTAAACCCAAAGCCGTCCATCAATACGCCGATGCTGCCCACGACACTGGCTTTGTCCACGTAAATCTGATCCGCGGCGGCGGCGATGTAGTAAGCGGCTGAGGCACAGGTTTCTTCCACCACCACATACAGCGGCTTGTCGTGCTTGTCGCGCAGACGACGCAGTTCGTCGTTGATGATGCCCGCCTGCACCGGTGAGCCACCCGGAGAATCAATCACCACCACCACGGCCTGGGCGCCCGCGTCTTCAAACGCACTGCGCAAGGCGGGCACGATGTTGTCGGCGCTGGCATCTGCGCCTGCCGCAATTTCGCCGCGGATTTCCACCACCGCCGTATGCGCGCTGGACGGGGCCGTGGTTGAAGGCGCCCGGTACAGCAGCAAGGCCCCCACCGATAGCACCAGCAACAGCCAAGCCAAGCGAAAAAAGTTGCGCCACTGCCGCTGCGCTTTTTGCTCTTGCACCTGCGCCATCAACAGCCGCTCAATGGCGGCGCGCTCCCAAGCGACAACGCCTGGGCTATTGAGCTTGTCGCCGCCTGACACCACCTGCCCTGGGCTGGGAGGCGGTTCGGTCGGAAAAGGAGAATCATTCATGAGGTCCTTGGAGCACTGCCGCAGCAGCGCCACGTTTTCAAAACACCACTGGCTTCAAGTTGGCCTGCTGGCCCCAAAAAACCACGCCACCTTGCTCACGCAGAGCGATGCGCACCAGCCCACCTCGGCAGGGGCCACTGGCACAGGCCCCGCTATCTGGTGCATAGGTGGCGCCATGGGTGGCACACATCAACCATTGTCCGCTGTCGTCAAAGAAACGATTGGGCTGGTAGTCCATTTCCATCGCTACATGGGTGCAGCGATTAAGGAACGCCGACACCCGGCCGCGCGAACGCACCGCAAAGGCTCGGCAGGTTTGGCCGGCATAAACCACATCAAAGGGCACAGCCAGTTCGGCGTCGCGCAGTTCGTGGCTGTTGCACAGCGGCACCCAGGCCTCGGGCGCAGGATCTGGGGAGGCGGCCACACCAATTGGGACCATAGATTCGCTTGCAGAGTTGAGGTTCAAGCGTGCTCGCGCAACCACTGCCGCAGCTCGGTCACCGAATGCACCAGCACCAGAGGCTTGCAGGCCAGCAGCTCGTCATCTGCATGGGCGCCATAGCTCACGGCCACACTGGCGCAGCCTGCGTTGCGCGCCAACTGCAGGTCGTGGGTGGTGTCGCCAATCATCAAGGTGCGCGCCGCGCTGACTTGCAGCTGTTTCATCAGCTCCAGCAACATTTGGGGATTGGGTTTGCCTGCGGTTTCGTCGGCGGTTCGGGTGGCGTCAAACACCGATCGCAACTCCACCCGGCGCAGCACATCGTCCAACCCACGGCGGCTTTTGCCGGTGGCAACCGCGAGCTTGTGACCGCGAGATTTGAGTTCACCCAACAGTTCCAGGGCGCCCTCAAACAGGCTCAAATCGTCTTGGTGGGCTTGGTAGTGGTGGCGATAGCGCTGGCCCAGTTGCGCGTACCGCTCGGGCGGGACATCAGGCGCAGCATGCGCCAGGGCCTGCTCAAGCCCCAGGCCAATCACATACGAAGCCTGCTCGGTGGTCGGCACTCGCCCGCCCACATCACCCACCGCAAGCTGTATGCAACGCGTGATGATGGCGGTGGAATCAAACAGCGTGCCGTCCCAATCGAAGGCCAGCAGGTCAAAGCGTTGGGGCACGGTGGGCGGTGGATTCGGGTGGCAAAGGGGGCGGCTCAGACCAATCGGGCACATGCGCGGCCAGCTCAACGGGCAGCGGTGCCGTCAAGGCCAGGCTCTTTCCGTCGGCCGGGTGTTCGAACTGTAAGCGCCAGGCATGAAGAAACAACCTGCGCAGCCCGTGGCGGGCCCAGAGGCGATCGGCGGCAGCGTCACCGTACTTGGTGTCGCCAATGATGGCGTGACCCGCCCCCGCCAAATGC
>JAAFIY010000048.1 GCA_013297985.1 Comamonadaceae bacterium | reverse complement strand
TCGGTCAACCGAGATTTGTATGCCATCAGCCGCTCGTTGATGGATGTGGCGGCGGGCAATTTGTCGCGCCCCACCAAACGCCGTAGCGCCGACGAGCTGGGCGACTTGGCGGCTGTGGTTGAAGAGATGAAAAGCAACCTGTCGGCCACGGTGGCCGCCATCCGCAGCAACAGCCGCTTGGTGGCCATGGCGGGTGCGGGCTTGTCCACCGATTCCACCGAGCTGGCCGCGCGCTCGCAAGAGCAGGCCGCGAGCTTGGAGCAAACCGCCGCCAGCATGGAAGAGTTGGCAGCCACCATCTCCGCCACGGCTAAAAACTCCAGCGATGTCGAGCGCATTGCGCATGGCGCCAACACCAGCGCCATGGGCGGCGGCCATGCAGTGCAAGAAGCCATGCAGATCATGGAAGAGCTAGGCGCGAGCAGCACCAAGATGACCGACATGCTGGGTGTGATTGATGGCATCGCCTTCCAAACCAATATCTTGGCGCTGAACGCGGCGGTGGAAGCCGCGCGTGCGGGCGAGCAGGGCCGCGGCTTTGCGGTGGTGGCCAGCGAGGTGCGGGCGCTGGCGCAGCGCAGCGGCAGCGCGGCGCGCGAGATTCGCGACATGATCTTGCGCAGCAACGAACGGGTGAGCGGCGGCGTCACCAAAATCCGCGCCACCCGCGAGCAAATGCAAGAAATTGTGGACAACGTGGCCCGCGTCACCTCGATTGCCACCGAGATTGCCGAGGCGGCCAAGCAGCAGTCTTTGGGGGTTTCGCAAGTCAACATCGCGGTGACCCACATTGATCAAGCCACGCAAGAAAACTCCGCCTTGGTGGAGCGGGCGGCGGAGGCTGCGGCGCAGCTGCAAAACCGCGCCCGCATCCTGGACGACGCAGTGGGCCAGTTTGTGCTGCGCCAAGGCACCATGGACGAAGCGGTGGCCATGGTGCAGCGTGCGGCTGCGCTCATTGAACGTGGGCCCGTGGCGAGCGCCTTGCAGCGCATCAGCTCGGCGGAGTTTGTAGACCGCGATTTGTATGTGACGGTGTGCGACGCCAACGGCATTTGCGTAGCCAGCGGCGTGAACCCCGAGCGAGTAGGCACCGACGACTCGGGCCTGCGCGATGCAGACGGCCGCTACATCTTTCGTGAGATGGCGCAAACGCTGGAAAACCGGACACACAGCTTCACAGAATTTCGCATCGTCAACCCGGTGCATGACCAGGTTGAAACCAAAACCGCCTATGCCGAAAAGGTGAGCAGCTACATCGTGGCCTGCGGTGTGTTTAGCGAGCAGGACTAAGCGGCGCTACAAGGCCACCTCGCGCAGCGGCTGCTGCGCCAACCAATGCGCGTAGCCCGTGGTGGGCTGGTCAAAGGGCGCGGGCAGGTTGAACCAGGCGGCCAGCAGGGCGCTGTCGGGGCCCAGTTCGTGCGCGGTGCGCATACGCGGTCGCTCGGCACTGTTCAGGCTGCGCAGCAAATCCACGTTAATCAACTCGCGGCCCTCGCGCAAGTCGTCCAAGGCGCCAAAGCCCGAGGCGCCGCCTTGGTCGTCGGCCAGATCCGCCAAGTCATCCAGCCCGGTGGCAGGCTCTAGCTGCAGCCAGCCTGGGTGGCCTTGGGCATCACGGCCCAGCAGGCCGAAGGGTTCGCCAATGACTGCAAATTCCACAAAGCGCTGGTTGGCCATTTGCGCCACTTGCGCGGCCACGCCGGGCGCGCGCAACAGCGTGGCTTGGAAAGGCGTCAGGGTGGACCGCCAAATGGGCGCTTGCCGGTTGGCGGCCTGCGCCTGCAGTCGTAGCACCGTTTGCACCAAGCGCACGCCCATGTCGACGCTTTGCTTGGGGCAATAGTGCTGAATCCAGCCTTCGTTGAAGGCGCGGATGGCAATTTGCTCATCGGCCTGGCCAGTCAGCAGCATGCGCATGCCGGGCCAGTCACCAAAAGCTTCCAGGGCTTGCAGGCCGTCCATGCCGGGCATGGAATAGTCCACCGCCGCGACTTGCACCAGGGCATGGCGCTGTGGGTTTTGCTGCCAATAGGCCAGCAGTTGTGGCACCAGCGGCGTGCCTTGGCGGCGCCATTGGTCAACGATCTGCTGCTGCGCCTGGGCATCAGCCTCCCACGCGGCGGCATCGGCGCGCAAGGCAGCCACTGCGTCGTGCGGGCGCACAAACAGCCGCACCGACCAGTGCGGCGGTAGCACCAGGGCCAGGCTTTCTAAATAGTCGGGGTCATCGTCCACGAACACCACGGTGCCCGGGGTTTGGAAAAAAGGCAGATTCATAGCAAAGGCGGGCGCGACAAGGCGCTGGTAGATGCGGCGTCTTCGGCGCGGGGGCTGGGCTCGCCCGCGCGCACTGGCAGATCCAAGGAAAACGTGGCGCCTTGTTCAGGCGCCGATTGCACACGAATACGGCCATTGGCCGAAGCCACCACCCGTTGGCAAAACGCCAAGCCCAGGCCGTGTCCGGTAGCGGTGTTGGTGGAGAAAAAAGCTTCAAAAATGCGTTGCCGTACCGCAGCGGACATGCCGGTGCCACGGTCGATGACATCCACCAAGCCGCGCTCACCTTGGCGATGCACCCGCAGGGTCAGGTCATGGGCTGCCCGCGGGCGACCGGTGGCGGCCAAGGCTTTCAAGGCGTTCTTGATCAGGTTGTCTAGCACCTGGGCAAACAAATCATGCGCGCCCGCAAAGCAAAAGTCTTGATCGATTTGCACCGTGACGCAAGCGCGTTCGCTGGATGAGCGAAACGGGTAGCGCTGCACCACCAGCTTGACCAGCGCTGCGGCCGACAACAGTTCGCTGGGTGGGGGCAGATGCAGCAGCCGCGCGTTGCTGATCTGGGTGTCAATCTGGTGATTCATGAGCCGCACCACTTGGGTGAGGCGTTGCGCCACCGGGGCCAGGGTGGGGTCGGGCGCGCCAAAACCGGCTTGGCCCGCTGCGCGCTGTTGCAGGCTTTGCGCCAGCAAGCCCACGGTGGCCAGCGGGGTGCGCAACTCGTGCGCCATGATGCCCATGGTCGAAAGCATGTGCCCCAAATGCATGCGCCGCAAATTGGCGCCTGACAAACCCATGACCAGCGCCGCCGACCAAGCAAACCCCAGCACCACCGCGCCAGCCAACGCATCGGCATGCGCAGGTGCAGGCGCGCCCACACCCAAACCGTGGGCGGCGCCAGCGGTCACCCCTGCAGCCAACACCATGCCTACCGTGGCAATGCGCCAGTCAGTGAGGTGGTAGTAAATCAACACCATGGCCACCATGCTGGCCAACCACACGGGGTTGCCACCGTTGCACCAATACATCCACCAAAACGCCAGCGGCAGCGCCAACCAGGTCAGCACCACAAACACGGCGCCGGCGCGGCGCGACTGCAAATCGCTCATGCCCCAACCCAGCAGCAGCCACAGCCCGCACAGCGTGGCTGCGAGGCGCAGGCCGACGCTTTCATAAGGCTGCACCAGCCAACGGCCCCAGATCCAAGCAAACAGCGGATTGCCCACCAACAAGAACAAGCCCAGCCACCGCATCCGCCAGCGCGAGGCATGCAAGATGGGTTCGAGCGGCGCATCTACCGCGCCCACGCGCAAGTGCCGCCACCAAGCCCCAAGGGCTTCAGCCGAGTTCATGGTGGGTGATTGGGATGTGTGTGTAGTGGTTCACCAATGGGCCTGTGCGGGCATCAATGGTCATACCAAAGCGCTATAAGGATGATAGCAAGCAGGCGCTTGCCTGGACAAGTGCTGCGAGGGGATATCGCCGACACCCCCACACTAAGGCGCCTTGAGGTTGCGGGCCAACGACAATACGAAACCAAATGGACAAGTCAGACCACGGTGTTCCGCGCCCTCGCTTGGTGGTCATTGGCGGTGGCTTTTGCGGCCTATGGGCGGTGCGCGCCTTGGCTCGCGAAGCCATTGACATCACGCTGATAGACCGCGCCAACCACCACCTGTTTCAGCCGCTGCTGTACCAAGTGGCGACGTCGGGCTTGTCAGCGCCCGACATTGCCGCGCCGCTGCGCCATATCTTGCGCCAGCAGGCCAATGTGCAGGTGCTACTGGCGGAGGCCACCGCCATTGACCTGAACGCGCGCCAAGTCCAGTTGGCCCGTGGCGGGACGCTGAGCTTTGACTATCTGCTGGTGGCCAGCGGTGCCACCCATGCCTACTTTGGGCACGACGAATGGGCCGCCCACGCGCCGGGCTTGAAGACATTGGACGACGCCCTGGCCATTCGCGCCCGCTTGCTGCGAGCCTTTGAGCATGCCGAAGCCGCCACCACCGATGCCGAACGCCAAGCCTGGCTCGACTTTGCAGTGGTGGGTGGCGGGCCCACGGGCGTGGAGTTGGCGGGCACCTTGGCCGAAATTGCGCGGCATACGCTGCGGCAAGAATTTCGCCGTATTGACCCGGCGCAAGCCCGGGTGCGCTTGATCGAAGCGGGCCCCGCACCGCTGGCCGCTTTCCCGCCCGACCTGCAGCAGCGTACCCGTGAACAGCTGGAGCGCCTGGGTGTGCAGGTGATGACTGGTCAGCCCGTGCAGCACATTGATGCGGACGGCGTGGTGGTCAACGGCCAGCGCCTGCCGTGCCGCACCGTGCTGTGGGCCGCCGGCGTGGCGGCATCGCCCTTGGGCCAACTGCTGGGCACGCCGCTCGACCGCGCGGGCCGGGTGCAGGTGCGGCCTGACTTGACACTGCCCCAGCACGCCGATGTGTTTGTGGGCGGCGATTTGGCAGCCCTGGCCCAAGCCAACGGTAAACCGGTGCCTGGCGTCGCGCCCGCGGCCAAGCAGATGGGCAGCTATGTGGCACAGGTGATTCGTTCGCGTCTGCGTGGCCAGCCAGCGCCACACGCGTTTGTGTATCGCGACTACGGCAACCTGGCCACCATCGGCCGCATGGCCGCAGTGGTGGACTTGCGCGGCTGGCATCTGTCGGGCCTGCTGGCCTGGTGGTTTTGGCTGGCGGCGCACGTGTTCTTTTTGATTGGTTTTCGCAATCGGCTCACCGTGCTGATCAACTGGGCTTGGGCGTACTGGACGTATCAGCGCCATGCGCGCATCGTGATCGGTACCGATCCCCAGGCTAGCGCGGGCGCGGCCAAGCCACCACCGAGCTAGCGGGCCCGTCGGTGGGGTGGCGCTGCGTCGCGCTGCCGCTGACCTATATTGGCAACCCAGCACAAGCACCACCACTGGGGACCGCACTTGAACACGCCACAGCGCCGCCATGACCGACACGAACTGGCGGGCCTGTCGGCCGCTGAACTGGTGCAGCTGTATCGCACCGGCCAAGCCTCACCGGTGGAAGCCACTAGCGCGGTGTATGCCCGCATTGATCGGCACAACGACGCCCTGAACGCCTTCGTGCACCTGGACCCCGAAGCCGCCGCGCAGGCCGCCGTGGCCAGTGAAGCCCGTTGGCTGGCGGGCAAGCCGCTGTCGGCGCTGGACGGCGTGCCGGTGAGCATCAAAGACCTCATCCTCACCCAAGGCATGCCCACCCTGCGCGGTAGCCTGACGGTGGAGGCCAATCAGCCCTGGGACGTGGACGCACCCGCCACCGCCCGGCTGCGCGAAGCGGGGGCCGTCATTCTGGGCAAGACCGCCACCCCCGAATTTGGCTGCAAGGGCACGACCGCATCGCGCCGCCACGGCGTGACTCGCAACCCCTGGCAAATGAGCCGCACGCCCGGCGGTAGCAGTGGTGGCGCTGCCGCTGCGGTGGCCGCACAGATGGGCCCGCTGGCGGTGGGCACCGATGGGGCAGGCAGCATTCGCATCCCCGCCGCGTTTAGCGGCGTGGTGGGCTTGAAGCCCAGCTTTGGCCGAGTGCCCGCCTATCCCCTGTCACCCTTTGGTACCGTGGCCCATTTGGGGCCGATGGCGCAAAGCGTGACCGACTGCGCCTTGCTGCTCAATGTGTTGGCGCAGCCCGATGCCCGCGACTGGACCAGCCTGCCGCCGGACGGACGCGACTACACCGTGGGCCTGAACGACGGCGTACGCGGCTTGCGCATTGCCTATTCGCCTACCCTGGGCTATGCCGATCGCGTGGATGAACAAGTGGCCGCCGCCGTGCGCGCGGCGGCGTTTGCCTTTGTCGATCTGGGCGCGCAGGTGGACCAGCTAGACCCAGGCTTTGCCGATCCGCTGGACATCACCGTGGGGCTGTGGTGTGCGGGCTCGCACGCCGTGTTCAGCGGCCTGAGCCCAGCGCAACAAGCCCAGGTGGACCCTGAATTTGCCCTGCAGGCCGAGCGTGGCGCGACGCTGTCGGTGCTGGATGTGCAGCGCCTGCACCAGCGGCGCGGCGAACTGGGCAGCCACATGCGGCAGTTCATGCAGCGCTATGACCTGCTGATCACCCCGGCGGTGGCCTGCACCGCGTTTGCCGCGACCGCCGTGGGCGAGCCCCCGCCGCTGGACGGCCTGTTTAACTTCACACCCTTTAGCTACCCCTTCAACCTGACGCAGCAACCCGCCATCAGCGTGCCCTGCGGCTTGAGCACTGAGGGTCTGCCCATCGGGCTGCAAATTGTGGGCCCCATGTTTGGCGACGCACTGGTGCTGCGCGCGGCGCGGGCATTTGAATCGGCCAAACCCTGGGCGAAGCTGGACACGTCGCCCGCCCTGATCTGAGGTGGCCGCCATGACCGAGACTGCTGGCCCGGTGATGCTGATCGACATTGGCAACACCCGCCTGAAATGGGCCCTGATGGACGATGTGCGCCCCGGCGCAGCGGTGGTGGCGCAAGGCGCCGAATTCCTAGAGCATGTGGACCGTTTGGCTGACGGCGCCTGGAGCGCTTTGCCCTCGCCCAAGCGCATGCTGGGCTGTGTGGTGGCGGGTGACGCTGTCAAGCGCCGCACCGAAGAACAACTGGAGCTGTGGCCACTGGACCCAAGCTGGGTGGTGGCCAACGAAGCCTGCGCGGGCCTCACAAATGGTTATGACCACCCCACCCGTTTGGGCGCCGATCGTTGGGTGGCCATGGTAGGCGCCTGGGCCCGGGTGTGCCAACAGTTCGGCGCCGGACGCCCGGTGGTGGTGGTGATGGTGGGCACGGCTGTGACGGTGGAAGCCATTGATCACCACGGCCGCTTTCTGGGCGGCCTGATCCTGCCGGGCCACGGCATCATGCTGCGGGCGCTGGAGTCAGGCACCGCCGGCTTGCATGTGCCCACCGGTGAGGTGCGTCCCTTTCCCACCAACACGTCGGATGCGCTCACCAGCGGCGGCACCTACGCCATTGCGGGCGCAGTGGAGCGCACTGCCCAGCACTTGCAGAGCCATTGCGGGCAAGAGCCGGTGTGCATCATGACCGGCGGCGCCGGCTGGAAGATGCTGCCCAGCATGACGCGGCCGTTTGATCTGATTGACAGCCTGATCTTTGACGGCCTGCTGGTGATGGCGGCTGAGCGCTGGGCCACTGCCTGAGCGCTATTGCTACATTATTGATAGCTGCTTGCGCCCTGTTTTAGGGCGCGAGCGGGCTTTTTTCTTCAGACGGCGCAACAAAAAAGGGCAGGCCCGAAGGCCTGCCCTTTGCCGATGCGCTAGGTCGCTGATTAGGCGGGCTTGTCGGCTTCCACCTTGGGCGCGGTGCGCGCCGAGATCACCATGGTGGCCACCAAAATCGTCACCACCACACCCAGCGACACCACCACCGGAATCTTGTAGATGTCGATCAGCATCATCTTGGTGCCAATGAACACCAAGATCATGGCCAAGCCATAGGTGAGCAGGTGGAACTTGCTGGCCACGGCTTGCAGCAAGAAGTACATGGCGCGCAAGCCCAGGATGGCGAACACGTTGCTGGTGAGCACGATGAACGGGTCCATGGTGATGGCGAAGATGGCGGGGATGGAGTCCACCGCAAAGATCACATCAGTGAGGCCCACCAAACAGATCACCATCAGCAGCGGCGTGGCGATCTTCTTGCCGTTTTCCATGGTGAAAAACTTCTCGCCGTCAAAGTTCTTGCTCACCGGCATGATGCGGCGCAAGAGCTTGAGCGCAGGGTTGTCTTCCAGGTCTTGCTCTTTGCCCGCCGCCCACCACATCTTGATGCCGGTGAGGATCAAGAATGCGCCAAAGATGTACAAGATCCAGTGGAATTGCGACAGCAGCCAGCCACCCGCCAAGATCATGATCGTGCGCAACACGATGGCGCCAATGATGCCGATCATCAGCACGCGCTTTTGGTACGCCGGCGGCACCGCGAAGTAGGTGAAGATCATCAAGAACACAAAGATGTTGTCCACCGCCAGGCTCTTTTCGATCAAGTAGCCGGTGAGGAACTCCAGCGCTTTGGTGTTGGCCAGTTCTTGGTCGCCCGTAGTGGTGCGAATGGCCCACCAGAACAGGCCGTTAAAGGCCAGCGACGCCGCCACCCACACCAGCGACCAGTTGATCGCTTCGCGCACGCCCACTTCATGGGCACCTTGCTTTTTAAGAACGAAGAAGTCAATCCATAGCGCCGCGATCACGATCAGTACGAAGGTGATCCACAGCCACGTCGGGGCTACTGTTTCCATTTGTTTTTTTACCTTTTGCTGCAGCAAACCGTTTGGTGACAAGGCGCCCACACAGCAACTCGCCCAATTTGGGCTCAAGCCGTTGCGCGCGCGCCGCTCTGATGTCCAAAAGGTCTTGCGGGATCTGGCTGCACAGCACCGGCGCGCTGCGGTGGCTGGCTACACAAACACGGCGCATCTGCCGACGCTGATGCTTTTCATGTGTGCACGGCGTGATCTGCGGCGCCCGGCTGCACAACCGGTGTCAACCGGCTGGCTGCGTACTGACGGACCACCGCGCCACGCTGCAGCGCCTGCGTGACGCAGACACCCCAGCGGGTCACTACTCCCCTTTCGGTGCGCTGAATTATGGGTTTGGATGGATAGCCCCACTGGCGCTAGACCATTGGGCACGCGGGTTCATTTCGCCCTGTGGCCGATGGGCGCACACGCAAAGCCGCACATTGCGTGGCAATGGTCGCCAAGTGCGGGCGTCATCTCACGACCCGCGCCCACCGGCCCTACAGAGGCATGCCATGGGCACGCAACTCGACACATTGGTGGTGCTGTTAGACGACGGCCCCACCGCGCAGGCGATGCTGAGCGATCTGCTAAGCCAGCGTACGGGCACCGCGCAGCCGATGCGCACCTTGCATCTTGTGTTGGTGGCTTGCCCACCGCGCATGACGCACCGCATGAGCAAATGGCTGAGCCATCGCACCCGCGAAGGCTGGCGTCAGCGTTGGCAAACGCGCTTGCACGAAGCCGTGCAGCCGGTGCTGCAGCAAGCGCGTGTGCGCAGCAACTGGGTGTTGGCCGACGGGCCGCTGCATGAACTGACCCAGCGCCTGAAAGAGCAGCACCAAGCACAAAGCATCGTCGACCTGCGCCGCAGCCGGCTGAGCGACACCATCGACGATGCGGCCGATGGACCTGACGAATCACGCCATCCGACCGCGCCCGAAGCGCCAAGCCGCCAGTCCCGTTCAGACAGCGATCTCAACAACTAGCGCCGCGCAGCCCAAGTGGCTGCGATATGCTGCGCCACCATGTTGAAACTGATTGTGAAATGGCTGCTGTTGGCAGCTGCGCTGTTGACTGTGGCCCACCTGTACAGCGGAGTGCAGGTGCAGAGCTTTACCTCTGCGCTGATCGCTGCGTTTGTGATTGGGCTGCTCAACACCATCGTGCGACCGGTGCTGGTGCTGCTGACGCTGCCCGTCACGCTGATCACCGTGGGGCTGTTCCTATTTGTCATCAACGCCCTGATGTTCTGGGCCGCTGCCAGCGTGCTGGACGGTTTTAAGGTCACGGGCTTTGTGGCGGCGCTGATTGGCTCCGTGCTTTACTCGCTGCTGGGCCTATTGATTGACGCGGCGCTCGAGCGCTTGTTCCGCAAGAACTAGGCTCCACGCCCGGGTGCGGGTGTCCAAAATCGCCAGCTCAATCGTCTCGGCCGCACTGAGTTGCGGCACCTGGCCTGCAGCGTTGCGTTGGGTGGCCAAGCGTTGCGCGGCGCGGCCATGCTCCACCGCGCCCGCGTAGTCGTACCAAGCGGCACGCGATTCGGCTTGCGCGCGCAAGGCTGCCAGCGCCAAGCCTTGTAGTTGCCGCAGCTGTGCCAGCGCAGCCCAGGCTGGGCCATCCAGCGGGTGTGCAGCGGTGTAGTCGGCCATGGCCTGCGCCAGCTCCGACACGGTGGCGGCTGCCATGGGCGCACCACCCACGAACGCTGCTTGGGCCGCAGACACCCGCCCCATCAGCGTGGCGCGGCTGGGCGATTTGAAGCCCAGGCGTGTTTCCCACTGCGCCACGCGTTGCAGTTCTGCCTGCGCCAGTGGCCCGTCGGCGGCCAACACCGCCAACTCAGCCCCCAGGGCATGCAGGGCGCGCCACGCCTGGGCGTCCACCGCAGCGGCTGGCATCGCTTGAAGGGTGGATTGCAATTGCTGCCAGCGTTGGCGGGCGGTGGCCGCATCCCGCAAGCGCGCATAGGCCAGCGCAGAGGCATACCAGTGGGCGGCGCGGCGTTTGGCATCGGCCAAGGTGGCACCACCACCGGGGGGCTCGGCCTGGGCGGCCTGCCGCAGCGCATCTTGACCGGGCCCGGTGAGGGTGCGGGCGCGGGCGGCCATCAGGGCGGCCCACACGTCGGCCTCAGGCTTGGGTATAGCGCCCGGCACGCCCAAGCGCGCTCGCATGTCGGCCAAGCGCTCGCCAGTCAACGGGTGGCTGCGCAGGTAAGCAAACGCGCCGTTGTCGTTTAGGCGATTGGCTTGTTGCAGCCGCTCGAACATGTTGGCGAAACCGCTGGCCGCAAAACCGGCTTCATCCATCAGGCTAAAGCCCACGCGATCGGCTTCGCGCTCCATATCGCGCGAAAAATTCAGTTGCGCCTGCGCGGCCAAAGCTTGGCTGCCCACCAGCAGCGCATTGGCGGCATCGGGGCTTTTGGCGGCTGCCAGCGCGCCCAGCACCATGCCGGCCAGCACCCAGGGCGCTTGGCGGTTTTGCTGGTCCAGCAGGCGGGCAATGTGGCGCTGGGTGACGTGGCTCAATTCGTGCGCCAGCACCGACGCCAGCTCACTGCGGTCTTGGGTGGCCGCAATCAAGCCCAGATGCAGCCCAAAGTAGCCGCCGGGCAAGGCAAAGGCGTTGATGCTGCGATCTCGCCCCAAGAGCACCGATAGGGCAAAGCGCTCGGCCATCTCCGGCGGCAGCTCTCCCCGGGTACGGGCGGCGCGCAGCAGGGGCTGCCACAGGGTGTCGACGTAGAGCGCTAACTCAGGGTCGTCGATGTAGTCTGGGTCGCGGTATAGCTGGGCGGCAATGCGCTCGCCCAGGCGGCGCTCAGCCCCCAGGCCTAAATCACCCGGCTCGCCCAAGTGCGGCAGGCTGGCGCTGGCGGCGCTGCTTTGCGCCACGGCGGGCGAGAAACCCAGCGGCAAAGACGCCGTGGCCGCCATCAGGCAGGCCAGTGCGACACGCCAGGGGCCAGTTAAGTAGTGATTCGCTATCAAAACAGTAGCTGGTTAGGCTGATGAACAGGGCGTAGAAGGCCAAAAACTCTCAGGCGCCGTGTGAGTTGGATGCCTTGCCACCCAATTGGGTTCAAGCCACCTATCATCGCGCCACCATGCAGCTCAACCACGCCGCCCCGGCCACCCTGACGCACTTTGACGGCCAAGGCCAGGCCCACATGGTCGATGTCGCCACCAAAGCGCACACCCACCGGGTGGCGGTGGCGCAAGGCACCATCCGCATGGCCAGCGCCACGGTGGCTTTGGTGCGCCAGGGCAACGCCAAGAAGGGCGACGTGCTGGGCGTGGCGCGCATTGCCGCCATCCAGGCGGCCAAGAAAACCAGCGATCTGATTCCGCTGTGCCACCCGATTGCGCTCACCCGGGTAGCGGTGGCGTTTGAAACTGGTGATGACTGTGAAGTTTGTGCTGGCTCTTCAGAAACTGCAGGCAATTCCTCGCTCGCCGCTGGTTTGACCGCTTGGGTTCAAGTGCTAGTCACGGCCGAAACGGTGGGGCCCACAGGCGTGGAAATGGAAGCCCTCACCGCCGCCAGCGTGGCCCTGCTGACGGTTTACGACATGTGCAAAGCCGCCGACCGGGGCATGACGATTGGCGCTGTGCGGCTGCTGGAAAAGAGCGGTGGGCGATCGGGCCACTTTGTGGCTGAATCGCCCATTGCTTGAACGCGCCGCTTGAGCCCACCGCCTGAGCTCATCGCGTGAACCCGTCGCTGATATCCACCACGTTGACCGCCTGCTAGCCCCGCCCTCATCCTCTTCATGGCTGCCCTTGACGAACGCCTGCTAGACCTCGACGAGCACGGCGCCATTCGTATCCCCGTGCTGCTGTGGCTGGCCTGGGGTTTTTTGATGCGCCACTGGCTGGTGGCGATTGGCATCACGTTTTCGGGCCCAGGTTCGCCCGAGACGGCGCGCTTGTGGAGCGACTTCAGCTGGACATCTGCCGCCTTGCAACTGCCGGTGGTGCTGTTGGTGATAACCGCCTGGTGCCGCCAGCCCGATGCTGCCCGCCTGTGGCGCTGGCTGTGGAGCCACGGCCGCCTGCTGATGACTTTGGCCATCGCCGGCCAACTCGCTTGGACCTGCTGGCTGCTGTGGGAAGCCGACACCTGGGAACGCTGGCCCCACCTGTGGTGGGCCAGCACCGCTTTGCTGGATGTGGCGATTGCGACGGCCATTTGGCGGGATGGGTTCTTTGCGGCGTTGTTTGCCGACTTTCCGGGCAAATCGGCTGACTCGAAGAGCTAGGCGACCCAAACAGCGACGGTCAACAAGCCGCGACCTCGTCCGCAAAGGGTGTCAGCCCGGCAGACTCTCAGTCCGCAAACGTCACCGCTAGGCTGACAAATTTGTCAGTCTCAGCCTGTGCAGATACCGCTAACCCATCCTTCGAGTTGTAAATCCCTTGCAGCGTGGTGGCATGCATCTTGATTGCCATTCCACGCGCCCTTGATTTTTGTGGGCGTGACCATATCAAGGGACCAACCTATGAAACGTAAACTTCAACAGGGCTTTACCCTGATCGAACTGATGATCGTCGTGGCGATCATCGGTATTTTGGCTGCCGTGGCTTTGCCGGCCTATCAGGACTACACCGTGCGGGCGCGGGTTTCTGAGTTGGTTTTGGCCGCAAGCGCCGCACGCACTTGCGTCAGCGAAGCCACTCAAACGGCAGGCGGCACCGCTATTCCCACTGGTGTGTCGACGGATTGCACCATCGCTGCGGCAGGCAAGGTGAGCACGGCTTCGGTCACAACGGGCGGGGTGATTACCGTTACAGGCACCACCGCTGCCTCGAGCGTGGGGCAGGCCGTAACGGTCACTCTGACGCCGACTATCAACACTGCGGCGGGCGGCACATTGGCCTGGGCCTGCACCGGCACCCCCTCGCGCTTCATGCCCGGCAGCTGCCGCGGTTAAGAGTTTCGTTGCGGGGCTGGCCCCGCGCCATAGCCTGATCTGCCGCCCGCAATACGCGGGTGGTCTGGAATGGCCAAACTGTTCTGGGCTCAAACATGAAGCACACTATCCAGCGTGGCTTTACCTTGATCGAGTTGATGATCGTGGTAGCCATCATCGGCATCTTGGCTGCGGTCGCTTTGCCGGCTTATCAAGACTACACCGTAAGAGCACGGGTGTCGGAGCTGGTGTTGGCAGCAAGTGCTGCTCGCACTTGCGTCAGCGAAGCCACACAAACAGCGGGCGGGTTGTCCATACCAACTACGGTGTCTGGCGCCTGCTCAATTGCCGCCGCCGGCAAAGTAACTACCGCCTCGGTCACAACAGGCGGCGTTATTAGCGTCACGGGCACCACCGCTGCATCGAGCGTGGGGCAGGCCGTCACGGTCACCCTGACACCGACCATCAACACTGCAGCGGGCGGCACATTGGCTTGGGCGTGCACCGGTACACCCTCGCGCTTTATGCCCGGTAGTTGCCGTTCGTAGGCGTTCGAACTCGTTCTCTTCCTTTTCCAACCCCGCTTCGGCGGGGTTTTTCTTTGCCTTCACACCTAACGACTTTCGTAAAGGGCAGTATAGATGTTCGGATCATCAGAGCGGGAAGCGTTGGCCCAAGAGCTACTACTGATGTTGGAGCGCGACCTAAAGCCACAGGACACGACTGAAGGCGCACACCGCCTGTCGATCAACCGTGCCACCCGCCAGCTAGAGCGCGTCTACAGGCGCGCAGGCGAACACCAACGTGACAACAAGATGAGTTACGTGGGCCGAGCGCTGCTCGCACATTCATTTAAATGGGGAATGATCAACAGAGGCTACTCAAGAGAATTCGCCGATGCTGCCACGGAAGGCCTGATAGTTGAGCTAGAGCGCCAGCGTGGTACCCAAGCACCGCCCAAAAAAGAAAAACGCTGACCCACGGAATCACAAAGAGTTCATCGGAAGCCCGGCCAACGGCAACAAATATGCTGCGACAACTCTATCGGCAAATAGTGGATCATCTTTGGCGCAAGGATCAAAGGCGCCAACAAATAATCGACCTCCAAGCCAAAGGGCAGGCCATCATATCTACCGGCAGCTTTCGCGAGGGCATACCGGTATTTAGAAGTCTGATTCAACTTGATCCGCACAATGCGGCTTATATAAATGACTTGGCCGTCTGTTTGAGTGAAATTGGACAGCTAGGCGAAGCGCGGGCACTCTTCGACATAGCATGGAAACTAGATGAGCGCCGCACACTGACCCTTATAAACCGCGCCAAGACGTTCATCGACGACCACGACAGCAAACATGCACTGCCGCTCTTGCGACAAGCCAAACTAGTGGCACCGGAGTTGGCTCATACGGACGGAGTGTACGCAAACTTGCTCCACTCAAGGGGTCTTCCCAATCAACTTGTTCAATTCCAGAAAAGGGATTGGTTGGGGCATTTTGACCATCTGCGAATTGCCAACACTTATCTTTTCTACTCCACCTATACCAACACCGACGAAAACTGGGTGGCCAAAGAGCACTCCTTCTGGGCCGAGACGTTACCACCCGTCCAAGAGTCAGCAGGCATTTCAAAACCGCGTGATGGTGATGAACTACCTTTAATAGCAGGCGAGGCCGTGACGCGTCGAATTCGCATTGGATACTGGTCACCCGATATTCGCAATCATTCGGTACGCTATTTTCTGAGGCCGTTGTTGGCAGGACACAACAAGGCGAAAGTGGAAGTATTTGTTTATCACGACCATCATGGAACGGACGAACAGACCCATGCCATAGCTGGGCTGGCTGATCACTTCGATAACTTGTTTGACCTTAGTGACGCTGAAGTCGTGCAACGAATACGCAGAGATCAACTTGATATACTTTTTGAGCTTTCGGGCCACACGTCTGCCAACAGACTTCCCCTGATGCAATACCGCATGGCCAAGCTGCACGTCACGGCCCTAGGATATCCTCCCACCACCGGTCTCAAGACTATCGACTACAAATTAATGGATCGGCACACAGTTGGACCGAACCCAGAAAAATACTATACAGAAACACCTCTCATTCTGCCCACCTCGTTTTGGTGCTTTGATCCTTATGAGGAAGCCCCGATAGCCGATCTGCCACCTTGCGCAAGCAACGGGTTCATTACATTCGGGTACTTCGGGAATGTCATCAAGATATCTGATGAAATATGCCAGTGTTGGAAGCTTCTTCTCAATGCAATTCCTTCTTCAAAATTGATCGTTCGATCGATCAGCTTTCTGGATGACGCTTCAGTTGAAGCCTTTAGTTCACGCCTTCGAGATCTAGGCCTTGAATTGGACCGCTTGGAGTGCCAAAAGCCGTTAGGAGGCAGAGACTATTTCGCCGCCTACAATGAGATAGATATCATCTTGGACACGTTTCCCTTCAACGGTGGAACGACCACCGCCTTCGCGCTGTACATGGGTGTACCTGTCGTTACGATGTATGGCCAGTCATTGACGAGTCGAATGTCACTCTCGATGCTCACCACCTTGGGTGAAAGTGAATGGGCTTCAGTGGATCATGAGGCCTACACACGGGTTGCCATAAAGTTAGCAAACGACCAAGATCTTCTGCGAAAGTTCAAGCAGGAGGCGCGGGGGCGATTCAAGCAGACCGCGCTGGGTAATGGCGAAATCTATGCCTACGATCTCGAAGTGGCCTGCCTTGGCGCTCTGAGGGCCACGAAGCGGCCGACTACCGACATAGGCGCACTACCGCCTAACGAGCTAATGCGGCGGGCCGTCGCCACAGGCAAGTACGACAACCCCGCTGGTAGTCAGCGCATCGCTCAGTACGCTGTTGGCGTTTATCCGAACCTTGCCTCGGCAAGGTTGTTACTGATCACCGCTTCACTTAATGAACAGACGGCCGGTGATGTTATTGAGGAACTTATGGCATTAGCCGAGCAATCGGATGAGCAGGATCGTTGCGCGATCTATTTAAATTGTGTTCGGATCGCGCTACTGTACGGCTATGCGGCAAAGGCACAACACGCATTGCAAGAGGCACGTCAAAGCTTGGACCCGAAAGACACATATGCGGTCGCTTTTCATGCGTTGCTCGCTGCGGCCTATATAAATCAACACTCTGTTGGCCAAACCGCTACAGTACGTTCGACGGAGCCTGACACGCTCACTATTCCGGGCAATCCGATTCGAGTCGCGCTGTTGCATATTGTGGACGGGAGCAGTCTAAGCGATTCCGACCTTAAGCTCATTCGACGCCCGCACTTGGGTGGTGGAATCGATTTTGCGGTGCACCTCACGACCGCCGAGTCGCGCTATGAGCAGCTTGACTTACTGCGCCAGGGGTTGTCAGCAGACATCGTTGTTGTTATCCACGGCAACATTACAGTCTCGGATGAGCACTACTTAGCCCGCACCCTAGAAGCATTAGCAGGTGTGGATATGGTGAGCTTTGCGGGCTCCAAAAGCTGGCAGCGTCTCGATTGGCAGAATGGAGCCCCAGATTCAATCAGGGGGAGTTGGCTTTCACCAAGCGCTGAGAGACAGGGATGGTGGGAAGCAAATTTATTGGGAAACCTAGCCTCACCATGTAGATTTGTAGATGATGTTGCCGTTTTGGCTGGCGAGTTTGTTGCCTTTAGAACCTGTGCGACGCGATCTGTCAACCTGCGTGGCTCTTGGGTCGGGGCTCCGGGCTTGCTTGAACAAGGTCTATCGTTTGACGCTGCACGTTCAGGCGCTCGGCTCCGGGTTGCGCATGACATTGGCATTGTATTTAACCCGGCAGGAAAAACTGACGATCGGTACGCGTTAGAGGCTAGGCTGGCTGCTGCGGAGGATCTTGGCATCGACCCCTTCAGCGCCCTAGAGCAACAGTCTTCCCTATGTCAGGCACCGGCGCCCAGTCTATCTGAAGCCCAACTCGCATTAGAAAGATACTCTTACTCCAACCATGATTCAACTGTTTGATCACGTGGTTCGGTCGTGAAATACATGCTTCGTCCTACTATTCGCTGGGTGTCAGGCATCATTTGCGCTCAACGGTTACCACCTTGGGTGCGATAGGACGGTCGCGTGGGCCCTCAACGACCCCATTTTTCGAAATACTTGCTCTGGAGATGTTGCCAACTCGCACTCCCGAACGACCCGCCACTTTGGTGTGTTAGCTCAATCGGCCAAGTCCCGAGAGCTAAACCCGCGCGAGTAGCACTCCGGCAAAAATCCAAATCGTAGTAGTGAAAGGCGAATTGCGGATCGAAGGTAACTCGGTTCCTCTTTAGCGTCCTCGCAGCAGCTGCAATAAAGACTCCGTCCAAGAGCTTGCATCGGGCTGGAGCTGGCCCAAAGTAACTGGGCATCCCATAAGGTGAGCTGCCGTGGCTCACTGTGCCACTTAAATGTGCGCCGTCTATATCAAACTTTTGACCGCCGTCCCAGTGCGTAAAAACCCATGCGGGTTGATAGGCGACTCTGCGCCGATTCCCGGCCACGCCAACCACGTCAAACTTACGCAACGCATCGCGGACTTTTTGTGCCCAGGCGCTGTCATCAAACCACACGTCGTCGTGAACGAAGATCAGCACTTCGTCGTCTTGGGCCGCGTGGATCGCAGCGTTGTAGGTTTCAGCAAGCGCGCCAGTATTGGATGAACTAAGCCTTAAATTAACCAGGCCACTTTCACACTGGCGCTTCAATGATCGCCCTGTCGCACTTTGAATCCAGAATCCGGACACGTCATATCTGGTGGCGCACACTACTGTGATCACACCATAACTCCACAGTTGCTTGTTAACTCCATTCAGCAAGCTACGGAGACCCGGGATGCCATTCAATAAATAGTTGAAAATTGAGAGCACGGTGTTACTCTTCGAATAATATTAAATTATTGTAACCGGCCCTGGGATATGCTTACAGCAACCATTTGGCGCAAAGGCGCGCCCATCGGATTTGAATGATCGAGCACAATCACGGACTTTTATACAAAACTCGTTTTCCTGATTGTTTCATTGTGCGAAGGGCGTTGAGACGTGCTGCGGAGACGCTGGCAAACCAACTGGGGTGAGCGCTTCGTGCCGGATCGACGCGGCTAAGCGCCTAGTAGGTGGGCATGGGCAAACTTGGCTGTAGCGGATCCGTCACCGGTTTTGGGGGCCAGGTGGCTGGGGGCGGCGTGTTGTCGCCCGCAATCAGCGTGTAGACCACAGGTGAGGGGCTGATTTGGTACCCGGTGAAGAACAGGCGTACTGCAATGAGGGCGCTGGGCCGGTGCTCCACTCCGTGGTTAGATCACGAATGCTGGGCTTTCGATCATGGCACTGTTCAACCGAAGCGGCGTCTAGCCGGTTGCATCGATTGAACCGGTTAGGTGTCACCCGCACGGGTTCAGTACACGCCCATTTAGTCAAGAGCGGCCAGCTGCTGGTCACTGCGGAGCCACGATAGCGAATCACGGATCGTTCGTTGGTGTTGATCTCATGGAGCTCTCGTCTGACAAGCACCATTTGGCGATTGACCTCCAGCCATTCATCGGAAAATCGACAGCTACTTAATACAAACCGCCCGAACCTGCTTCAGGTCGGTCAGCCCCATCATGATCTTCTCCATGCCGTCCATCTTTAGGGTGTGCATGTCGGCCTCCACCGCAGTGGCGAAGAGTTCAGCCACCCGTGCGCGGGTTTGGATTTGGCGTTTGAGGGTGTCATCAGCCACCAACAACTCGTGCAGGCCCACCCGGCCTTTGTAGCCAGTGCCGCCGCATTTTTCGCAGCCTTTGGCCCGGTAGAACTTCAGGCTGCCGTCTTGGCCGTATTGGTTCACCCAGCGCTCGTAGAGCTTTTGGCCCTGGCCTTCGGCGTCTAGCTGCCAAGTGCTGGTGTTCTTGAGCTCTACTGCGTACTCGTCAATAAAGCTGCGCAGCTCTTTGGTGCTGGGCTCATAGGCTTCCTTGCAGTGGCCGCACAGGCGTTTGGCCAAGCGCTGGGCCAAGATGCCCAGCAGAGCATCAGCAAAGTTAAACGGGTCCATGCCCATGTCGAGCAGCCGGGTGATGGACTCAGGCGCGCTGTTGGTGTGCAGGGTAGAGAACACCAAGTGGCCGGTCAGCGATGCCTCCACGCCCATGGCCACAGTTTCGCGGTCGCGGCTTTCGCCCACCATGATGATGTCGGGGTCAGCCCGCAAAAAGGCCCGCATGATCAAGGCAAAGTCGATGCCCGCCTTTTTGTTGATCTGTACTTGGCGCAGGCCCTTTTGGGTGATTTCCACCGGGTCTTCTGCGGTCCAGATCTTGGTTTCTGAGGTGTTCAAAAACTTCAAAATGCTGTGCAGCGTGGTGGTTTTGCCAGAGCCCGTGGGGCCGCACACATAAAACAGACCATAGGGGCGCTGCACCACCGCTTCAAGCCGGGTTTTGTTGTGGTTGGTCAGGCCCAATTGGTCTAGCGGGATGGGCTCGCCAGCGGCCAAGATGCGCATGACGACGTCTTCCACTCCGCCCGCTGACGGAATCGTGGCCACGCGCAGCTCAATGTCCAAGGGGCCGAATTTTTTGAACTTGATCTTGCCGTCTTGCGGCTTGCGACGCTCAGAAATATCCAGGTCGCACATGATCTTCAAGCGCGTGACCATGGCCGAGCGGAACTGCGCCGGTACCTCGATATAGGGCGACAGCGTCCCATCCACCCGAAAGCGAATACCCGTCTTGGCTTTGCCAGGCATCGGCTCGACGTGGATGTCAGAGGCCTTGGCGTGATACGCGTCAATGATCACTTTGTTGACGAACTTCACCAACTCGTTGTCAGCCGCCGCGCTTTCGGCGTTTTCGTCCGCCGCGCCGGATTCTTCGTCCAGCACCACGTTCATATCGGCCAGCATTTGGTCGATGGTGCCGGTGTCGGCCTCGGCGCCGTACAAATGCACCAGGGCCTGCGCAAAATCAGCTTGCGTGGTGACGCGCCACGCAAATTTTGTGAACCGCGGGTAGATCTGTGGCACCACCCGCGAATTGCGCACCGCTTCCGGGTCCAAGCACATCACCACCAAGCCGTCGGGTGAGTCTTCTAGCGGAATCCAGTGGGTGCTTTCGACAAACTCTCGCTTGATCACGCCATGTAGAAACTCTGACCGAATCAAGCCGTTGTGAAAGGGCTCGTAGGGCACCCCAAAGAACTGGGACAGGGCCGCACCCAGCTCGCCGTTGGTCAGGCCAAACTCGGTCTGCAGCAGTTTTTCGGGCGGCTGGGCGCTGCCGCGGGCACGGGCCAAGGCGTCGTCGAGGTCTTCTAGGCTGAGCCGCCCGTTGATGGCCAATGCGTCGTACCGCGACGGCTTGCGCAGCTCCGTCGGCAGCGCGGGCGCACTGCCTGCCGAGGGTTTGGCCAAGCGCTGCCGAATGGCGGTGGCCAGCGTCTTGCACAGCTGGGTGACACCGTCCATGTCCATGGCGCCAAAGGGCTGGTCATCCACCCGATTGATGATCTGCACCACCCCGCGCAACTTGCCGGCTTCGGCCACCGGCGCCACCAGCATCTGCTTGGACCGAAAGCCCGATCGTTTGTCCACCTCTTGCAAAAAACGCAGCGCAGGGTGAATGCGTTTGAGCGCCTCGGTGTCATACACATCCGCCACATTCAATAGCGTTTGCGTCAACGCACAAAAACCTGCCAGGCTTTGCGGCGACACCGGCAGCTTGAGTTCGCTGGCGCTGTTCAGGCCCGTTTTGACCCGCGACACGATGGTCAGCGCATCGTCACTGGCCACGTATAGCGTCATGCGCTCAGCCATAAAAAGGCGGCACACATCACCGCTGACTTCTTGAACGATTTGCTCTACCCGATCCGTGGCGTGGATCTGGGTGGTGATGGACTGCAGCTGACGATAAAAAGTGGCCTCGTCGCGCAGGTCGCCTGAGGCCGCTGCAGGCAGTGCGCTCACAGCTCGAATTCCTGCCCAGCCACCAGCCAGCGAATGTCATGCGGGGTGGCGTCCGCCCGATCGAAACGCTGCACCTCTTCCATGATCAGCGCCGTCTCGGCCGGTTTGGTGTGGGTGATGTACACCGGGTACTGGCGGCCCGGAGCAATGCAGTCCAGTTCTTGCGCCAAGGCTTGTGGTGACAGGTGCAGGCTCTTACGCGCCAGTTCGGCTTCACGGTTGCTGAAAGCCGTTTCAATCACCAGCATCCGCACGTGGAGCTGATTCACACGGGCCCAGAACGCCGGGTTGCGCTCGGTGTCACCACTGAACACCCAATAGCCCCGGTCGCCGGGGTCCGCCGATTCGTCGGTGCCGGCGGTTGCGGCGTATGCCACCGCGGGCACGGTGTGCACGGCGGGCAGCACCTCAATGGTCTTGCCGCCTAGTTGCAGGCGCTGCCCGACGGCGATGGCCTCAAACCGCACAAACGGCGCCTGCGGGCTGGGGATGCGGCTGAAGTCGGGCCAAATCGAATCGTTAAAGATGTGGCGCCGAAGCACTTCGATGGTGCCGGGCAGGGCGTGCACGCACACCGGCTGCTGGCGTGCCGCACCCACTGAATCCAGCATCAAAGGCAGCGCCGCCACGTGGTCCAGATGCGAATGGGTCAGGAGCACGTGGTCAATGGCTGTCATTTCAGCCAAGGTCAGGTCACCCACGCCAGTGCCAGCGTCGACCAACACGTTGTGGTCGAGCAAAAACGACGTAGTGCGGCAATCGCGCGCAATCGCGCCCGAGCAGCCGAGCACCCGCACCTTCATGCGAACCCTCCTGGCACCCGCAGCCAAGCCGACCTCGCCAGCGGATGCGGCACGGCCAAGCACAGGAGTCGGGCAGTCGATAGGGGCTTGAACACAGACCTATTTGGTTTCAAAGTTGGTGGCACCGTCCCAGTTCGGGTCAGGCGGGGCGGCTTGACGCTCTTGCAAGCGTTCGCGATACAGGGCGTACAAGGCGCTATCCGCCCGCGCCAAGCGGGCTCGGGTCAACTGTACATCGGCGTCGGCCCAGCGTTGTTGCCGATAAGCCAGCAAAAACGCGCCCCAGTGTGCGTTTTCTTGCACGGCGCCCGGGGCTTGCAGGGCAGATTTGGCCAAGGGTTCGTATATGGCCACAGCCTGCTCTTTACCCTTGACCCGCACCAAATCCAGTTCGCGCCAAGTCGTTTGGCCGGCGGCGTCCCGGGTGCTTTGGCTGGCGACAATCTGCACGCCATACACCTTGGACAAGCCTTCTAGTCGCGAACCCAGGTTGACTGCGTCGCCAATCACGGTGTAGCTGCGCCGCAGGTCTGAACCCATGTCGCCCACGCACATCACACCGGTGTTCAGGCCAATGCCCACACCAATCTCGGGCAGGCCGCGGCTGCGGTGCTCTTGGTTGATGCGTTCCACCTCTTGCGCCATGGCCAGGGCCGTGGCGGTGGCCAGTTCAGCATGGTTAGGCGTGTCCACCGGTGCACCCCAGAAGGCCATGACGCAGTCGCCCATGTATTTGTCGATGGTGCCGCGCTGCGCCCGAATGATCTGCGTCAGGCGGCTAAACACACCGTTGAGCAGCTCTTGCAGCTTGGTAGGCTCCATCAGCTCGCTCATTTTGGTGAAGCCACGCATGTCGCAAAACATCACCGTCAACTCGCGGTTGGCCGCCTTCATGCTGTAGCTGTCGGGGTTGCGCACCATTTCGTCCACCAACTCGGGCGGCACATAGGTACCAAACAGGTTGGCCAGCTCGCGTTTGGATCGGCTTTCGACAAAGTAGCCATAGCTCATGTTCAGCGCGAACGATGTCACCACCATCGCCACTGCGGTGGCCAGCGGGAGCACCAAGCCCCGCCCCTGAAACAACCAAAAGTTAAAACCCACCAGCACAGCCAGCACCACCAGCGCCAGTGCCACCGCACGCTGAGCGCTCAGAATAGGTAGTAGCAAAACCAACACCAAGCCCGCAGCAACCACCTGCAAAAACTCAAAGCCCACGGCGTAGTCGGGTCGCACGAGCAGGCGGCCCTCCATCAGGCCTGAGATGAGGTTGGCGTGAATTTCTACCCCAGGGTAGTTTTCACCCACGGGCGTGGTGCGCAAATCAAACATGCCGGGCGCGGTGGTGCCCACCAACACCACTTTGCCCGCCAACTCGCCTGGCTCAAGACGTTGAAAGATGAGGTCACTGGCCGACACGTACCGAAAGGAGCCGCCTTGCTGCCCCCCTGGCCCCCGAAACGGCACCAAGGTCGCCAGCCGCTGATCAACCGGCACCGCCAGCTCAGAGTCGCCCTGGCGCAGCAGAATCGATTCCAGCGGTACGTACTGCGAGCCCGCCACCGTCTCTTTGGCAAACCCGGGCAGCACATCGGGCCGATCCAGCAGCATGCGAAACATGGCCAGCGACAACGATTCATAAAACGCGCCGTCGTGCTCGGCCAGCACCGGTAGCGATCGCACCACGCCATCGCCGTCGGTGATGGGGTTGACGAATCCTGCCGTGGGCGCCGCCTTGGCCAAGCGCTCAATATTGGCGCCATAGCCGTTCCAGGTGGTGTAGCCAATCTGGCGACCTTGCAGGTCTTCGGTTCGCATCGCGGGCTGGGGCAACACGCCTGATTTGGTGCCGCCACGGTCGCTTGAGAAGTAGTAGCTCAGGACCACCGGCCGGTTGGTCAGGGCTTGGGCCATGCGGCCGTCGTAGTCCAATTCGTCATGCAAGCGTTTGACTTCGCGGGCAAAGCGGGGGTCGTTGCGCAGGCTGCCTTCGGCCAGGGCTTTCAGGCTGTCCAGCCCAGAGCTGGCATCGGCTTCGGCAAAGATGACGTCAAAGCCCACCAGGCCGATTTCTTGCCGCCCAAACAACTCATCGAGCAAGTTGGCCATTACCTTGCGGTTCCATGGCCAGCGGCCTACCTCTGACAGGCTTTTTTCATCAATGTCGACGATGACGATTTGTGGGTCTAAGCCGCCCGGCAAGGTGGCACGCAGACGGGCGTCAAAAATGATGTCGTCCAGCCGCTTGAGCACGTCCAAGTGAAGCGCGCCCACCACATGCAGCAAAGCAAACACCACGGGTATCAGCGTGACGAGTGCTCGCACCCAATGCCGCCGCAACGTGCTCCACATGGTCGTTGCGCTTATATGAGAAAAGTGGCTCTACCGCCCTATTTGACGGCCGAAGTAGCTATTAAATAAATAGCAACTGCAGAGCGCGCAACCCTAGGGCTGCACAAACTGCATCTGGGTGCCTGCCAGTGACACCACGTCGCCCGACTTCAAAGTGACTGGGTCCGCGCCCACCGCGGTCCCATTGAGCGTGGGAAGCAATTGACCCTCTACATGGGCCAGCACGTAGCCGTGTGGGCGCCGCGTGATAGACGCCACCGCCATGCCGGGCTTGCCCAGCGTGGTGACCACCTTCACCAAGGGCACCTCACGGCCTGTAGACGCCCCATTGAGCACCCGGATCACCGCTGAGCCCGCCGCCCCCACCATGGCATGGCGGGTGGCTTCCGCGTCCGGTGCAGTGCGCGGCGCCGCAGCCGCCGACCCGATGCCCAAGGACGCCAGCGGGGGCGCCACCGTGGGCGGCGCGCTTCGGGAGGCTTTGAAGATGGTGGTTTTTTCGAAATCTTCGCCTGTGTCGGCGGCGTATCGAATCTTGTACTTGCCGACCTCAACCGTGTCGTTGTTCTGCAAGGTATGGCGCTTGACGGCCTTACCGTTGATGTAGGTGCCGTTGGTGCTGTTGAGGTCTTCAATCGTGACTTCAGAGCCCGCCATGGTGATCACTGCGTGTTCGCCGCTGACGGCCAGGTTGTCAATCACCACGTCGTTATACGGACGCCGCCCAAGCGTGGTCCGCTCCTTGGTGATTTGCACCTCTTTGACAACAACTCCGTCGATCGAGACGATCATCTTCGGCATGGCCGACTCTCCTGCCCCTGGGCGCACCTACCTGTTTTGACAAATCGAGTCACGGCGCCGCAAGCCACTGCAGCCTGTGCGACAACACCCGCCGCGCCCCTTAAGAGACGCCCGCGATTCGCAGCAGACTAAGTGCGCAACCAGCGCGAAATCAAGGTGCCGGGGCGCTTGTCAGGCGTCGCGGCATGAACCAACAACACCGAGATATTATCCCGGCCCCCGCGTGCATTGGCAGCATCTACCAATGCGCGGGCTTTTTCTTCTAAGCCGGATGTGCCATTGAGCAGGCCTTCGATCTGGTCGTGCTCCAACATATCAGACAAGCCGTCCGAGCACATCAGGAACAAGTCGTCAGGCTCCACCACGTGTTCGGCCAAGTCCAGCAGGGTGCGCTCTTCCACTCCCAGGGCCCGGGTGACCAGGTTTTTATGAATGGACCGCGCGGCTTGCGCTGGGGTGATCACCCCAGCGTCAATCTGCTCTTGCAAGAGCGAATGGTCGCGCGTGATTTGGTTCAGCGCCTGAGCCCGCAGCCGATACGCGCGTGAATCGCCAATGTGGCCCAGGGCCAGCCGGTTGCCCAAAAACACGCCTGTCACCAGCGTGGTGCCCATGCCGGCGTATTTGCGGTTGGTATTGGCAGCGCTGAACACCGCCCGGTTTGCGTTGTCTACGCACAACTCCAGGGCGCGGCGCACGTCGCGCCCGCTGGCCATGCCGCCTGCTTGTTGCAGCCAACGCGACATTTCGTTGCAAATGAGTTCGGTGGCCATGCTGCTGGCCACTTCACCGGCGTTGTAGCCACCCATGCCATCGGCCAGCACCGCCACGCCAGTGGCGACGTCAAAACGCACACTGTCTTCGTTGTTTTCGCGGGCCCGACCGGTATCGGTCAGCGCACACATCTCGTATCGGAATTCGGGCACGTTGGTCTCTGGCGGGTGGCCCGAGTCAGGAAAAGAGCGATTTTCTGTTGGCTGGGCTCGCAATGATAGACATGCCCGGCCAAGCCGCCCATCCGGTGCGGCCCGCGCCAGCCGCGCAGGGGGCTTGGCCACTGCCCTGATGAGCAGCCCTAGGCGTCGCCCGGGGCAACCGGCGCAGATTTGCGTGCAGCCAGCCAGCGTGCAGCCGCCAGCACCAACAAAGCGCCCGCGACCCCGGCCCCCCAACGCCACACGTCCCCATTGGGCAGGGCATCGCGCACCAGCGGGTCGGTCCAGCTCATGGTGCCCGCGATCCAGCCCAAAAGCATTGCGCCGGCGGTGATCACCATGGGGTATCGGTCCATCAGCTTCAGCACGATCTGGCTACCCCAGACGATGATGGGAATGCTCACCAGCAAGCCAAAGATCACCAATGACAACTGTTGTCCGGGCGCGGCGGTTTCGGCGGCACCTGCAATGGCGATGACGTTGTCGAGGCTCATCACAAAGTCGGCCACGATCACGGTTTTGACTGCGCCCCACAGCTCCGTGCTGCCCTTGACCTCGCCATGCCCGCCGTCGCCCTCGGGCAGCAGCAGCTTCACCCCAATCCACACCAAGAGTACGCCACCCACCAACTTGAGCCCGGGCACCTGCAACAGGCTCAAGGCCATGAAGATGAGCGCAATGCGCAACACGATGGCTCCCACCGTGCCCCACAAAATGCCCAGACGGCGCTGCGCCGGAGGCAAGTTGCGGCACGCCAGCGCAATCACCACGGCGTTGTCGCCGCCCAACAACAGATCGATGGCGATGATCTCCAGCACCGCCGTCCAGGGGATGTTTTGCAACCACTCAAGCATTCAGGGGCCTTCGGTTCGGGTTCAGCAAGATAGTCATCCCGCGCACTAGGCGGGGCCGGGCGAACCCGGGCCTGATTTGCTGCGCCTGCGCGCCAGCCATTGCCCAACGATGACCACGCCCACGGCACCTGCGAGCTCGATCACGGTGGTGCTCGCGCCCCCCATGCTCTCAAAGAAGGGCTCAAGCGCTTGGTCATGCACCAGCATTTCGCCCGCCACAAAACCCAGCAGGGCGGCCCCTAAGGTAATGATGGCGGGGTAGCGCTCCATCACCCGCATCAGCAACTGGCTGCCAAAGATGATCAGCGGAATCGAAAGGCCCAGACCAATCACCAGTAGCGGCACGCGGGCCGCAGGTGGGCCGCTCTCGGCTGCCGCGGCCACGGCGATGACGTTGTCTAGGCTCATCACCAGATCGGCAATCAAAATCGTGCGAATGGCGCCCCACAGGTGGTCGGCGCCCTTCACGGCGTCGGGGTCTTCTTCTTCGGGCACCAGCAGCTGCACCCCGATCCAGAACAACAAGGCCGCGCCAATGATCTTTAAATAGGGGTAGTGCAGCAACTCCACCGCGAACAAGGTCAGCACCACCCGCAGCACGATGGCCGCAGCGCTGCCGATGAACACGGCTTTGGCGCGCTGGTGGTCAGGCAAAGCGCGCGCTGCCAAGGCAATGACGACCGCGTTGTCGCCTGACAGCAAGATGTTCACCCAAATGATCTTGCCCAGCGCAAGCCAAAAGGCGCCGTCGCTTAAGTACTCCATATCCCCTCCGCTTTACAGGGAGTCTAGGGGCGGCGGCGGCGCAGGATGCTGTGGCTACTACATACACGCCAGCCACTAGCAAAAAAGCCACCCAGAGGGTGGCTTTTGGGCGTGGGGCGGAGTGGTCCGGCGCGGATTAGAGCAAGGCCTTGAGCAGCTTGCCCATTTCAGACGGGTTGCGAGTGACCTTAAAGCCGCACTCTTCCATGATGGCCAGCTTGGCGTCTGCCGTGTCGGCGCCGCCACTGATGAGCGCACCCGCATGGCCCATGCGTTTGCCCGGGGGCGCGGTGACGCCCGCGATAAAGCCCACGATGGGCTTCTTCATATTGGCTTTGCACCAGCGGGCGGCTTCCGCCTCATCGGGGCCGCCGATCTCGCCAATCATGATGACGGCGTCCGTCTCGGGGTCATCATTGAAGGCTTGCATCACATCGATGTGTTTCAAGCCGTTGATGGGGTCGCCGCCAATGCCCACGGCGCTGGACTGGCCCAGGCCAATCTCGGTCAGCTGCGCCACCGCTTCATAGGTGAGCGTGCCTGAGCGGCTCACCACGCCGATGCGGCCCTTGCGGTGGATGTGGCCGGGCATGATGCCGATCTTGATTTCGTCGGGCGTGATCAGGCCGGGGCAGTTGGGGCCCAGCAGCAAGGTCTTTTTTCCACCTGCGGCTTCT
>JAAFIY010000047.1 GCA_013297985.1 Comamonadaceae bacterium | reverse complement strand
TGCGATGAGTAGCTCAAAACCTGCGGCAGATGCGGCCGCCAGCACGCGTCGGCGTGCCTTGTTTGGATTGGGCCTGGCCGGGGGCGGCGTCGTGGTCGCAGCCGCAAGCTTGGGGCAGCAGGCACCAGCCGCAGCGTCGGCTGAAGCGCAGGCCCCCACACCGCCCGAGCGCGGTGGCGGCTATCACTTAAGCGAGCGCGCCAAGCGCTACTACCTCTCTGCCCGGGTGTGAGCTTTGGCTGGGCGCTTGAGACCGCCCCCACTTGCCTTGATTGCCCCTTTGAAGCTTTCCTGATCGGAGAAGCCCATGTTGCTTACCAAGCGCTCCAGCGCCCCTCAGTCCCTTGACAAGTCAGGTGCCTCGGTTGCATCGGCTGTATCTGAGCGCGGTCCCCGTTCGGGTGGCTGGGCCGATGGCCTGCGCCGAGGCTTGGCCGGTGCCATGCCCACGGTGGACCGGCGCGCGTTTCTGCGTCGATCCGGCCTGGGGGTGGGCGTCGGCCTAGCGGCCACTCAGTTGGCGCTGGTGCGCAAGTCGCAAGCCGGTGCAGTGCCGGCCATCGGCACTGGCAAGGTCGAAGTCAAGCGCACCATTTGCACCCACTGCTCGGTAGGCTGCGCCACCGACGCGATTGTGGAAAACGGCGTTTGGGTGCGGCAAGAGCCGGTGTTTGATTCGCCCATCAACTTGGGCGCGCACTGCGCCAAGGGTGCGGCACTGCGTGAGCACGGCCACGGTGAGTTCCGTTTGCGCCACCCGATGAAGTTGGTCAATGGCCAATACCAGCGCATCAGCTGGGACCAGGCCTATGCCGAAATCAGCAAGCAAATGCTGGCGCTGCGCGAAGCCTCTGGGCCCGACAGCGTGTACTTCGTGGGCAGCTCCAAGCACAACAATGAACAGGCCTACTTGCTGCGCAAGTTTGTGAGCTACTGGGGCACCAACAACTGTGACCACCAGGCGCGTATCTGCCACAGCACCACGGTGGCGGGCGTCGCCAACACATGGGGCTACGGCGCCATGACCAATTCGTACAACGACATGCAAAACAGCAAGTTGGCGTTGTACATCGGCTCTAACGCCGCCGAGGCGCACCCGGTGAGCATGCTCCACATGCTGCACGCCAAAGAAGCGGGCTGCAAGATGATCGTGGTCGATCCACGCTTCACCCGCACGGCAGCGCGCGCAGACGAGTTTGTGCGCCTGCGTTCAGGCTCTGACATTGCCTTCTTGATGGGCCTACTGCACATCATTTTCAAGAACGGCTGGGAAGACAAAGCCTACTTGAAGGACCGTGTCTGGGGCATGGACAAAGTGCGTGATGAAGCACTGGCCAAGTGGAGCCCCGACAAGGTCGAAGAGGTCTCGGGTGTCAAGCCGGAGCAGTTGCTCAAAGTGGCGCAGATGCTCAATGCGCATCGCCCCGGCACGATCGTGTGGTGTATGGGCCAGACCCAGCACACAACTGGCAATGCCATCGTGCGGGCGTCGTGCTTGCTGCAGTTGGCTCTGGGCAATGTGGGCAAAACGGGCGGTGGCACCAACATCTTCCGCGGCCACGACAACGTGCAAGGCGCCACCGACGTGGGCCCCAACCCCGATTCATTGCCTGGCTACTACGGCATCGTGGAAGGTTCGTGGCGCCACTTTGCCAAGGTCTGGGGCGTGGAGTTTGATTGGATCAAGAGCCGGTTTGCCAGCCCGGCAATGATGACCAAGCCCGGTATTACCGTGTCGCGTTGGATTGATGGCGTGCTTGAGAAAAACGAGCTGATCGACCAAGACCCCAACCTGCGCGGTATGTTCTTTTGGGGCCACGCGCCCAACTCGCAAACTCGCGGCCTTGAGATGAAAAAGGCCATGGACAAGCTGGACTTGCTGGTGGTGGTGGACCCGTATCCGTCAGCCACCGCAGCCATGGCCGCCATGCCTAGCGCCCCTGGGGACTTGAACCCTAATCGCGCGGTGTATTTGCTGCCCGCAACCACTCAGTTTGAAACCAGCGGCTCATGCACTGCTAGCAACCGCAGCATTCAGTGGCGCGAGAAGGTTATTGAGCCGCTGTGGGATAGCCGCAGCGATCACATGATCATGCATCAGCTGGCCACCCATTTGGGCTTTGGCAAAGAGCTCTCCAAGGGCTACAAGATGCAGCAGGTCAAGGGCATGGATGAACCCGTGCCTGAAGACATCCTGCGCGAAATCAACCGCAGCGTATGGACCATTGGCTACACCGGCCAAAGCCCCGAGCGGCTTAAGGCCCACATGCGCAACATGCACTTGTTTGATGTGCGCACCCTCAAGGCCAAGGGCGGTACCGACAAAGAAACCGGCTACGACTTCGCCGGCGACTACTTTGGCCTGCCGTGGCCTTGCTACGGCACGCCAGAGCTGAAGCACCCGGGTTCGCCCAACCTGTACGACACCTCCAAGCATGTGATGGATGGCGGCGGCAACTTCCGCGCCAACTTTGGGGTGGAGCGCGACGGCCAATCTTTGTTGGCTGAAGATGGATCGCACTCCTTGGGTGCAGACATCACCACCGGTTACCCAGAGCTTGATCACGTATTGCTGAAAAAGCTTGGCTGGTGGGGTGAGTTGACTGACGCTGAAAAGACGGCGGCTGAAGGCAAAAACTGGAAGACCGATCCCTCTGGCGGGATGATCCGGGTGTTCATGAAGAACCACGGTTGCCACCCGTTTGGCAATGCCAAAGCGAGAGCAGTGGTGTGGAACTTCCCCGACCCGGTTCCGGTGCACCGAGAGCCCCTGTACGGCAACCGGCCCGACCTGATGGCCAAGTACCCCACCCATGCTGATCGCAACGCGTTCTGGCGCATGCCCACGCTGTACAAGTCGGTGCAAGACCGCAACTTGGCCGACAAGGTGCACGAGAAGTTCCCCTTGGTGATGACCTCGGGCCGCTTGGTCGAATACGAGGGCGGGGGCGAAGAAACCCGCTCTAACCCCTGGCTGGCCGAGTTGCAGCAAGAGATGTTTGTCGAGCTGCACCCTAAGGCGGCGGCGGATCGTGGTGTGCGCAATGGCGAGCGCGTGTGGGTAGTCACCCCTACCGGTGCGCGCATCAAGGTACAGGCCATGGTCACCGAGCGTGTGGGGCCCGACACAGTGTTCTTGCCGTTCCACTTCTCCGGCCACTGGCAGGGCAAAGACATGCTGGCGCACTACCCAACCGGGGCAGCACCGATCGTACGAGGCGAGGCCATCAATACCGCGACCACTTACGGCTATGACTCGGTGACCATGATGCAAGAGACCAAGACCACCGTTTGCAATATCGAACGCGCCTGACGCCTTCTGGCCCTGCAATCCTTTTGGGAGACAAATCAATGGCCCGCATGAAGTTCATTTGTGACGCTGAGCGTTGCATTGAGTGCAACGGTTGCGTCACTGCTTGCAAGAACGAGCACGAAGTACCTTGGGGCGTGAATCGTCGCCGGGTGGTCACCTTGAACGATGGTGTGCCCGGTGAGCGCAGCATCTCGGTGGCGTGTATGCACTGCTCGGACGCGCCCTGCATGGCGGTGTGCCCAGTCAACTGCTTTTATCGCACCGACGAAGGCGTGGTGTTGCACGACAAGGACGTCTGCATCGGCTGCGGCTATTGCAGCTATGCGTGCCCGTTCGGCGCACCGCAGTTCCCCACCGGCGGCACCTTTGGTGCGCGGGGCAAGATGGACAAGTGCACCTTCTGCGCTGGCGGCCCCGAGGCCAATGGCAGCCAAGCTGAATTCGAAAAATACGGTCGCAATCGCTTGGCCGAGGGGAAGCTGCCGTCGTGCGCGGAGATGTGCTCGACCAAGGCCTTGCTTGCAGGCGATGGTGATGTGGTGGCTGACATCTTCCGCAACCGGGTGCTTAAGCGCGGCAAGGGCGCCGAGGTGTGGGGCTGGGGTACGGCGTATGGTTCAAGCGGAGCCAAATCATGAGAACGACGGTACTGCGTGGCACCGCGGCGCGTCTGTGTGCGCTCAGCTTGGGGTTGATGGTGCTAGGGGGGCAGGTGGGCTGTGGCGAGACGCCGCAGACCATTGGGGGCAATCGCGCCGATCAATCACCCCATACCGGCACGGTCGTAAAGAGCCATATGGCCCCCGGCTGGGCTGCGGGTGACCGCAAGGCTTGGGAGGCGCAGCTCAAAACGCGAGCCCAGGCCCAGAACGAATACGCCCGTACGCAGTGACGTGGCGGCTCAAGTTGCGCCGGATCAGGGGACATTCATGAACCAGCAAGTTGGCTGTGCATTGCGGCCTGAGTCAGAGCAACGGCTGACTGCGGTGTTGGGCCTGGGTTGGCGGTGGCGCGGAGCTGTGTTGGCTCTGTGTGCGGCGTTCATCATGCCGATGGCAGCCGCGCAAACCGCCGACAAGGCCGCGGTGGCCGATGACCCAGCGCCTGCGGCCACCGCGCCGCAGACCGTGCCCGGCGTACGAGACGCAAATATCTTTCAGATTGCCCCCGATGCGGACAAGGCGCCTGGTTATTTGCAACAAAGCAACGCCGAGCGTGCTGCTGTGCAACCCGGCAACAACGCCCCGATGTGGCGCGCTCTGGGCCAGGGTGGCGCAACGGGCACCAGCAGTCTGCCGAGAGCCCAAGCGCCCGAGGCGGGCAATTTGGTGCAGGGGTTTGTGCAGTACCCAGGCTCCACCTTGACCAACGCGGGCGAAGCCTGGCGGCAGGTGCGCAACCGCGTCATCATTCCCTACGGCGCCGCTTTGCTGCTGATCGCCTTGGGGGCAGTGGCCATCATGTATTTCACCAAGGGCTCTATTGCGCTGCACGGGGCAGAAACCGGCCGCAAGGTGGAACGGTTCACCCCGTTTGAGCGTTCCGCCCATTGGGCGAATGCGATTGCCTTTGTGGTGTTGGCCGTGTCGGGTTTGGTGATGGCCTTCGGCAAGTTTTTGTTGCTGCCGATACTGGGCGCCACCTTGTTCGGCTGGCTGACCTATGCGCTGAAGACCGCGCACAACATCGTAGGGCCAGTTTTCGCGGTGTCGCTGGTGATCGTCATCATCACGTTCGCTCGAGACAACCTGCCCCGCAAGGGCGACTTAACCTGGCTGCTCAAGGGTGGCGGCATGCTCAGCGGGGAGCACGTGCCGTCGCATCGTTTCAATGCGGGTGAAAAGCTGCTGTTTTGGTTGGGCGTGCTGAGCTTGGGCGTGGTGGTGGTGGCATCCGGTTTTGTGCTGAACAAATTGGTGCCGGGCCTGTTCTATGAAAGGGCCACCATGCAAATTGCGCACATGGTTCATGCGGTGGTGGGGCTGGCGATGATGGCCTTGTTCATTGGTCACATCTATATGGGAACTTTGGGCGTCAAGGGTGCCTATGGCGCTATGCGCACTGGTTATGTTGATGAAACCTGGGCCAAAGAACACCACGCGGAATGGCATGACGACATCAAGGCGGGCAAGATTGCCGCACAGCGCTCACGCCTACCGGGCGACGGTACGCCAGAGCCCTCACAGCCCGTGGCGCATCAGGCGTAGGCCTTGCTGGCAATGCTTTCAACAGGGACTTTGATTGATCAGTGCGGGGCGGCGATGAAGATAACCAAGCATCTTGTGGACTTTTGGCTGCGCGTCGGGCTTGTCCTGACAGCTTGCGGCGCGTTGGGTCTTCCTTTGGCTTCGGCCAAGCTCCCCGCGCCGTCTGACGAAGCCAAGGCGCGCTCTGCCGAAGCAGCGGCGCGCACTGCTCATGGCAACAAGGTGGCGGACTTTCAGTTGTGCAAGTCGCGTGAGCGCGTGGCGGCGCATTTCTTCAAGACGGTCAAGGCCAGTGGCAAAGACGCACCGACGCCAGTGGAGACTGCCTCCTGTGTGGACCCCGGGCCTTTTGTGCCCGCGACGGCCGCTGCCCCCCCGGCGGCGTCTCCGGCCGCTGCTGCCGGCGCAGCGCCAGCAGCTCCTGCCAAAAAGGCGTCCTAATTGAGCTACGCTGCGCAGTATCGCCTGGGTTTTGCCTCGGCCGCATTTGCGTAAGCAGACACCTCTATCTTGTTTGGCAGCCCAGCCGTGCGCCTTGACGACATGCACTCGGCCGAAGGCCCCCTTGCGGCCTTAGGCGCGGCGGCAGCGCCTGCGCCTGCGGTTGCTCCGCCAGCCTTGCCCGGCCCGCGGATGACTTCTGCAAAAGCGCCATTGGTGCACGGCATTGAAGCGCTGGATGAAACAGGTCGCACACGCCGCTTGGATATACCCGCTGAGCGAGCCCTGACGGTGTACGTTGACAAGCGGGAGCTAGTCACGCTGATGACTCTGGGCTCGCACCCAGAGCTGTTGGTCTTGGGGTACCTGCGCAACCAGCGCTTGGTTGACAACGCGGCCGATATCGAATCAATCACCGTGGATTGGGATGTGGGCGCAGCTGCTGTCCGTACCTGCAACGGAGTGGCAGATTGGGCCGAGCGAACGGCTCATAAAGTGGTGACCAGTGGATGTGGTCAGGGCAGTGTGTTTGCCCACCAGATGGATGAACTGCACGGCTGTGTCTTGGGCGGGCGGGGTCAGGTGCGCCAAAGCGAGTTGGTGCAGATGCTGAACACCATGCGGGCGCAAGACAGCACCTACAAAGCCGCAGGCTCTGTACACGGTTGCGCCCTGTTTCGAGGCACCGAGCTCTTGATGTTTGTCGAAGATGTGGGTCGCCACAACGCGATTGACACCCTGGCGGGATGGATGTGGCTCCACGCCGATCCAACGAGCCCGACCGTGCCCATGAACGGTGAAGACAAGTTTTTCTACACCACCGGCCGCTTGACCAGTGAAATGGTGATGAAGGCAGCGCACATGGGCGTGCCAGTGCTGGTAAGCCGTAGCGGCACCACCCAGATGGGTCATGCCATGGCCCAGCATTTGGGGATTTGCACGATCGGTCGGGCGTTGAATCGGCACTTCCTCTGCTACAGCGGGCAGCATCGTTTGGTGCTGGACGCGATCGTGGCGCCAACGGCTCCACCAGCGGCCGACGCAACCCGCTGAGCCTTCAGTCAGCGATCTGTGGGTCGGTGGCTGCGCTGTGCTAACAGTCCAGCAGTTGCGCCCCATCGCCCAGCCTAGCAATAACCCTGAGCCGCCCCGGCCAGCACGTTTGCGGTAGCTTCCGCTCATGAATGCATCTGTGTGGACTTTGGGGTGGCGCTCATTGTGGCGCGATATCAGAGCGGGTGAGTTGCGCCTATTGGTCATTGCCGTCACCCTGGCGGTGGCAGCGCTCACCGCTGTTGGATTCTTTGCAGATCGGCTCAATGCTGGTTTGCAGCGCGATGCCCGCCAGTTGCTAGGCGGTGATGCGGTCCTGGCCAGTGACAGGCCTACACCGCCTCAAGCGGTGGCCATGGCCCAATCGCTGGGGCTTCGTACGTCGCAGTCGGTGGGCTTTCCCACCATGGCCCGGGCGCCCGAGGCCCAAGGTGGTGGCTCGCGCCTCGTGGCCTTGAAGGCAGTGGCAGACGGCTATCCCCTGCGAGGTGAATTGCTCATTGCGGCAGCGCCGCGCCAAACTGAAGAAGCCGCCCGTGGGGTGGTTCCGCCAGGCGAGGCTTGGGTGGATGCGCCTGTGCTTGAGTCGCTGAGTTTGAACATGGGCGACGCCTTGCTACTGGGCGACACCCAACTGCGCATTACCCGTGTGGTGGTGATTGAGCCTGATCGTGGTGCCGGTTTCATGGCCTTCGCGCCGCGGGTGATGATCAACCAGGCCGACTTGGCCGCTAGTGGTTTGATCCAACCCGCCAGCCGCGTTAACTATCGTTTGGCGGTGGCAGGCCCCGATGCTGGTGTGCGCGAATTCAATCGTTGGGCAGAAGCGCAGGTGTCGCAGGGGGACTTGCGTGGCGCGCGGCTGGAATCATTGCAGGCCGGCCGCCCAGAAATGCGCCAAACGCTGGACCGGGCCGAAAAGTTTTTGAATCTGGTGGCCCTACTGGCGGCCTTACTCAGCGCAGTGGCAGTGGGCCTTGCCGCGCGGGCTTTTGCGTCCAGTCACTTGGATGATTGCGCCATGTTGCGGGTGTTGGGGCAGAGCCAGCGCACGATTGCTGGAAGCTACACCCTGGAGTTTTTGTGGGTGGGGCTGTTCGCCAGCGCGCTTGGCGTAGCGCTGGGCTACGCGGTGCATTACCTTTTTGTGATGCTGCTTGCAGGTTTGGTGGAGTCTGCTGCCCTGCCGCCTGCAGGGCCGTGGCCGGCAATGATGGGTCTGGGCGTTGGCTTGACCTTGTTGGTAGCTTTTGGCCTGCCGCCGGTGTTGCAGTTGGCATCCGTGCCGCCCTTGCGGGTGATCCGGCGCGATGTGGGGCAGATCAAACCGGTGTCGGTCGGGGTATTGGCTGTCGGTGTTCTTGGCTTTGCTGCGCTGCTCTTGGCCACCAGCCGCGATCGCACCTTGGGTGCCATTGCGGTGGGTGGTTTTGCTGCGGCCGTGTTGGTGTTTGCGCTGGCCAGTTGGGGCATGCTCAAGCTACTGAGACGGGTGGTGAAGGAAACCACTGCGCCGCGCTGGCTGGTATTGGCCACCCGTCAACTGACCGCAAGGCCAGGCTACGCCGTGGCGCAGGTCAGTGCCTTGGCTGTGGGCTTGCTGGCCTTGGTGTTGTTGGTGCTGTTGCGCACGGATTTGATCAACAGTTGGCGCGCAGCCACGCCACCAGATGCCCCCAATCGCTTCGTGATCAACGTCATGCCAGAACAGGGCACGGCCTTCAAGGCCGCCCTGACGACAGCGGGCGTGCAGTCGCTGGACTGGTACCCCATGATTCGCGGTCGTCTAATTGAAATCAACGGTCGCGCCATCGGGCCAGAAGCGTTTACCGATGACCGCGCCCAGCGCATGGTGGACCGTGAGTTCAACCTGTCCCACAGCAGCCAAATGCCCGAACACAACCGCCTGATTGGCGGGCAATGGAAGGCCGAAGAAGCAGACGGCGTGAGTGTAGAAGACGGTATCGCCAAGACGCTAGGAATCAAGCTGGGTGACACCGTGGTGTTTGACGTGGCGGGCATCCGCCATCAAAGCCGCATCACGTCGGTACGCGAGGTGGACTGGGGTTCGCTGCGCGCTAACTTCTTCATGATTTTTCCGGTCAGCGAGATGCCGCAGTTGCCCTCCACCTATCTGGCCGCCTTCAAGGCGCCCGATCAAGCGGGATTTGATAACGCGCTCGTACGGCAGTTTCCGAATATCACCAACGTCGACATGACCGCCTCAGTGGCCCAGGTTCAACGCGTGCTGAATCAGGTCATTCGGGCGGTGGAGTTTTTGTTTGCATTCACGCTGGCTGCGGGGCTTGTCGTGCTGTTTGCGGCGATCAGCGCTACGCGCGAAGAGCGGGCGCGCGAACTGGCGGTGATGCGCGCAGTGGGGGCGCAATCGGCTTTGCTGCGCCAGATGCAGCGTGCCGAGTTGATCGGGGTGGGGCTTCTTGCGGGAGTGCTGGCCAGCGTGGCGGCATCGGTGGTTGGATGGGCCCTTGCGCGCTTTGCCTTTGAATTCAATTGGGCGTTGTCGCCCTGGGTGCCGCTGGGCGGGGCGCTGTCGGGCGCTGTGCTGGCCTTAGCTGCCGGGTGGTGGGGGCTGAAAGAAGTGTTGCAGCGCCCCGTGATGGACAGCTTGCGCCGTGCTGCGCAATGAACGTCACGACTTAGCCCAGCATCTGATCAAGGCACCATCAAAAACCGTTATTCAAGCCCGTTTTGCGCCCGATAATGCTATAAAAACAGTAGCTAATTGGTCAAATCGGTGCCGGGGTGATCGATAGCCACTGCATCATCCCCCGTCGGGGGCGGCACGCGCGCCACCGCCCAAACGGCTACCTCTGGACAACCCGCGTTTTTCAGTGCCAGCGTGGCTTCCCGCAGGGTGCTGCCAGTGGTCATGACATCGTCCAACACCACTACACGTTTGGCAGGCAGAGTTGAACGCATTGCGTCTGGCACCACAAAAGCGTTGACTGGGTTGCGCAGCCGCTGGGCGCGAGCAAGGCTGGCCTGCGGCAAGGCTCGATAGGGCCGCGTGAGTGCTTCGGGCGTCAAGCGCACGGGCAGTCCTGCAGCCGCTGCCCGTGCGGTCCAATGGCGCGCCAGTTCCAGCGTGGGGTTGTAGCCCCGCTGACGCCAGCGCTCCGGCGTACTGGGCATCGGTACGATCCAATCAAATGGCTCTGCATGGGTGCCAAGTACCCTGGGATCAGGCAACAGTCTGGCGAGGTGCCGGGCCCAGCCTGGGCTATCGCCGTACTTGAATCGGTTGATGAGCCCGGCCCACGGGTATTGGTAGTCAACAGCCGCGTGTGCGTACCGCCACGGTGGCGGTGCTTGGCTGCACGGGCCACAGAGAGGCACCGGGGCGGGCGTGGCGGGCACAGACCGTACGGGCAAAGCAATCGCACAGCCTCGGCAGCGCAGCACTGCAGGCGCGAAATCTGTTTGGCAGTTAGCGCAAACGCCTTGCTGAGGCCATCGCCCGCAAACGGCGCAAATGGAGGGCACCGAGTCGAGCAAATCCGAGAACCAACGCCGCGACATCATCGAGTCTCGGCCCCGCATGACACAGCGGTTTTCACCGGCTCAGGGTTTGGAGCAATCGAAGCGGCTCTGGACCTGCTTTTGGGTTGAATGGGCCAACCCCCGCACTCGGGGCCGTGTCGGCGAACGTGGCGTGCGCGGTGTGTATGGCGTGTATGGCGCATAAGCTCTCACCTCTTGGCATTCTGCGTTTGCTTTCGCACAGCATCTCATGGCAACTCTTGCGTCCAGTCCCCCCACCCTTGATCAGATGGCGGCTCAGCGGTGGTTGCAGCGCGCCCCGGCAGCAAGTCCCTGGCTCCATGAAGAGGTGGGGCAACGCATGGCGCAGCGCTTAGATTGGATCAAGCTCAAACCAAGCCATTGGCTGGACTGGGCGCCGGTTCGGGGCGGGCTGCAGGCGCACCGAGCGGTTGCACAAGCCCTAGCCGCTTCGCAGTCTCTCATTTGGGAGCCGGTGGAGCGTCACCGCACTGAGGCTCTTCGCGCCTTGCGCCCACCTTGGTGGAGCCTGGCGCGCCGCTGGCGGGGGCGGGACCAGATGCTCGAGCAGCAACCGCCTGTGGGCGCGGCCCAAATGCTGTGGAGCAACATGTTGCTGCACCAGCACCCTGAACCCCGCCAACTGATTGCGCAATGGCACAACGCCCTGCAGCCAGACGGCTATTTGATGTTCTCGTGCCTCGGCCCGGACACGCTGCACGAATTGACGGCGCTGTATCAGCGTTTGGGCTGGGGCCCTTGTGCTGCTCAGTTCACCGATATGCACGATTGGGGTGACATGTTGGTTGAGGCCGGCTTTGCCGAGCCCATCATGGACATGGAGCGCATCCGTCTGACCTACAGCCACGGCGCTGCAATGCGTGGCGATCTCCGTGTCTTGGGGCGCAACACCCACGCTTCGCGCGACCGCGATGTGCATGGCAAATATTGGCTCGCCCAATGGGACGCGGCCGTCCAGCAGCTTGCGGCGCCATCGGACGGCGGGCGATTGGCGCTGACCTTTGAGATCATCTACGGCCATGCAGTGAAGCCGCATCCACGGATGAAGGTCAGCGAGTTCAGTGCCGTGTCCCTGCAAGAGATGCGCGCCATGTTGAAGAAAGGTGGGCCCAACAAGTCGGCGGCTGCCGGCCAAGGGCCCCGGGTGGAGTGACGGCCCCCACTAGGGCGCGTGTCATTCAACCAAACCGGGCGAAAGGCCTGACAGAGCGCAGTACAATAAAACGGCAGGTCAGGTTTTGATTTCGGGCATCTTCCCGGGTGTTCGCGGCGCACGGCGAGTCAATCGCTCGGTGGGCCGTTTATGAGCATGCTCCGTTGTGTCGAATCCGCGTTTCCGGTTTGCTACTGTCTCGGGCCCCAGCGTGAACTGGTCGTTGCGCCGTAACTGCTCGATTGCGCCAGCGCAGCTAGCGCTGCTGTACGGCTCGCTTTGCGTGCTCTCCATGGGCATTGGCACCTTTTTCTGGGTGCAGGGCGCTCGACTCGTGTTGCCTTTTGCGTTCCTTGAGATCGTGGTCGTCGGGGTGGCGTTTTTGGTGTACGCCCGGCACGCTACGGATGGCGAATCTATTCAGCTTGACGAAGCTTGTCTAATTGTTGAGCGCGAGTGTGCTGGGCGCCGCGAGCGCGCGGAATTCGAACGCCATTGGGTTCGGGTTGAGCCGTCGGTTGGCGACGGATCGTTGATTGAGTTGTCCGGCAAAGGACGCCGGGTACAGGTGGGTCGCTTTGTGCGGCCGGAGTTGCGCGCAGCTCTGGCCAAAGAAATCCGGGTGGCGTTGCACGGCGTGTAGCGTGCTATGCGTCGCGGCGGTTGGTTTTCATCTTTCGTGTTCAAGGTTGAGCAGGCAGTGGCAATGATGAAGCGCTTTTTGAATGAACGGCTGGCTAGGTCCCGCCAATGGGCCATTGGCGTTATGGCGTGGCTTGCGACTGCTGCGTTCAGTGCGGCACATGCGGTGAACAGCCTGCCAGGCGGCCCGGCCGTCAACCAGCTAAATCTTCATCCGCCGGTGACTCGCATCGCGGAAGAGCAGCATTGGTTGCATTGGATGATGCTTATTTTGTGTACGGTCATTTTCGTGGCCGTATTCAGTGTGATGTTTTATTCCATTTGGAAACATCGCAAGTCGGTCGGCCACAAGCCAGCCAACTTCCATGAATCAGCGACAGTTGAGATCATCTGGACCATCGTTCCGTTTCTCATCGTGATTGGCATGGCGCTTCCAGCAACTAAAGTCTTGGTTGCGCAAAAAGACACCACCAATGCCGACATCACCATCAAGGCAACTGGCTATCAGTGGAAGTGGGGCTACGACTACATCAAGGGCGAAGGGGAGGGCATTGGCTTTATCTCTACCTTGGACAGCAGCCACCGTGTGATGTCTGACATGGGCGCCAAAGGTGCACCCGACGACTACCTTCTGAAAGTGGATAACCCCATGGTGGTTCCGGTGGGGCGCAAGGTTCGTATCATCACCACGGCCAATGACGTTATCCACGCTTGGATGGTGCCTGCATTCGGCGTCAAGCAGGATGCCATTCCCGGTTTCGTGCGGGACACCTGGTTCCGCGCTGAAAAGACCGGAGATTTTTACGGCCAGTGTGCAGAACTTTGCGGCAAAGAGCACGCCTACATGCCGATCCATGTCAAGGTGGTCAGCGCCGAGGAGTACACCGCCTGGGTGGCCAGCGAAATGAAGAAATTGGCTGCCAAGGCGGACGACCCGAGCAAGGTGTGGACCCTCGACGACATCATGAAGCGCGGTGAGCGCGTGTATGCGGCCAACTGCGCTGCTTGCCACCAAGCAACTGGCAAGGGTGCTGGGCCCATCAAAGCCTTGGACGGCAGTGATATTGTTTTGAACAAGCCAGATCAGCAGATTCTCATCTTGCTGAACGGAGCCGGGAACGGTGCAATGCCCGCTTGGAAGCAATTAAGCGACACAGACATCGCTGCAGTGGTCACTTACACCAAAAACAGCTGGTCCAATAAGACTGGAAAAGTCATCCAGCCGGCTGAAATTGTTGCCGCCCGTAAGTAGTTTGTTCTCTTGGGCTATATTGCCCGATCAAATCATTTGTCCTGATTTGTTTTTGGATTGAAGTCATGAGTGCAGTCCTCGATCACCACGCCCACGACGACCACCACGATCACGCCCCCACCGGATGGCGACGTTGGGTGTTTGCCACTAACCACAAAGACATTGGTACGTTGTACCTGTTGTTTTCGTTTGCTATGTTGATGTTTGGCGGTGTGCTGGCGCTAGGTATTCGGGCTGAACTGTTTCAACCCGGCTTGCAAGTGGTGAATCCAGAGTTGTTTAACCAGCTCACCACCATGCACGGGTTGATCATGGTGTTTGGTGCCATCATGCCGGCCTTTGTCGGTTTCGCAAACTGGATGATCCCGATGCAAATCGGTGCGGGCGACATGGCTTTTGCTCGCATGAACAACTTCAGTTTCTGGCTGATGATTCCGGCTGGTCTCATTTTGACAGGGTCGTTTCTGATGCCCGGTGGCGCGCCCGCCGCAGGCTGGACGCTGTACGCGCCGCTGACCCTTCAGATGGGGCCGTCCATGGACGCGGCAATCTTCGCGATGCACATTTTGGGCGCGAGCTCCATCATGGGCTCGATCAACATCATCGTCACCATTTTGAACATGCGCGCCCCGGGCATGACGCTGATGAAAATGCCCATGTTCTGCTGGACTTGGCTCATCACCGCGTACTTGCTGATCGCCGTCATGCCTGTGCTAGCAGGCGCCATCACGATGACGCTGACTGACCGACACTTCGGTACCAGCTTTTTTAATCCGGCCGGTGGTGGTGATCCGGTGATGTATCAGCACATTTTCTGGTTCTTCGGTCACCCCGAGGTGTACATCATGATTTTGCCGGCTTTCGGCATTATCAGCCATATTGTTCCGGCTTTTAGCCGCAAGAAACTGTTCGGCTATGCATCGATGGTCTATGCCACATCGTCTATCGCCATTCTGTCGTTCATTGTGTGGGCGCACCACATGTTTACCACTGGTATGCCGGTGACTGGCCAATTGTTCTTTATGTACGCGACGATGCTGATCGCCGTGCCGACTGCGGTGAAGATCTTCAATTGGATCGCGACGATGTGGCAAGGATCAATGACGTTTGAAACGCCTATGCTCTTCGCTGTTGGATTCATCTTCGTGTTCACAATGGGCGGATTTACTGGTTTGATCTTAGCCATCGCGCCCATTGATATCCAACTTCAAGACACCTACTATGTGGTGGCCCATTTTCACTACGTGCTCGTGGCCGGCTCCCTCTACGCGCTGTTTGCGGGTTTCTACTTTTGGGTACCTAAGTGGACCGGCGTGATGTATAACGAGACCTTGGGTAAATGGCATTTCTGGTTGAGCCTGATTTTCTTTAACGTCACGTTCTTCCCCATGCACTTCCTGGGATTGGCTGGTATGCCCCGCCGATATGCTGATTACCCCATGCAATTCGCCGATTTCAATGCGATCGCGTCGATCGGTGCTTTCGGATTCGGTATCACTCAGGTGCTGTTTTTCTTGCTGATCGTGCTGCCGTGCATGATGGGTAAGGGGCAAAAAGCGACCCAGAAGCCCTGGGAAGGTGCTGAGGGCCTGGAATGGGAACTCCCTTCCCCGGCGCCGTTCCACACCTTCGAAACACCTCCGAAGTTGGACCCGACAGCGACACGCGTGGTGGGTTGATCTAAGCAACCCCGGTCGCCCCCGGCGGCCCGCGAAGATCAATAGTTGAATTATTTGAGCGCTAAATTGTCTGACTCTGCCAACAAAGACCGTCAAAACCGACGGCTCGGTTTGATTTTGGCTTCGGTTGCTTTGGCCTTTGCGTTGGGCTTTGTGGTGAAGATGACTTTGCTGGCGGGTTGACATGCGTTTGGGGCGCCGACGTAGTCTGGGGGCGCTTTGCTGTTGGTCGGCTTTTCATGGTGGTTGTTTGGGTATCAAATGAAATCGGCATTAGCTGGGCGCTCTCGCGCGAACGTGCAGATGGTCGGCAAGTTGTTTGTTGTCACCATCGGCATGTTCGCTTTCGGCTACGCGTTGGTTCCGATTTACCGGGCCATCTGTGAGGCCACAGGCATCAACATCTTGTCGCTGGCTGAGCGACAGTTACCCGGCACCTCGGCCAAGGCCCCGCCTCGGAACAGCCAGATTGATACCACCCGACAAATTGTGGTGGAGTTCGATGCCAACGTGCGCGGCCCATGGCACTTCAAGCCTGAGCGCTCCTCGGTCACTGTGCACCCAGGCGAATTGGTCACGGTGATGTATGAGTTTCAGAACATTCAGAACCGGACGATGGCTGCGCAAGCGATCCCTAGTTACGCACCCAAACAGGCGTCAGCGCATTTCACAAAGCTAGAGTGTTTCTGCTTCAGTCAGTACACGTTGGCTGCCGGCGAGAAGAAGCAGTGGCCAGTGGCTTTTGTCATCGACCCAAAGCTGACGCGTGACGTGACGACGATTACCTTGTCCTACACCTTCTTTGAGGTGGGCGGACGGGTTCCGGCCGCCCCAACGGACGCCCGTGCGCCGACCGCCTCGAGCCGATTAGCACCATCGGCGCCTTCCCAGCTGGTTGCGGTCGGGGGCGAGGCCGTCTATTCGCGCCCGGTGAACTCGTTGCTTCCCTTGGCCACTGACGGCATTCAATGGTTTGGCGCGGGGTTTCGGTCCTAATGGAGCGCCGACGGCAAACAGTGCACGATGGGCAGGACAGTCGCCTGCGCGAACATGATCACCCCTGTGTTTCCGGGGGTGGACACGGCGTCAGGAAACTTCGTTTACTGAGTGGTGGAGTGCGCACCGTCGCTTGGAGCTTGCTAGGTGTTCGCGGGTCGAGCGGTGCCCAACAAGACGCAAGTGCCGCTCATCCCGTGCTCGTGTTGGCAGTGGGGTTTGGCTTGGTGGTGGCGCTAGTGGCTGGGCTGGTAGCGGTGGTGCACTGGGTGGTGTAGCTGGGTTTTGAGCTTTTATGTCTTGGGCGGCATGTCCTGACGCGGCACAATACAACCCTACACGCATTCGGTTTTTGCAAAGTATTTCGGAGGACGCATGAGTTCGGCAACGCAGGGCACCACGCCCTATTACTTTGTACCGGCGCCGTCTCGGCACCCGGCCTACGCGGCCTTCGGCCTGTTCTTTGTCATTTTTGGCGCCGCCCAGTGGGTGAACCACCAAGCGTGGGGCAAGTGGGTGTTGCTGTTCGGCATGCTGTGGTGGCTTGGCGTGCTCTATCAATGGTTCCGTGACGCGATCTCGGAAAGCATGGGCGGGCTGTACGGCCGGAAGATTGACCTGTCCTACCGGTGGAGCATGACCTGGTTCATCTTCTCCGAAGTGATGTTCTTTGGGGCGTTCTTCACGGCTTTGTGGTGGGCGCGCTCGCACTCAATCCCTGCCTTGGGCAGCCTTGAGAACGCGCTGCTCTGGCCCGATTTCAAAGCCGCTTGGCCGAGCGTGTCGCCAGGCGCTTCATCTGCACCAATCGGCATCGTCGAACCCTTCCAAACCATGGGCCCGTTCTGGCTGCCCACCATCAACACGGCACTGCTGTTGAGCTCAGGCGTGACCATCACGATCGCGCACCATGCGCTACGCGCCAATCAGCGCGGACGCACCATCGCCTTCATGTGGCTCACCGTGTTGCTGGGTGCGGTGTTTCTAGGCGTGCAGGGCTACGAGTATTACCACGCGTATACAGACCTCAACCTCAAACTGACCTCTGGCATCTTTGGGTCGACGTTCTTCATGCTCACTGGCTTCCACGGTTTCCACGTGTTTGTCGGCATGCTGATGCTCTTGTTCATCACGCTCCGCTTGCAGCGTGGCCATTTCTCGGCGGACAACCACTTCGGGTTCGAGGGCGCGGCGTGGTACTGGCACTTCGTGGACGTGGTCTGGCTTGGGCTGTACATCTTGGTGTACTGGTTGTGACACTTGTGGGCAGCGCGCATGCCTGAATGCTGCGCTGCCAAGGCCTACCCGCCTAGCAGACGTCTCTGACAGCACACTCAGCGAGGTCTACGTCGGCGGTGGTATGGCCGGGCGGTGTAACGGCGGGTTTGGGGTGGTGCCGTACGTCTGAAAGTGGCTCAGGCCCAGCCCGTCCCAAGCGCGGGGCCCACCGCTACATGCCTGTCTTGATACCGGTTGGCTGCAAGTAGCCAAGCTTCCAGGCGATCAGGACACAAGCGAATAGCGCAATTGAAAAAGCCACCCGCAGCGCCAGAGCCCGTGCCATGTGATTGGGCTGTCTGCCAACTGGGCGCCCCTGCGGGTCGTCTGAGTCTGACGATCCCGTTGAATCACCAGCCGCTCCGCCGCGCATCATGTAGTACAGGGCGGCTGCCAAGCTGCCAATGATGGCCACAAATGCAAGGATGACAAGTGTCGTCATGTCGACCATTATCGCTACGACTGTCGTGTCCGGTGCGGCCTGTGTGGTGCGGGGGGCGCCAAGGGTGATCACCAAACCGAGTTCGCGGTGAAACCCATCAAGCACGCCCGACGCTGGCTGGTTCTTTGCGCCGCACTCGGCGCCATGGTGATCACCGCCCGCCTTGGTTGGTGGCAATTGGATCGCGCCGCGCAAAAGACGCAGCTCCAAGCGCAGATTCAAGCGCAAGGTGCTCGGCCTGCCCTGTCGGCGATAGCGCCCAGCGAAGCGGCAGGTCAGATCCACCGAAGAGCCATCTTGCGTGGTCAGTGGCTTGACCCACACAGCGTCTATCTGGACAACCGGCAAATGCAAGGCAAGCCTGGCTTTTTTGTCCTGACCCCGCTGCAGTTGGACAGCGGAGGTGTGATCGTGGTGCAACGAGGATGGATACCCAGGCACATGCAAGATCGCACCCAGTTGGCACCTGTTCAAACGCCCACGGGGGTGGTTGAGGTCGCAGGCCGGATTGCCCCTTCACCGTCGAAGCTGCTCGACCTCAACGAAGGGGCAAAGGGCCGCATCCGGCAAAATCTGGAATTGGCTGCATTTGCTGCCGAAACCGGTTTGCCACTGCTGCCGGTCACACTGGTGCAAGACGATGCGCCATCCGATGGTTTGTTGCGCGATTGGGCGGTGCCTTCGCTTGGGGTCGGCAAACACCACGGCTACGCCTTTCAATGGTTTGCGCTCAGTGCGCTGGTGTTTTTTTTGTATGTCTGGTTCGAGTTCATCCAACCCCGTCGGCGCGCCAAGCAAACCCATGCAGACGTCTGAGTCTGATCAGCCCCTGACCTTGGCCGTGCACACCCTGCCCACTGGGCAACCCGCTGGAGCTGGGGATTCGGGCGCCGCCTTGGCCACGCAACCCCAACGCCGCTGGGGGCGCATCAAGATGGTGTTGGTGCTGCTGGTGTGCGCTGCGCCGGTGATCGCGTCGTACTTCACCTATTACGTGGTGCGCCCCGAAACGCGCCGCAACTTCGGTGAACTGATTGACCCTCAGCGCCCGCTTCCCACTGCGCAAGGCACATCGCTGGCGGGACAGTCGGTGCCTTTGGGCTCGCTGCGCCAACAATGGCTAATGGTGGTGGTAGCGGGTGGCGCTTGCGACGCCACATGCGAGCGCCATCTGTATTTGCAGCGGCAGTTGCGCGAAGCGTTAGGCAAAGACAAAGACCGCCTAGACCGCGTCTGGGTGGTGTCGGACGACGTACCCGTGCGCGCGGAGTTGCTGCCTGCGCTTCAAGGCGCCGTCGTGCTGCGCTTGCCGCCCGAGGTGCTGCGAGCCTGGTTGGCAGCCCGCCCAGGTCAGCAACTGGCCGACCACATGTACGTGGTGGATCCGATCGGTAACTGGATGCTGCGCTGGCCTGCCGACATTCAACTTGCAGACGCCAGTCGAATCCGCCGTGACTTGGAGCGTTTGTTGCGCGCGTCCCGGTTTTGGGACGAAGCGGGTCGGCCCGAGGCTTTGCAGGCACAAATCGCCCCCGCTGTGGTGGGTGCGGCGGCCGAGCGCTAGTGCATGGACAGCACAACCGTCGATCTGGTTGACTGGGCCCCCGTGGCTCGGCTGATGCTGTTGGGCATTGCCATTGCGCTTGGGCCTTTGTTGTGGGTTTGGCTGCGCCACCGTGGCGCACCCCCCACCCAGCGGCTGCGCGCCCTGACCTGGGTGACTTTGTTCCTCACGTTTGACTTGATCATCGTGGGAGCGTTTACGCGCCTGACCGATTCGGGCCTGGGCTGTCCGGATTGGCCAGGTTGCTACGGCGCTGTCAGCCCCATCGGCGCCCGGGCTGAAATTTCGGCGGCCCAAGAGGCCATGCCCACCGGCCCAGTCACCCACACCAAGGCGTGGATTGAAATGGTTCACCGCTACATGGCCACCGGGGTGGGTGTGCTGATCATCACGCTGCTGGTGGCCAGTGCCGTTCAGCGGCGGCAGGGGCGCTTGCCCATGAGCCTGTGGTGGCCCATAGCCACCTTGGTGTGGGTATGCGTGCAAGGGGCTTTTGGTGCGCTTACCGTGACCATGAAGCTGTTTCCGGCCATCGTCACACTTCACCTCTTGGGTGCCATGGTGCTGCTGGCCCTGTTGGTGGTGCAAGGCGTGCGCTACACGCAGGCGCACGCCGTGCAGCTGCGCCAGCCGCTACCGCAGCTCACGCGGGGGTTGAGCCTGGGCTTGGGCCTGACCTTGGCGCTGATGGTCATGCAGATTGCGCTGGGCGGTTGGGTTAGCACCAACTACGCGGTGCTGGCGTGCCGAGACTTCCCCATGTGCCAAGGCAGCTGGTGGCCACCCATGAACTTTGCCGAGGGCTTTCAGGTCTGGCGCGAGTTGGGCCAATTGCGGGATGGTTCCAACATCAGTTTTGCGGCGCTCACCGCCATTCACATGGTGCACCGGCTGGCCGCCATCGTGGTGCTGGCCGCCCTGGTGGCCACGGCCTTGGCCTTGCAACGCCACACCCATTGGCGTCGCGCCGGGTGGGCACTGCTAGCGCTAGGGGCTTGGCAACTGGCGTCGGGCCTAAGCAACGTGGTGCTGGGCTGGCCCCTGGCGGCAGCACTGGCCCACACGGCCGGTGCGGCGGCCTTGGTGGGCGTGCTGACCTGGTGCTTGGCCTGGGGCTTGGCGCCGCGCGCCATTCGCCTGGCATCGGCGCCCAGCGTCGAGCCACGCTGGAACCCAGCGGACCCCGCCGCGCCCGTGGGCCTGCCAACAATGGCCGCGAACCATCCAGCGAGGCCCAGCGCATGAGCACCACAGTGGTCCCTGCCGCCGTCTCGCGCTGGACCCGCTGGCAACAGTACTACGCCCTGACCAAGCCGCGGGTGGTGCAGCTCATTGTGTTTTGCGCCTTGATCGGCATGGCCTTGGCCGTGCCGGGTTGGCCCACCGTGGCGCAGTGGCAAACCATCGGGTTGTCAGTCGTGGGCATTTGGCTTGTAGCCGCAGCAGCGGCGGCCTTCAATTGCCTGGTTGAAAAGCGCATTGATTCGCGCATGAAGCGCACTGCTTGGCGCCCCACTGCACAGGGTCAGTTGTCAGACCGTCAAGCGCTGATTTTCTCGTCCGTGCTGTGTGCACTGGGCTGCGTGTTGTTGTGGTGGGGCGCCAATCCGCTGACCATGGCACTGACCCTGGCCACCTTTGTGGGTTACGCCATCGTCTACACCGTGGTGCTCAAGCCCCTGACACCGCAAAACATTGTGATTGGCGGTGCGTCGGGTGCCATGCCGCCCGTGCTGGGCTGGGCGGCGCTAACCGGCGATGTGGGCCCCGAGGCCATGGTGATGTTCCTCATCATCTTCATCTGGACTCCGCCGCACTTTTGGGCTTTGGCGCTGTACCGCGTTGAGGACTATCGCCAAGCCGGCCTGCCGATGCTGCCAGTCACGCACGGCAACGCTTTCACTCGGCTGCACATCATGTTGTACACCTGGGTGTTGCTGGCGGCTTGCCTGCTGCCCTTTGTGGTGGGCATGAGTTCGTGGCCCTATTTGGTGGCCGCCGCTGGGTTTAGCCTGGGGTTTTGTGCTTATGCATGGGCCTTGTGGCGCAACTACTCCGACGCACTGGCGCGGCGCACCTTTCGCTTTTCATTGATTCACCTAAGCGGCGTATTTGCTGCGCTGTTGGTAGACCACTATTTGTTTTGACGCCCGCCACTGAGCGCGGCGCCCGAGGATACGCAGATGGATCGGCGAACTGCTATAAAAAACATAGCTACTTACGGCCTATTGACGGGCGCAGTGGCGTCTTTTGCTTTGTTGTCGGGCTGTGTGCCGACGAAGCCACAGTTTCGTGCCATTGACATCACGGGTGCGGACTACGCCCGTCAGTTCAGCTTGCTCGACCACAACGGCCAACGGCGCAATCTCAGCGATTTCAAAGGCCAGTTGGTGGTGGTGTTCTTCGGCTTTGCGCAGTGCCCCGATGTCTGCCCCACGGCCATGGCCGAGTTGGCCCAAGTCAAAACTGCCCTGGGTGCTGATGGCAAGCGCTTGCAAGGGGTGTTCATTACGGTAGACCCTGAACGCGATACGCCTGAAGTGCTCAAGGCCTATATGGGCAACTTTGACCCGAGCTTTCTCGCACTGCGCCCGGAGCCTGCCGAACTCGCTGCGGTGGCGCGCGAGTTCAAAATTTATTACAAGAAGGTCGAAGGCAAAACACCCACCAGCTACACCATGGACCATTCAGCGGGCAGCTATGTGTTTGACCCCCAAGGCCGGGTGCGCCTGTACACCCGCCACGGCAGCGGCGCCGAAGCCATGGCGCATGACCTGAAGTTGCTGCTCACCATGCCTGCCTAGTGCGGCTGCACCGCTGCACAGCCCAGTAAATCGCACCTTAGGCCACCAGGATCCGGTCGCGGCCGGACTCTTTGGCGCGATACAAGGCACCGTCGGCGGCCTGCAGCCAACTCGCCGCGTCGTCTCCCACCGTCAACAGCGCCACGCCGCCCGAAATGGTGATGCTGCCCAGCACCTCGGTGGTGCCGCGTTTTTTGATGCGCATCACCCGAATGGCGGCGCGCACGCCTTCGGCCAGCTGCACCAAATGCGCCTTGGTGATGTCGCGCACCACAAAGGCAAACTCTTCGCCGCCAATGCGGCACGCCGACACGCTAGACGCCACATCGGTTTGAGCCAGCCGCTTCAGCGTGGCCGCCACCCCTTGCAAGACAGCGTCGCCAGCCGGATGCCCGTGGGTGTCGTTGATTTTCTTGAAGTGGTCCAAGTCAAACACGATCAGCCCGTGCACCTGGCCCGCCACGGTGGGGGCCGCCAGTGCCTGGGCGACCGCGTCGTTGTAGGCCTTGCGATTGAACAGCCCCGTCAGGGCGTCGGTGAGCGCCTCGGTGCGGGATCGGTCTAGCTCGGCACGCAGTTGGGTGATTTCGCTGCGGCTTTCTTCCAGGGTTTTTTGCAGCGCCGACACGGCTGTTTGCATCTCGGCCGTCCCGGTGGCCACTTGGCTGAGCTGTGGCGCCCAAGCGGCCGAGTCGCCAGCTGCGCCGTCGCGTTTGAGGGCTTGGGACAAGTCGGCCAATTGGCTGCCGTAGACCTTGGCTGTGGAGCCGGTTGCAGTGGCTGAACCGGCCATGCGCTGCATGACTTCTTCAAACCGCTGGCCAACGTCTTGCACGCCCTCTTCGGTGGGGGCTGCCACAAAGCGTTCGTATAGCGACTGAACCTGCTCACCACTGAGCTTGGGCGTGGTCTTCAGGTCGCTGTCGATGGCATCCGACAGTTCAGGATTGATACCCACCAAATGTTCGTACCACACCGCAAACGAAATGGGGGTGTACGGCGCTTCATGGTGGTTCATCAGCGCGATACAGCGCTTGAGGATGGCCAAGCTGTCTTCGCGCGATTGGGTGTACTTAGGGGTCATGTGCAAACCGGGGCAGGCGCCACCCACTGCGGGGTTAAAGCGCCGGATTGTGTCGTGAACCAAGCCCGGCATCGTAAACAACACCTGGGCAGCCCGGCCGGGCCCAGGCTCGATAGCAACCCGCATGCCTGACCAGCGCCAAGCAGCGACCAAAAAAAACGGCCCACGCAGGGCCGTTTTCTAAGCAAGCGCCACAGGGCGCTGCCACCGCTTGGGTGGCTGCAACAGCTTCAGGCGTAGGCCGCCAAAGCCTTGCGCATTTTCTTCATCGCGGCAGTTTCAATCTGCCGAATGCGCTCCGCGCTCACGCCGTATTCAGCCGCCAAGTCGTGCAGGGTCATGCCGCCTGAGCCGTCGTCGTTCACTCTCAGCCAGCGCTCTTCTACGATCCGGCGGCTGCGCTCGTCCAGACCATTCAAGGCCTGGGCGATGCCATCAGTGGCCAAGGCGTCGCGCTGGCGCGATTCGATCAGCGCGGTGGGCTCTTGGCTGGCGTCAGACAAATACGCAATGGGGCCAAAGGCCTCACCACCGTCGTCGCTGGGGGTGGGATCCAGCAGCACATCGCCGCCCGACAAGCGGGTTTCCATCTCCATGACGTCTTCGCGCTTGACATTCAATTCTCGCGCCATCACGTCGATTTCGCGCTCGGTGAGCGTGTCGCGGTGGGCATTGCCGTCATCTGACTCGGCCTTGAAGCCTTGTTTCATCGAACGCAGGTTGAAGAACAGCTTGCGCTGCGCCTTGGTGGTGGCCACCTTCACCATGCGCCAGTTCTTCAGGATGTATTCGTGGATCTCGGCCTTGATCCAATGCAGCGCGTAGCTCACCAAGCGCACGCCCTGATCGGGGTCAAAACGGCGCACGGCCTTCATCAGGCCCACGTTGCCTTCTTGAATCAGGTCGGCTTGCGGCAAGCCATAGCCCAGGTACTGGCGCGACACCGACACCACTAGGCGCAGGTGCGACAAGATCAAACGGCCTGCAGCGTCTAAATCGTTGTGCTCACGCAGAGCGCGAGCGGCGCCTTGCTCTTCTTCGAGCGTCAGCAGCGGCACGCGGTTAATGGCGGTGATGTACGCATCTAGGTTGCCCAGAGGCGGCACCATCGTCCACGGATTGGCCGTGCTCGCCGAAGCGGACAAACCATTTCCAAGAGGGGCGGCGATGATTGCGGACATGAACTTCTCCTACTGCGAGAGGAATACTAGCACTCGATAGAGTTGAGTGCTAATGAATGGTTCCCAACCCGATTTGAGCGGCGGCACGGAGCCGTTTGTCAAACCATGGGACGCAGTGTAGACCTCTGTTGACCAAAGAGTCAGTAGGCAAACGGGATTTCACTGTTCGAGTTTTTGAAATAATTACACCCACTAGGGGTATTTTTATTCGTCGTGCAGGTCAATCGCGGCGAGCCTCTGCTCAGATCAGGAACCCCACGCACCTCCAGGTCGCGCAGCTTCAGAGGAGATGATGTCGTTCACAGCGGCTTCAAGCGCAGCAGCAGTCTCGCACTGAATTGCTATTGTTTTCATAGCTAATTCCGCCCTACTGACGGGCGGAAAAGCCAAAAATCTTGATGTGACCGCGCCGATCGCTTGGCGGGTGCTGCCTAAGCCTTAGGCCGTTTTGGCGATCGACAAGCCCAGCTCGTCGATCATTTTTTGCCGCATCACAAACTTTTGCGCCTTGCCCGTCACAGTCATGGGCAGCTCGGGCACAAAGCGCACGTAGCGCGGCACCTTGTAGTGGGCGATCTGGTCTTTGCAAAAGGCGCGGATGTCGTCTTCGGTGGCGCTGGCACCGGGTTTGAGCACCACCCAGGCGCAGACTTCTTCGCCATAGCGGGTGTCGGGCACACCAAACACCTGCACTTGGGCGACGGCCGGGTGGCGGAACAAAAATTCTTCTACCTCTCGCGGGTAGACGTTTTCGCCGCCGCGGATCAGCATGTCTTTGACGCGGCCGACGATGTTGCAGTAGCCCTCGGCGTCGATGGTGGCCAAGTCGCCGGTGTGCATCCAGCCGTCGCGCACAGCCTCAGAGGTGCGGGCCTCATCGTCCCAGTAACCCAGCATCACGCTGTAGCCCTTGGTGCACAGCTCGCCGCGTTCGCCCACCGGCACGGTCTGGCCGTGCGCGTCAACGATTCGGACTTGCAAGTGCTCCATGATGCGGCCCACCGTGGACACGCGTCGCTCCAGCGGGTCTTGCGTGCTGGACTGAAACGACACCGGTGAGGTTTCTGTCATGCCATAGGCAATGGTCACTTCGCGCATGTGCATCTGGGTGTTCACGCGCTTCATCACCTCGACTGGGCAGGGACTGCCAGCCATGATGCCGCCACGCAGGCTGGTCAAATCAAACTGGTTGAACTGCGGGTGATCCAACTCGCCAATGAACATGGTGGGCACGCCGTGCAAATGAGTGCAGCGCTCGGCGTGCACGGCTTGCAGCACCTGCAGCGGATCAAAGCCTTCGCCAGGAAACACCATGGTGCCGCCCGTCACGGTACAGGCCAAGCTGCTCATCACCATGCCAAAGCAGTGGTATAGCGGCACGGGAATGCATAGCCGGTCGCCCTCGCCAAAGGCCATGGTTTGCGCCACTTGCAGCGCGTTATTCAAGATGTTGTGGTGCGTCAAGGTGGCGCCCTTGGGTGCGCCCGTGGTGCCGCTGGTGAACTGGATGTTGATGGCTTCAGTACAAGCCAAGGTGGCACCCACGGCGCGTGCGGCCGCAATGCCTGCACTGTCCCCCAAGGCCATCACATCCGACAGGTTCCACATGCCCGGCGTGCGTTCGTCGCCCATGCGGATGACGTGTCGCAAGTGAGGCAGCTTGGCTGCGTGCAGCTGACCGGGTGCGCTGTTGGCGAGTTCGGGCGCTAGGGTTTGCAGCATCTGCACATAAGCGCTGGTCTTGAAAGCGGGTGCGGTAATCAGCGCTTTGCACTCCACTTTATTGAGCGCGTATTCCAGCTCTGACAAGCGATAGGCTGGGTTCACATTGACCAGCACCACGCCAATGCGCGCGGTGGCGTACTGGGCCAGGATCCATTCAGGTCGGTTGGGTGACCAAATGCCCACGCGGTCGCCTTTGCCCATGCCGAGTTTCAGCAGCGCCGCAGCCAACAGATCGGCTTGGTCGCGCAGTTGGACCCAAGTCCAGCGCAGGCCGCTTTCACAAAACACGCAAGCCGTGGCCTGGGGCAAGCGCTGCGCGGTGTGGTCCAGCGCCTCGCTGATGGTCTGGGTGAGCAAGGCCGACGAAGTGCCGCCCACCACATGTGACAAGCCGTTGCGAGGCAGCCCAGGATGCGCCAGTGCAGATGCAGCAACAGAAGCGTTCATGGCAGAAGATTCCAATTCAACAAGACAGGTCCAAGCGATCGGTGAGCGCCGCGCGCCAGTGCAAAGGTCTGCGCTCACACCTGAGGATTGCACCGCGCAAAACACCAGGGCCGCAAAGCGGCCCTGGATGTCCCCGCTTAGTTGGCGGGCATTGGCAAGGGCGGCAAACCGCCTGGGGCTGCAGGTGCGGCAGGCGCACTCGGTGCAGCAGGCGCTGCCCCACCCATCGTGGGCGGCGGGCCTTCCTCAGACGGGTCTTCGGCTGGCGTGATGTTGAGGTTCACGTTGGTGGTATCAAGCACCTTTTGCTCACCCAAGCCCATCAGCACGATGTCGGGCCGAATCATGATGACGGCCACCATGATGATCTGCAAGATCACAAAAGCGATCGAGCCACGGTAGATGTCACCGGTGGTGAAAGCCGGGATCTTGCGCTTGGTGACCAAGTCCACATAGTCGGCTTTGGGCGCCACGCTGCGCAGGTAGAACAGCGCAAAGCCGAACGGCGGCGTCAAGAAAGACGTCTGCAGGTTCATGGCCACCATCACGCCAAACCAGATCAGGTTGATATCCATCTCGCGCAGCACCGGCAGCAGCAGCGGCAGCAAGATGAACGCGATTTCAAAGAAATCGAGGAAGCAACCCAACACGAAGATCAGCGCGTTGACGAACAGCAAGAAACCGATCTCGCCGCCCGGCAGTGCGGCAAACAGCGCTTTCACCCAAGTGGGGCCGTCAATGGCTTGGAAGGTCAGGCCGAAGATGGTGGAGCCAATCAGCACAAACAGCACAAAGATCGACAGCTTGGCGGATGAATCCAGCGCTTGTTTGAGCAGGCCCAGGTTCAAGCGCTTGCGCATCAAGGCCAAAATGAGCGCACCAAAGGCACCCATGGCGCCGCCTTCTGTGGGCGTGGCCACACCCAAGAAGATCGTGCCCAGCACCAAGAACACCAACAGCAGCGGCGGGATCAGCACAAAGGTGACCTGACGCGCCAGCTTAGACAGCAGGTTGGTGTTCAGGGCCTTGTCCAGCGTGGCAGCCACCCAGGCAAAGCCAATCGAGCCAACCAGCGCCATAACGATGGTTTCGTCTGTGGGCGGCTGAAAGCCCGCTTCGCCGCCCAACAGCTCGCGGATGGCTGCGTAGTTGGCGAACACCAGGTTGCCCACGATGATGCTCACCAGCGTCAATACCGCTAGCGAGCGATGGCCGCTGGCGCCGTTGGACTCGTGATAGACCAGTGCCTCTGCAGGCAAGGCGGGAACCCACTTGGGTTTGACAACCGCAATCACGATCATGAACGCCATGTACAGCAGCACCAGCGCAAATGCGGGGATGAACGCGGCTTTGTACATGTCGCCCACGCTCTGACCCAACTGGTCGGCAATCACAATGAGCACGATCGACGGCGGAATGATCTGCGCCAAAGTACCCGACGCCGTGATCACACCCGCCGCAATCGGTCGGTTGTAGCCATAGCGCATCATGATGGGCAGCGAAATCAAGCCCATTGCAATCACCGACGCTGCGACCACACCGGTGGTAGCGGCCAGCATGGCGCCCACCAGAATCACCGCAATGGCCAGGCCGCCGCGCACCGGGCCAAACACCTGGCCGATGGTGTCCAGCAGGTCTTCAGCCATGCGGCTGCGTTCCAGAATCAGCCCCATGAAGGTAAAGAACGGAATCGCCAGCAACACATCGTTGCTCATGATGCCGTACAGGCGCAGCGGCAGCGCGTTAAAAAACAAGCCGGGCACCACGCCCAGCTCTACCGCCGCCCAGCCAAACACCATGCCGGTGGCAGCCAGCGCAAAAGCGACCGGAAAGCCGCTTAACAAAAACAGCAACAGCGAGCCGAACATGATCGGCGCGAGGTTGGCAATGAGCCAGGCGGTCATGCTTTGGCTCCTTCACGGGCGGCGTCGGCCTTGGACAGGCGCTCGGCGGCTTCCATCGCCAATTCGTCGGCCAGGATTTCTTCGGCCGTTTTCTCAGGCTTGGCGTGTGGGTCGGGCCCGCGGCCCATCACAAAAGCCACTCGCTTGATCAACTCAGACACCGCTTGCAAGGCCAGCAAGCCAAAGCCAATCGGCACCATGATGTACAGAGGCCAGCGCAGCA
>JAAFIY010000046.1 GCA_013297985.1 Comamonadaceae bacterium | reverse complement strand
CCGCCAAACTTGGCCGCCAGCACGGTGGTGATGGCCGCCGTCAGCGTGGTCTTGCCGTGGTCCACGTGACCAATCGTGCCTACGTTTACGTGCGGCTTGGTCCGCTCGAATTTTTCCTTGCCCATTGCATTCCTCAGCGAAAAAGATCAAACGCCCGTGTGGGGTTTAACGTTTGCATGCACCTCACGGATTCCAGTTGCACGGGGCACACAACCAGGTGGGACATCACAGACGGCAACTGAATGCAGTTGCTACAAAAATAATAGCTGCTTAGGCAGGAAAACAGAGCGCAAGCGCCCTGTTTCTTTTAGCCCTAAGTCGGCGCGACACGCGAAGGCGCCGGATGGCTTTGGCCTTACTTGGCGCGCGATGCCACGATGGCTTCAGCCACGTTGCGCGGCGCTTCGGCGTAGTGCTTGAATTCCATCGTGTAAGTGGCACGGCCTTGGCTCATGGAGCGCAGCGTGGTCGAGTAGCCGAACATTTCCGACAGAGGCACTTCGGCCTTGATGGTCTTGCCGCCGCCGGCCATGTCTTCCATGCCCTGCACCATGCCGCGACGCGATGACAAGTCGCCCATCACGTTACCGGCGTAGTCTTCAGGCGTTTCCACCTCAACCGCCATCATGGGTTCCAAGATGACTGGGCTGGCCTTGCGGGCCGCTTCTTTGAAACCAAAGATGGCCGCCATTTTGAAGGCCTGCTCTGATGAGTCCACGTCGTGGTACGAGCCAAAGGTAAGCGCGACTTTCACGTCCACCACCGGGTAGCCTGCCAGTACGCCCGAGGTCAGCGCTTCAATCACGCCCTTCTCAACGGCCGGGATGTATTCGCGCGGAACCACGCCGCCTTTGATTTCGTCAGCGAATTCAAAGCCTTTGCCGGCTTCTTGCGGCTCCAGGCGGAACACCACGTGGCCGTACTGGCCCTTGCCGCCCGATTGGCGCACAAACTTGCCTTCCACGTCGCTGACCGTCTTGCGCACGGTTTCGCGGTAGGCCACTTGGGGCTTGCCCACGTTGGCTTCCACGCCGAACTCGCGCTTCATGCGGTCCACGATGATTTCCAGGTGCAGCTCCCCCATACCGGCGATCAGCGTCTGGCCCGATTCTTCGTCGGTCTTCACGCGGAAAGACGGGTCTTCAGCGGCCAAGCGTTGCAGCGCAATGCCCATTTTTTCTTGGTCGGCCTTGGTCTTGGGTTCCACCGCTTGGGTGATCACCGGCTCGGGGAAAATCATGCGCTCGAGCGTGACTTCGGCGTCCGGATCACACAGGGTTTCGCCCGTGGTGACGTCTTTGAGGCCCACGCAAGCAGCAATGTCGCCCGCGCGGATTTCGGCGATTTCTTCGCGGTTGTTGGCGTGCATTTGCACGATACGACCGATGCGCTCTTTCTTGCCGCGAATCGGGTTATAGACGCTGTCGCCCTTGCTCAACACGCCGGAATACACGCGCACGAAAGTGAGCTGGCCCACAAACGGGTCGGTCATCAGCTTGAACGCCAAGGCCGAAAACTTTTCGTTGTCATCGGCTTTGCGGGTGGTGGGCTGCTCATCTTCGTCAATGCCCGACACCGGGGGAATGTCCACCGGCGAAGGCATAAATTCGATGACGGCGTCCAGCATGCGCTGCACACCTTTGTTCTTGAAGGCGGTGCCGCACAGCATGGGCTGAATCTCAGTCGCGATGGTGCGCTGGCGCAAGCCAGCCTTGATCTCGGCTTCAGACAAGTCACCTTCTTCGAGGTACTTGTTCATCAATTCTTCAGTGGCTTCGGCCGCAGCTTCCACCATCTTTTCGCGCCACTCTTTGGCCAACTCTTGCAGGTCGGCGGGAATCTCGGCGTAGCTGAACTTCATGCCCTGGCTGGCTTCGTCCCACAACACGGCCTTCATCTTGAGGAGGTCGACGACACCCGTGAAGTTTTCTTCAGCCCCGATGGGAATGACGATGGGCACGGGGTTGGCCTTCAGACGCACGCGCATTTGCTCGTACACCTTGTAGAAGTTGGCGCCGGTGCGGTCCATCTTGTTCACAAAGGCCAAGCGCGGCACTTTGTATTTGTTGGCTTGGCGCCAAACGGTTTCTGATTGGGGCTGCACGCCGCCCACGGCGCAATACACCATGCAGGCGCCGTCCAGAACGCGCATGGAGCGCTCCACCTCGATGGTGAAGTCCACGTGGCCGGGGGTGTCGATGATGTTGATGCGGTGTTCGGGCAGGGACGTGTCCATGCCTTTCCAGAAGCAGGTGGTGGCCGCGCTGGTGATGGTGATGCCGCGCTCTTGCTCTTGCTCCATCCAGTCCATGGTGGCCGCGCCATCGTGCACTTCACCGATTTTGTGGTTCACACCGGTGTAGAACAGGATGCGCTCGGTGGTGGTGGTTTTGCCGGCGTCGATGTGCGCCGAGATACCGATGTTGCGGTAGCGCTCGATGGGGGTTACACGGGCCATGATGGTGCTCCAGGAGGATGGCCACAAAAAGGCAGTGGCCGAAAAGCAATGCTCGGGCCTGCTTGTGACAAGCCCGCTGCGCCCTGCATGTGAGGGCGCGAAACGAATTTAGAAGCGGAAGTGGCTGAAGGCCTTGTTGGCCTCTGCCATGCGGTGCACTTCGTCGCGCTTTTTCATGGCGCCGCCGCGGCCTTCGGTGGCCTCGAGCAGTTCATTGGCCAAGCGCATAGCCATGGATTTTTCACCGCGCTTTTTGGCGGCTTCTTTAATCCAGCGCATCGACAGCGCCAGGCGGCGCACGGGACGCACTTCAACCGGCACCTGGTAGTTGGCGCCACCCACACGGCGGGATTTGACTTCCACCATGGGCTTGACGTTGCTCACGGCCACGGCAAAGGCTTCTAGCGGGTCTTTGCCAGGATGCTTCTTTTCGATGGCTTCTAGCGCGCCATAGACGATGCGTTCGGCCACCGCTTTTTTGCCGCCTTGCATGATCACGTTCATGAATTTGGCGAGCTCGACGTTGCCGTACTTCGGGTCCGGCAGGATTTCGCGTTTGGGGACTTCGCGACGACGGGGCATGGTTCAAACCTCAGAGAAAAATTGCTTCAGTTGATGCGGGCCGAATTGCCTCACACCGCGGGGACCATCAGGTGCCCCACTTACTCGACCGCGGGGCGCATTGCGATGTAGGCCATGCAAGCCGCTGTGCGGTCACTACGTCTGACGGGCGGCCCACGCTGCGCCACCAGACACCGGGAAAACAAACAACAAAAACCGAGACAAAAGCCCGATCAAGCCTTCTTGGGGCGCTTGGCGCCGTACTTGGAGCGCGACTGCTTGCGGTCTTTCACGCCTTGCAAGTCCAGCGAGCCGCGCACGATGTGGTAGCGCACGCCGGGCAAGTCTTTGACACGGCCACCGCGCACCAGCACCACGCTGTGCTCTTGCAGGTTGTGGCCTTCGCCACCGATGTAGGAGATCACCTCAAACCCGTTGGTCAGGCGAACCTTGGCCACTTTACGCAGCGCCGAGTTCGGCTTCTTGGGGGTGGTGGTGTAGACACGCGTGCACACGCCACGGCGCTGCGGCGAGTTCTGCATGGCCGGGCTTTTGGACTTGACCGTCTCGGCCGTCCGCCCATGGCGAATGAGTTGATTGATGGTTGGCATGAGAAAAATGAAGTCCCTGGACAAACGCGACGGCGCAATCGGTGCACGTCGGTAGCTATCAACAAAAGGCCTGCGTGACAGGCACCCACTCGGCTCGCTCGTGACTGCGCGCCGGGTGCCGCGTACGAGCCCAAAAGGCCAAGACGGCGGTTAACAGCATCCCGACGGACCTTGAAAGGCCCGAACCTTGTCCGCCGCCCGAAGCGACGGAAAAGCCTTCCATTATATGACGCTGAGGGTTTTTGGGTAGTGCCGAGTGCCCAAATGCCCAAAGGGGTCAGCGTGCGCACGCGCGAATCACTTGATCCAAAGGCGCAGCGAATCCCAAGTGCGCCCGATCCAGCCGGCTTGCTCGACCTCTTTAAGCGCCAGCAGCGGCCGCTCTGACAACACCGCGTCGCCCAAGCGCACCTGCAGCGTGCCCACGGCTTGGCCTTCGCGCAGCGGCGCCAACAACGGTTCAGGCCGCATGATGTTGGTGCTTACTCTGCTGGCCTGGCCTGCTGGCACGGCAATGATGATGGATTCTGGCCGCCCAAGAGATGCCTTGGCCTGTGCGCCTTTCCAAACATCGGGGGTGACGACTGCCGCTCCGGCGTCGAACAACTTCACGGCGTCCCAGGCGGTATAGCCCCAGTTCAGCAGCTTTTGCGCTTCATTGGCGCGGGCGTTTTCGCTTGAAGCGCCCAAAATGATGGCCATCAAACGCCGTTGGCCGGGGGTATTGGCACCCAAGCCCAAATTGGGAAAGTCGCGCTTGGCGGTGGCAATCAGGCAATAGCCTGCGGCGGCGGTGTGGCCGGTTTTAAGGCCGTCTACCGTCGGATCGCGAAACAGCAGCAGGTTGCGGTTGGTGTCATTGGCCGCTGGCGTGCCTTCGTAGCGGTACTTTTGAATGGCGTACAGCGCCACGCGGTCGGGAAAGTCGCGCATCAGTCGGGTGGCCAGGGTGGCTAGGTCACGCGCGGTAGTGATGTGGCCGGGCTCGGTAAGGCCTTCCGGGTTGGTGTAGCGGGTTTGCGACATGCCGAGCGCCTTGGCTTGCTCGTTCATCAACTGCACAAAGCGCTCGACCGTGCCCGCCACACCTTCGGCCAGAGCCACGGTGGCGTCGTTGCCCGACTGCACGATCATGCCTTTGAGCAAATCTTGCACAGGCACCTGCATCTTCGGGTCAATGAACATGCGCGAACCCGGCATGCGCCAAGCCCGCTCGCTCACCGGCAAGCGCTGCTGCAGGTTGATCTTGCCTGCCTTCAGGGCGTCAAACACCACGTAGGCGGTCATCAGCTTAGTCAGCGATGCAGGCTCCACTGGCATGTCGGGGTCGCGCGCAGCCAGGGTTTGGCCAGACGTGACATCCACCAGCAAATAAGCCCGTGCGGCTACTTCGGGCGCTTGGGGCAGCGACAGGGTCGCGGCTGAAGCCGACGCCGACGCCGCCGCAGGCGCGGCTTGCGCCCAGGCCGTGCCACCACCGGCCACAGCCACCGCGGCCGCCAGCCACACCCCCGCGGCCAGGGCCCGGATGCGGGGGCGCGCCTTTCTCGTAGCCGATGCGTTGGCCTGGGTGGACTGCGGTTTCTCAGACATCAGATTCATTGCGTTCAGATCAGGAAAGGTGACTCAGCAACGCACCAAGCCCCAATGGGTTGGCTTTGCGCTGCGGGGTATCAAAAAAAAGGGGCGGAGCGCCAGCAAGAGCGCTCAACACCATGGGCTAGTCCGTCGTGGTGGCATCCAGGGCCGCTAAGCCCAATAGGTGGGTGAGCACCAAGCGTTTGAGCAGCGGCAATTGTCCGTGGAAGAAATGCCCGCCTGCGGGCACCACGGTGATGGGCAGCGATTGCGGGCGCGCCCAGTCCATCACGCTGGCCAGCGCCACCACGTCATCGGCCTCACCGTGAATGGCCAGGGTGTGGGTGTGCAAAGTGGCGTCCACCGGCGGCACCGCAAAGCGCTGCGCGGCAGTGCCCACCAGCACCACGCTAGACGGCAGACGGCCTTGCGCATGCAAAGCAGCCAGCGCGGTGCAAGTCACAAATGCGCCGAATGAAAAACCGGCCAGTGCCAGTGGCCCCTCCGGCGCCGTTTGCTGAATGATTTGCAACAGGTCGTCGGCTTCGCCGCGGCCTTCGTCAAAACTCCCAGCAGACTGCCCGACGCCGCGAAAGTTAAAGCGCAACGTGCGCCAACCGGCTTGCACATGGGCGCGCGCCACCGTCTGCACCACTTTGTTGTCCATGGTGCCGCCAAACAACGGGTGCGGATGTGCAATCACGGCGGTGCCCCGCACGGGCACGTTGACTGGCAAATCCAGCGCGGCCTGGATGGCGCCACCGCCGCCCTGCAGCATCAGGTGTTGGGTTTGCGAGTTCATGGGCGGATGATGCTACAAAATAGATAGCTTCTTACGCCGCCGATACGGCGCAAGAGCACAAAAAGATTCCAAGCTTTTCAGCGAATGGCCCAGCCAACGCGCCTGAACCCGAGCCCCGCAGAAACGCAAGCCGAGGTCCAAACCGCTTGGCTCCGAGCGTGCGCCGTCAGCGGCCCACGTCCGGGGCCAGCAGCAGGCGCTGCACCACTTGGCCTTCTTTTAGGTGCGACTGCACGATTTCATCCACATCGTGGTGATCGACCAAGGTGTACCAAACGCCTTCGGGGTACACCACCGCCACGGGCCCACCGGCGCAGCGGTCCAGGCAACCCGCTTTGTTCACCCGCACTTGGCCCGGTCCGGCCAAGCCGGCCGCCTTGACTGCCGATTTGCAGCGGTCAAACAGGTCCATGGCGTTGTGTTGTGCGCAGCTGGCTTCGCCGTTTTTGCGTTCATTCAGGCAGAAAAAGACGTGGCGCTGGTAGTAGTGGGGGGCGGCTTCGCTCATGGGTGTCAATTGTCGCTGCGGCGCACCGGCCGCGAGACACACCACAAGGCCAGCCCCAGCGCCAGGTAGGGCCACACCCAACCCAACCAACGTGCCAGGCCATGAAAGCGAATGAAGCGACCTTGCTCCCACACCTGCAGCGTCAGGGCAAAGTAGGGGCCCTCGGGCGCTTGATTCAAAAGCGCCAATGACAAGGTCAAAGCCAGCAGCAGCAGCGCCCAGCACGCGCGCCGCGGCAACCACACCAGCACCGCAGCCGCGCCCGCTGCCGCCACAAAGCCCAGTTGCGCAGTCGCCCCCCACCACGCCAACACATGGGTGGGGCCATAGGTGAGCGCTGAGCTCAGCGAGCTCACCCCCAGACCTATTACCAACACCACCAGCGCCGCCAAGGCGCGCCGACTGACGGCGCCCATCACCGCACAGGCCAACAAAATCGGCGCCAGGGCACCCAGCGCCACGCACAAGGCTTCGGTGATCGGCAGCAGGGGCTGCAGTTCCACTTCGCGCATGGGCCACCACATCGCCAAGGGGGTGTCTTCCACCAATGCGGCGGCGGCGTCTTCCAAGCGCTGCATGACATGGCCCAGCCCCAAGGGCACGGGTGCGGGAAACAGCAGCGCGGCGGGCCAGAGCGCCAGCAGCACCAGTGCGCCGCGCGCATCTCGATCAAACCAGCGGCTGCGAAAGCGTGACCAATGCCCCAGCAGCCCCAGGCGTTCACAGCCCCAAGCCGCCAAAGCGCCGCACAGGGCGCCAGACGTGTTCAAGGCCGCATCGACATTGGACGGCACGCGCTGGGGCAAGTAGCTTTGCAGGCCCTCCATCAGCAGCGCTAGCGCAGCCCCCATCAGGGTGGCCCACACAATCGCCGTGGCTGCGCTGGTCAAGCGCGATCGCAGCACCGCCAGCGCGGCAAAAAACCCCAGCGGCGCATAGCCCACCAGATTGGTGCCGACGTCAAACCAAGTCCAATATCGCGGCCATGGGGCGCCCAAATAGGCCCAAGGCTCCACGCCCTGATCACGCCAGCCCACAAATGGGTACAGGCTGGCGTAGACGATCAACAGCGCATAGGCCAAAGCCAGCGGGCCTGCGGACGACTTGTGCATCGCTCAGCGCCTTGTGCCCGCCGCCCTAAAACGGCTTCACCACCACCAGCACCACCGCCGCCACCAGCAGCAACACCGGCGCTTCGTTGAACCAGCGAAACCACACATGGCTATGCCGATCGGTGCCGTCACGCAGCTTTTTCAGCAAGCGGCTGCAGGCATGGTGGTATCCCCCTACCAGTACCACCACCAGCAGCTTGGCGTGCATCCAGCCCTGATCAGCGCCCAGCCCAATGCCATAGCCCAGCCACAGCCAAAGCCCTAGCACCAAAGCGGGCACGGCCAAGACATGCGTGAAGCGCATGAGCTTGGCGGCCATCAAAAGCAGCCTTTCGCGCTCGGCCACAGAGCCCGGCGGCACCATCGCCAAATTGACAAAAATGCGCGGCAAATAAAACAAGCCGGCAAACCAGCTGGCCACAAATACGATGTGAAACGCTTTGACCCACAACATGCGCGGCAGTGTAGGGCGCTGGGCTGTCACTGGGTGTATCGCCATGGCTGTGGCGCAAGGCTGCGAGACAATTCAGGCCCATGAACCGACCCGACTACACCACCCCGTTTGCCGCCTACCCCATGGGCCGGCCGCGCCGCTTGCGCCGAGACACGTTCACGCGCGCCATGGTGCGCGAACACACGCTGCTGCCCAGCGACCTGATCTACCCGGTGTTTGTGCTGGACGGCACCGGGCAAGGCCAAGCCGTCGCGTCCATGCCGGGGGTTGAGCGGCTATCGCTAGACATGCTGCTGCCCGTGGCTGAAGACTGCCTGCGCCTGGGCATTCCCTGCATGGCCTTGTTCCCGGTGCTAGAGGGGCATCTGAAAACCCCCGATGGCCGCGAAGCCCTCAACCCCGATGGCTTGGTGCCGCGCGTGGTGCGGGCCCTAAAAGATCGCTTTCCAGAGCTGGGCCTGATGACCGACGTGGCGCTAGACCCATTTACCAGCCACGGCCAAGACGGCCTGTTGGATGCCACCGGCTACATCCTGAATGACGAGACCGTGGCCGTGCTGCAGCAGCAAGCCTTGGTACAAGCGCAGGCTGGGGTGGACATCGTCGCACCCAGCGACATGATGGATGGCCGCATTGGCCGCATCCGCGCTGCGCTGGAAGGCGCAGGGTTGATTCACACCCGAATCATGGCCTACAGCGCCAAGTACGCCAGTGCCTTCTACGGCCCGTTTCGTGACGCGGTTGGGTCAGCTGGCAACCTGGGCAAGGCCGACAAAAAGGTCTACCAAATGGACCCGGGCAACACCGACGAGGCCTTGCGTGAAGTGGCCTTGGACATCGCCGAAGGCGCCGACATGGTGATGGTTAAGCCCGGCATGCCCTATCTGGATGTGGTGCGCCGCGTGAAAGACGCCTTTGCGGTGCCGACCTTTGCCTACCAGGTCAGCGGCGAATACGCGATGCTCAAAGCCGCCGCAGCCAACGGCTGGTTGGGGCACGACGCGGTGATGATGGAATCGCTCTTGGCCTTCAAGCGCGCGGGCGCCGACGGCGTGCTCACCTACTTTGCCCGTGAAGCAGCCGCGCTGATGCGCAGCTGATCGCATCGAAAGCGGCGACCCCCATGCGCGTATTCCACATCGACGGGCCGCGGGTGACAGAAACCGACGCGCTGCCCGCTGCGACCCCCGCAACTGGCTTTGTGTGGGTGGCCATGGCCCGCCGCGAATTTGAAGTGCTGCAAGCCGAGACCCAACAAGCCTTGCAGCGCCTGGGTGGCCACCAACTGGTGGACTTGCACGTGGCTGACCTTTTGAGCCAGCAACTGCCTTCGCACTTTGACTACACCAGCGAGTACGACGTGTTGGTGTTTCGCCGCCTGGCCGCCGGGCAGACTGAAACCGACCTCAGCCGCCCGGGCGAGTTGCTGCATGTGCCACCCACTGGGCCACGGGCAGCGCAGGGCGTGCTCAACCGCATTGACACCAGCCCGGTGGGCTTTGCGATTTTTGACGGCGTGCTGCTGACGGTGCACCCCACCAGCTGCACCGTGCGCGACGGCTTTGCGTCTAAGTTGCTGGCTCTGGCCAAATCAGATGCGTCGATTGCGGCGCTGACAGCCGCGCATGGCTCAGACCTTGCCCGCGTGGCCAACCGCGTGCCTGTGAGCCCGGCCGATTTGATGCTGCGCATCGTCAACCAAATGGTGGACGGCTATTTGGATTTGCGCCGCGAGCTATCGCGCCAGCTCGACACCTGGCAATCTGATTTGCTAGAGCCGCGACGGCGTGAGACTGATTGGCGCTCGCTGTTGGCCGCGCGCATGACCTTGCACCATCTGGATGAAATCTGCGAAGACCAGCGCTCAGCGGTGCAAGACTGGATCGACGCGCTGGAAACCTGGCCCGAGCCCACGACGCCAGCGGCCAAGCGCGACCATGATCTGCTGCGGGTGCGCAGCCGCGATGTGCTTGAACACATCGAGCGCGTCATTCACCATGTGCGGCGGCTGGAGCAAAGCAGTGAAACAGCGGTGCAGGTGCACTTTTCGGTGCAGAGCAACCGCACCAACGACATCATGCGCACCCTGACCGTGCTCACCGCCATCTTCTTGCCCTTGAACCTGATCGCGGGCATTTTCGGTATGAACTTTGAGTTCATGCCTTTTATTCACCAAGACGGCGGCTTTTGGATGGCCATGGGCACCATGGGCCTGACTGCGCTGGGTTTGAGCGTGTACTTCACCCGCAAAAGGTATCTAGGCCGCACGGGCCGATAGCGTCAGTGACCACTGCCGCCAGCTCTACGAGCGGCGCGGCTTCAGCGGCAATCGAGCCCAGCGCGCCCAAAGCGGCCAAGCCCACCACGGCAAAAAATTTGGCGGTGTCCATATCGAGTCACTCCTTGGGTTTTACTGGGCGACAAAGCCCGAGGCCCCGGCCGGTGTGGGCTGATCCAGCAGATCAACCGAAACCCAGCCGGGGCCCGCAGGCCAGCGCAGAGGCTGCTCAGCCAGCCAGCTCGCCACGGGCGATTTGGCCCATGCGAACGGCTTCGATGGTGGCTTGGCGCAGGGCATCGCGGTCAACCGTGCTGCCTGCGTACTCGCCGCCCTGCACGTTGCCTGCGTAGTCGGCGTTCACCGCGTTTTGGGCGGCGGCGCGGGCTTCAGCGCGCACTTCGCCCACATTGCGTTGCGACACGTAGCTTTGGGCGGCCGCGATTTCTTGCTCAGGGGCGGTGGCTTCACCGGCCATAGCGCCAAACGAGGTCACAGCAGCCAGGGCAGCAATGGCAAACAGTTGAGTGGTTTTCATGATGAGACTCCTAGAAAAGTTGAATAAACAAAAGTCAAACGAAGATCGGAAAAACCAGGGGCCGTTGGGTCGGCGGGGATCGGTGTGTTCTGTATCGAACCGGGTCGGCATTCACTGTCCCTGTGTTCCCCATCTGTGGCGATTGCGGCCTGGCCCAAGAGTGAGAGTTGGCATCAGACTGATCAAATATTCGGAACAATGCGCCCCGTTTCCGCCTTCGCACTCGGCTGGTTGACGCCAATTGGCGCCGCTGCGGTGCGAACCCCGCCGACAATGGCTGCTTTGAACTTGAGGGCGCCGTGACCGCCGAATCACCCCTGTTGGGCTTGGCCGAGTTGCAAGCCCTGGCCCAGCAGCCGCACCGCGCGTGTCAGTGCCCCCTGGCGGACTGCACCGGCTGGACCAGCGTGCCGGGGCACCGCTGGCCCGGCAGCGCCTTGGTCGCAGTGGGCACCCTGCGCCATGCCGAAGGCGCCGAGCCCACCTTTGAAGAATGGCACCCGCAGCGCACCCGAATCGATTCCCCCGATGCGCCGCTGGCGGTACACCACTACCCGTGCAATCGCGCTGAGGTGTTTGCCTGCAAGCAATGCCAGCAGGTGGTGCTGAAGTACGACGAAACCGGCGGCTACTACTTCGATAGCCGCGCCCGACGGGTGCACAGCCCCAGCTTGCTGTGCGACCCCTCACCGCCCTAGCGGGGTCTTGGGTGGCGCAGTTCTAGCGCCCGGGCTGCGGCAGCCCAAACAGCCGCGCCCCATTGCCCCAGGCCACGCGCTGGGCCACGTCGGCTGGCAAGCCGCCCAGCCAGGTGCGGTAGTTCTGCATCAGCTCGTCGTAGTACAACCAGCGCTGGTTCACCCAGGTGTCTGAGCCAATCATGAAGCGGCCGGGGTATTTCAAGATCAGCGTGCGCCACTCAGGGCAGAGTTGACCGGGCTGGGGCGCGCCCTGAGCGGTGGTGTCGCACACCAGGCCGGGGCGGTATGAGAGCTCACCCATCAACACCGGGTAGCGCCCAAACATCTCGTCAAGCCGCGCCACCGGCACGCCGCTGATGCCGGTGTGCGCCCAAATCAGCGCAAAGCTGCCGGGCTCACCGGCGGCGGGCGCGGCGGGCAGCGGGCGGCCTTTGCCCTGCGTGGCGGCAAGCAGGCGGTCAATGGATACATCGTCCACATGCGCCAGCACCGCCAGGCCACGCGACTCGGCCAGCGCCATCAGCTCTTGCGCCACCGGGCCGGTGGCGTTGGCGTTGTCGTACAGGTGAAATTCACCCAGGCCGCGATAAGGGCCGCTGGCGGTGCCGCGGGCTAGTTCATCGCGCACCATTTGGGCGATGGAGGGGTCACGAAACCAACTGTTGTAGTCGGCCCGGTTGCGATACAGGCGGATGAAGGGCACCACGGTGACGCCTGCCGCCTGGGCGGCGCTGCGGGCTTCGGCCAGGGCGCGGGTGCCGTCATTGGGGCGCGAATTGGCCACCACCGCGCGCACGCCGTTGCGCTGCATGCGCGCCAGCACATCGGCAATCGGATGGGGGCCTTCACCTGCGCTGCCAAAGGCTTCGTCGTTGTAGTGCAGGTGGGCATCAAACAGGGGGCCAGCGTAGGGTTTGGGCGCAGTCTGGGCGGCGGCTTGGCTGAGCACGCCCAGGGTGAGCAGCATCGCCCCAATCCAATTGAATGCTATATGTTTCATAGCTACTTGCGCCCTATTTATCTGCCCAAGAGGCCGATTTCATTTAAGCCAAGTGTTGGGCAAAGAAATCCAAGGTGCGCTGGCGCGCCAGCGTGGCGGCTTCGGTGTTGTAGCTGCCGCGCTGGTCGCAGTTAAAGCCATGGTTGGCGGCGTACACATGCACGGCGACCTTGGCTTGGGCCTTCTGGAAGGCGGCTACTGTGTCCATGGGAATCCAGTGGTCTTGGTCGCCAAAGTGGGCCATCACCGGCACCTTGGGCGCGCGGGCGGCTTCTTCTGGGCTGGTCATGCCGCCGCCGTAGTAGGGCGCCGCTGCAGCCAGACCATTGAGCAAACAGGCCGAGCGCCAGGTGAGCAAGCCGCCCCAGCAATAGCCCACCACACCCACCTTGCCCGCCTGCGCGGCGTGGCCAATGGCGGCTTGGATATCGGCCAACACGCCGGGTGCGGGCAGTGCCTCGACAGCGGTTTTCAGCGCGAAACCGGCGCCCATGTCGTCTTGGGTGTAGCCCAGTTCCACACCCTGCTTGACGCGGGCAAAGGTGTGGGGCGCCACCACCAGGTAGCCCGCGGCGGCGTAGCCATCGGCCACCGAGCGGATATGGCTGTTCAACCCAAAAATTTCTTGCAGCACCACCACGCCGCCCTTGGGCGTGCCGGTGGGTTGTGCGATGTAGGCGGGGCAGACAAAACCGTCGGCAGCGGTGAGTTCAATCGTGGGCATCCAAGGTCTCCAGTTGGGGGTGGGCAATCAAGCGGCCAGCATGCGCTGAACAAAGTCCAGCCGATCCTGGCCCCAAAACATTTCAGTGACGTCGCCCTGGGTGACGACATAGCTGGGCGCACCAAACACACCGGCGTCCAGCGCGGCCTGAGTGTTGGCGTCTAGCTCGGCTTGTACCTCGGCGCTGGCGGACTGCACCAGGCGCTGCGTAGCCAGCCCGCATTCAGCCAGCAGCGCAGCCAGGGTGTCGGCGTCGGCGATGTTGCGCTGCTGCGCCCACACGGCGGCCAAGATGGCACCGGTCAGCGCCAGGGCCGCATCGGTGCCATCGGCTTGCCGCACCGCAATGATGAGCTTGCTGGCCGCGTCGGCGGCCACCGGAAAAAACGCAGGCTTCAGGTGCATCGGCATCTGCAAGTAAGCGCTGTAGCGCCGCAGTTCAGCCAAGCGATAGGCCTGCCGCGCGGGCGGTCGTTGTGCCACTGGTACGCCGCCGGTGGCGGCAAACACCCGGCCGCCCAAGTCCATGGGCTTGACCACGACGGTGGCCCCAGCCGCGCGGGCCATGGCCACCAAACGGGTGTGGCCCAAGTAGGTCCATGGGCTGTTGGGGGCGAGGTAATAGTCGATCTGGGCGTTGGACACTTCTAAACACTCCTGTGCGGCCATGCCGCTGCTGTGTAATGCGAAGCGTATCGGTCAACGCTGGATAGCTGCATGGTCATGACCCAAAAACCTTCTACCTCGCGCCCCGTGGCCCTGATTACCGGCGCCAGCCGCGGCATAGGCGCGGCCTGCGCACGCTTGTTGGCCGTGCAAGGCTATGCGGTGGTGGTGAACTACGCTGAGCGGGCAGACGCCGCACAGGCCTTGGTGGATGAGCTCACCCGCGCAGGCCACACCGCCTGGGCCGTGCAAGCCAATGTGGCTGACGAGTCGCAGGTGCTGGCGATGTTTGCCGCCATCGACACCCGCATGGGGCGGCTGGATGCGCTGGTGAACAACGCGGGCGTGGTGGGCGCCACCGCCAGAGTGGACGAATGCAGCGCCGAGCGCTTCAAACGCATTTTGGATATCAACGTGCTGGGCAGCCTGCTGTGCGCGCGCGAAGCGGTGCGCCGCATGAGCACGCGCCACGGCAGGCGCGGCGGCGGCATTGTCAACATGGGCAGTGCGGCATCGCGCTTGGGGTCACCCGGGCAGTACGTGGACTACGCAGCGGCCAAGGGGGCCATTGACAGCTTCACCATCGGCCTGTCGCGTGAAGTGGCGGGCGAGGGCATTCGGGTGAACGCGGTGCGCCCGGGCATCATCGACACCGACATCCACGCCAGCGGCGGCTGGGCCACCCGCGTGGCCGATGTGCAAGCCACCCTGCCCATGAAGCGTGCCGGCACCGCTGACGAAGTGGCGCAGTGCGTGGCCTGGTTGCTTAGCGACGCGGCCAGCTACACCACCGGCGCGCTCATCGACGTGAGCGGCGCACGCTAGAGGGTCGGCCATGGACTTAAAGCCGCTCATCACCCTGCTGGCCATCGTGAACCCGCTGGCCATCGTGCCGTTTTTTATTCACTACACGCAGGGCTTCAGCGTGGCGCAGCGGCGGCGCACCATTCGGGTGGCGGCGTTTTCCAGCTTTTGCGTCATTGCCATCAGTGCGCTGCTGGGCTTGAAGATTTTGGAGTTCTTCGGCATCTCGCTGGCCAGCTTTCAGGTGGGCGGCGGCATGCTGCTGTTGACCTCGGCCTTGTCCATGCTCAACGCCCAACCGGCTGAGGCCAAATCCAATGCGCCAGAGTTGGACAACGCCGCACAGAAAACAGCCGTGGGTGCCAGCATTGCGGTGGTGCCGCTCACCATCCCGCTGCTCACCGGCCCGGCCACCATCTCCACCGTGGTGATCTACGCCGAACGCGCCAAAGACTATTGGCAAACCGGGTTGCTGCTGGGCTATGGGGTGGTGATTGGCCTGGCCACCGCGCTGTGCTTTTCGCTGGCGCAACCCATTGCCCGGGTGCTGGGCCGCACCGGCATCAACGTGATGACGCGCTTGATGGGCCTGATCTTGGCCGCGCTGGCGGTGGAGGTGATGGCCGAGGGGCTGGTGAGTTTGTTTCCGGTGCTTAAGGGTTAGGGCTCCGCCGCGCCAGCTGACCGCAGCCTAAAGCTGGTGTGCGTCCAATAAGGCCTGTACCTCGGCCAAGAACGCCGAGGGCTGCTCTACCGGGCTTAGATGTGCACAGTGATCTAGAACTTGGAAGCGTGCGCCCGGTATGCGTTGGGCCAATGCTTCACCGGCTTGCGGCGGCGCTCCCACATCCAACTGGCCGCTGATCACCAATACGGGTAGCCGTGTCGCTTCCAACCCAACAACCGGGCCAAATCCCGCGACTGCTTGGCAGGCCAGCATGTAAGCGTGAGCGTTGTTTTGCAGCAGTTGGTCGCGCAACTCTGATGCCTGCATAGGGCGGTCTGTGCGAAAAGCCGCTGACAAGTAACGCTCCACCACCGTTTGAACCACCGCGCCCATGCCTGCAGCCCTGACTGCCTCAATCCGCGTGGCCCAAGCCGCCCGGGCGGCGTCGTCATAGCCCGGCACGGTGTGCGCCAGCACAGCGCCCGCCAAAAGTGCGGGCGCCCGAGCCAGCAGATGCTGACCCACCATGCCGCCCATGGACAGCCCCAGCCAAACCGGGGCCCTGTGATGGGGGTCAGCCTCGATCAACCCCTGCACCATCGACTGCGCGTCTTCAGCCATATCGTCCAAGGTCCATGGACCCGGCGGCGCCGCAGATCGCCCGTGCCCGCGGTGGTCATAGGCCCATACGGGGCGCTGTCCATCGAAGGCCCGGGCCAGGCCGCGCCACATTTGGTGATCAAGCCCCAGCGCATGGCTGCAAACCAGCGGCCGACCGGGGCCATCGGCCAAGCGTTGCACATGCAGTAGTGACATGTGGGTGCGGCTTCAGTCAGCCCGAATGCCGCGCTCACGGATCAGCTTGCCCCAGGCGGCGGATTCGTTTTGCAGAGTTTGCGCAAAGGCCTCGGGCGTGCTGCCGATGGGCTCGGCACCCAGCACAAAAAAGCGCGCCTTGACCTCGGTGCGCTGCATGGCACTCACCAAGGCGCGCTGCAGCGTCTGCACGATGTCGGGCGGCGTGCCGGCCGGCACAAAAACGCCAAACCATGGCACCAGCTCGTAGCCCTTCAATCCTGCTTCCGCAATGGTGGGCAGCTCAGGCATGGCAGGCGAGCGCTTGGCGGTGGTCACGCCCAGCGCTCGCAATTTGCCCGACTGCACATGCGGGCGCGCGGACGAAATGCTGTCAAACATCATGTCAACCTGGCCACCGATCAAGTCCGTCACAGCGGGGCTGCTGCCCCGATAGGGCACATGAAGGATGTCAACGCCTGCCATGGCGGTGAAGAGTTCACCAGCCAGGTGGATGGACGTGCCATTGCCTGCCGATGCATAAGCCATGGTGCGCGGCTTGGCTTTGGCTGCCGCAATGAGCTCGGCCACATTGCGCGCTTGCACCCGGGTGGGGTTGACCACCAGCACGTTGGGTACCACCGCCAGCTGTGTGACCGGCGCAAAGTCTTTGATGGGGTCGTAGCTGAGCTTGGGGTACAGATGCCGGTTTGTGACCATGCCAATCGAAGTGATCAACAGGGTGTAGCCGTCAAGCCCGGGCCTGGGTGCAGATGGATGGCAAAGTCGTGCATCTGCAAGGGCTCGGTGACCAAGTCGTCCTTGAGCAATCGCGGGCCAAACAGCTCGCAACCCCAGGTCACAGCCGACAGGGTGGCAAAGGTGTGGAGATACGCCGCTGTCCCCACCGTGGTCTCCAGCATGCAGCCGCCGTAGCAGGGCATGCCTGCGGCTTGGGCGATCGCGGCCGTATCCAGCGTGGCCCAGGGGCCACCGGCTTTGGTGAGCTTGAGCGCCAACACATCGGCCGCGCGTTGGCGCACGATCTCCAGTGCGTCGGCCGGGGTGTTGAGCGATTCGTCGGCCATCAGCGCCACGTCAAACCGTGCAGCCAAACGCGCCATGGCGTCCAGCCGTTCGCGTGGTACCGGCTGCTCGATGAGCGCCACACCTGCGTCCTGCAGCGACGCGATGCAGCGCACTGCGGTGAGCTCGTCCCAAGCCTGGTTCACATCCACCTGCACCCGCGCCCGGCCGTGGAAGTGGGCGGCGATATTGCACGCATGCGCCACATCGTTCTCAGGCTTTCCGTAGCCGATCTTGAGCTTGAATATGCGGTGTCGGCGCTCGGCCAGCATCGCTTCGCCCTCGTCAATGTCGCGTGCGGTGTCTCCGCTGGCCAAGGTCCAAGCCAGTTCCAGCCGCTCGTGCACAGCGCCGCCCATCAGCTGCGCGGCCGGTACATGCATCGCCCGAGCCACCAAGTCGAGCAGGGCCATTTCCACGGCAGCCTTGGCAAATCGGTTGCCGCGCACCCACTGACCCATGCGCTGCGACACTGCGCGCAGCGGGCGTGGGTCCATCCCCAGCAAGCGAGGCCCCAGATAGCGCTCAATGATGGTTTGGATGGTCTCGGTGCTTTCCTCCGCCCAGGCTGGGCCGCCGATGGTGGAGGCCTCGCCAATGCCGACTCGGCCATCTTCGTCGTGCACCCGCACGATCACATAGTTCTGTTCGCGCACATCGCCAAACGACAGACGATGCACCCGCGTGGTCGGGATGTCGACCAAGATGGCCTCAATAGAGCGGATCTTCATGCTGGGTGCTGCCGTGCCGACGGGGGTGTCACCTGTCACGAGCGACGCTGGCCGGGCCGGTTGGCCAACACCACGTCAAAGCTGCCAGTAGACGGTGCGGTTGCGCTGCCCTTGCGCAGGGTGAAAGCCAGCTTGGAATGCATCGCCCAAGGGTCTTTGGCAATGAAGGGATCACCCTTGATGTAGACCTGGGTGGTCAGTGGCAAGTAGATGGGGTGCGTGACGGTCAGGTGGAAGTGTGCGGGGCGCGTCTGCCCTGCAAACTGCTCGAAGCCTTCCAAGCCGGGTGGAATGCCGTAGCGCCCTGGCACGATGGTTTCAAACATGAACCGCCCAGACGCGTCGGTTTGGGCCATGGCGCGAAAACGGTAGTTCTCTGGCGCGATCTTCTCGTCCGGGGTCTTGATGTCGTAGGCGCCCGCGTGGTCGCAATGCCAGAAGTCGATGGTGGCGCCCACCACCGGTGTTTTGCAATCGGGGCGCAAGACGGTGCCAGTCAGCACCAAGCGTTCGCCTTGTACATCAGCCAGGTGCAGGAGCTCACGGGTGGCGAGATCGAGGCGCAGGTGGCCGAAGGCCTGCTAGACCTGGGCGTGGGCTTTCATCCGCCCCAACACCCTCAGGTGATGGGCGAAAAACTGTTTGACGACGAACTGGTGCTGGCGGTGCACCGCACCAACCCTCTAGCCCAGCGCCGCCAGGTGCGCTTTGCGCAGCTGTCCGATGTACCCCTGGCCATGCTCAGCCAGCGATTTGCCACCCGCCGCTTGCTGGATGGGTACTTTCAGCGGGCGGCCGTTCGCCCCCGAATCGTGTTGGAGATTGATTCGGTGGATGCCCTGCAACGGGTGGCCGAGCAGGGCGCGGCCGCCGCTTTCTTGCCAGCGCGCACCACCCGGCGCACCACCGCGCTGCGCCTGCTGCAAGTGCACGACCCGCGCCCGGTGAGGGCTGCGGGGTTGATCTGGCGACGCAATGGGCACCGCAGTGCGGGCGCCCTGGCATTTGTGGATCAGCTCGAGGCTTGGCTGTCGAAGTCCGCCAATTGACCTTCGCGCGGCGACACCTGCCGACGGTCCACTCGGGTCGGCCTAGGCTAGGGCAATTCAGCGGTAGTCAACGTGCGGCTGCGTCCAAGGCCTGCAACTGTTGCACCAGCGTCGAAGCCAGCTGATCAATCGCTTGCGCGAAAGCCACCACGCCGCCGCTTGCGTCAGCGCTGGGGGCGGCTTGTTGGTGCCGCCACGGCGTTTGGGCCAGCACTGGGCCAAAGCCGCCGCCGGGGTTCAGGCTGAACCAAGTGGCCACGCCGGCCAGCACCGCTTGGCTTTGTTGCGGGGTTTGAAAATGCTGGGCGAACTCATGCAGCTCCAGCCGCAGCGCCAAGGGGCGCGTTGGGCGTGCCGATGTGGAGCCCAGGGCGGTAGGCGGCACCATCGATGAGTCACCCGCGCGCAGCACCGGCCGCAGTGCGCTTAAGCGGGCGGCCACCCTGTCGCGCAGGGCCACGGTGGGCGGCTGCGCCCAACGCGATTGGGCATAGGGCAATAGCTGCGCCGCATCCACATGCAAGCGGCGGTAGTGCAGGGCGGTGCTTTGCCAAACCGATGCGGCCAGCACATCACCCAACAGCAGCGGCGCCGCACCGGGTGGCGCCGTGCCTGCGTCGGCGGCCGGTGGCGGCAGGGTGTAAAGCGTGGGTGCTTCGGGCGCGGTGGGCAATGAGCAGCCCACCAGCGGTGCCAGCAAGGTGCTGACCGTGATGGCGCGAGTGGCGGCACGACGACTCAGTGGCGGTGCTGAGGTCAGGGGCTTTGCATGCATTGGGGCTGTAGCGCTCATAAAATCAGCCAAATCAGCTATCATTTAAATAGCAAATGGCGCATCCAAGGGGCTGGGTCAACTTCGTGCGCCCCATCACCGGACACCACGCGCCGGGCTTTCGCCAGGGCCCAGGGCTTGGCGCGGTGGGCCCCACACCAGGCTGGCGGGTTGGTCGGCCAATTGCTGCACCACCCGGCCCACGTCGGCGCTGGTGCGGCTGATGTCCGCGCTGGCACGGCCCAGTTCTTGGGTGGCGTGGCCCACCTGATCAGCCAGGGTGTTTAGGCGCGGCAGGGTTTGCGCATCTAGCGTTTGGGCGCTGCGCGCCAAGGCGGCACTGCCGGCGGAAATTTGCTGCAAGGCGCCGTCGGGCGCGTTCAAGCGCTGTCCGGCGCGTTGCAGTTCGGCTAGGCTGGCATTCAGCGGGCCGCTTACTGCCGCATTCACCGATTGGGTGAGCGCAATGGCTTCGCGGCTGAGTTGTTGCACGCTCACAAAGCCCGCCTCGGCTTCACGTGCGAGGCGGGGCAGGTTGATGTTTTCGGGGCCCATTTGTGCGTCGGCAATCACCTTGAGCCGATCGGTGAGCACCCGGGTGGCCTTGGCGGCAGCGGCAATGTCTTGCACGGCCGCGTTGAGGGCTTGCTGGTTGGCGGGGGCCAGTAATTCGTTGACCCGGTCGGTGGCGTTGCGCGCGCCCTGCACCAAGCCGGAGCCCTGTTCGCCCAGTTGGCTGATCCAATTGGGCTGCAGCGTCAGTCGCGGCGGCTGAGCGCCAGAAAAGTCCAGCAGTGCGGGGTTGGTGCCACGGTCATCAATTTGCACAAACGCCAAGCCTGTGACGCCCTGAAAAGCCAGCGTGGCGGTGCTGCCTTGGGTGAGCGGGGTGGCGGGGTCAATTTGCATTTCAATGACGATCTGGCCGCGCACATCGCGGTCAAGCCGCACGGTGCGCACGGTGCCCACGTCCACGCCCTTGTAGCGCACCGGCGACTGGGCTTGCACGCCCGTCACCGCATCGGTGGTGATGACGTCTAGCCGCACCCGAATGCCCGCGTCGCGCGTTAGCCACCAAGCCAAGCCCAGGAGCAAAGCGCTGCACAGCAGCACAAAGGCGCCAGCAGCCAAGGCGTGAGATTTGTTTTCCATACGACAGGGCTGACGCTAACCGATTGCACCCGGGCTGGGCAAGCGCACCCCAGCTGCTGAGAAGAAGGTGTGCACAAAGGGATGGTCAAAGGCCATCACTTGCGCAGGCGTGCCGCAGATCAAGATGCGCCGCTCGGCCAGCACGGCCACGCGGGTGCTCAGGCCCAGCAAGGTGGGCACATCGTGCGTCACCATCACCACGGTGTGGCCTAGCTCGGTGTGCAGCGCGCGCAGCAGTTGCACAAAGCCGTCGGCGCTGGCGGGGTCTAGGCCTGCGGTGGGTTCGTCTAGCAGCAAAAGCTCAGGGTCTAGCACCAAGGCGCGCGCCAGGGCCACCCGCTTGATCATGCCGCCCGACAGATTGGCGGGCATTTTGTTGGCGTGCTCGGCATCCAGCCCCACCATGCGCAGCTTGACCAAGGCACATTGGCGCACCAGTTCGTCGGGCAAGGTGCCTAGCTCGCGCAAGGGCAGCGCAATGTTGTCCAGCACCGACAAAGCTGTGAACAAGGCCCCTTGCTGAAACAGCATGCCCACCCGGCGTGCGTGTGCCACCCCGGCCAAGAAAGGCTCGGCGCCCAACACGGTGACTCGGCCCGCTGCAGGCCGCATCAGGCCCAAGATATGGCGCAGCAGCACGGTTTTGCCGCTGCCCGATCCCCCCACGATGCTCAAGAATTCGCCCGCTTGCACCGTCAAGCTCAAGTCGCGGTGCACCACCTGTCGCTGCCCGGTGTTGACCACCTGGGTGCGCAATTGGGTAATGACGATGGGCGGCTCAGCGCTCATCAAAAGCCCAGGTTCATAAACAGCACCGCAAACAGCGCATCAATCAAGATGACGGCGGTGATCGAGCTGACGACCGACGCAGTGGTCATCGCTCCCAGGCTTTGGGTGTTGGGTTTGACGCGCAGGCCAAAGTGGCAGGCCAACAGCGCCACCACCGCGCCGAACACCAGCGACTTGGCGCTGGCCAGCCCCAAGTGCACCGCGTCCACCGCCTGCGGCAGCGCCACGATGAAATAGGCCGGTGAAATATCCAACAGCGCGTTGGACACCACCATGCCGCCGCCCATGGCGCACAGCGTGGTCCACACGCTCAATAGCGGCATGGCCACTGACAGCGCCAACACCCGTGGCAGCACCAGCCGCGCACCGCGCGACAGGCCAAGCACCCGCATGGCGTCAAGCTCTTGCGTCACTCGCATTACGCCGATTTGCGCCGTAATGGCCGAGCCACAACGCCCCGCCAACAAAATAGCCGCCAGCACCGGGCCCAGCTCGCGAATGAGCGCAATACCCAGCAAATTGACGATGTACACATTGGCGCCAAACTGGGCCAACTGCTTGGCGCTCAAGTAAGCCAGCACCACCCCAATCAAGCCGCCCACCAAGGCGGTGATAGGTAGCGCCGTAGTGCCCACGCGGTACACCTGCGCCGAAATCTCACCCCACGGAATGCGCTGGCGCCCGGTGATCCAAGCGCCGGTGTCCAGGGCCAGTTGGCCGGTGAGCTGTACAAAGTCACGCGCATGCTCCCAGGCGTTCCACAAGCCCGGCACGCGGGCCAGCAGGCGCGTCAGCAGGGTGTGCGGGGCCGATTCAGGGCTTGCATCAGCAGGCGCGATGTAGGCCGACTCTTTGAAGATGGAGTCCGATGCGTCGGCGTTTTCTTGCGCGGCCAAATCAGCCATGTCAGCACGGCTGGTTTGCAGGGCAGCCACCCGGCGCAAAACTGCCAATTGAGCAGGGCTGGCCTGCAACTCAGTGGGCCATTGGCCGCCCCAGGCGTTAAAGAGTACCTGGGCACCCAGGTGATCGAGCTGCGTCAGCTCCTGCAAAGACCAGCTTTTTAAGCCGCCGCTTGGGGCCTGTTGCAGCGCGGTCTGCAGGGCTGCCCAGGCAGCGCTGTCAGACAGCGCCAACGCCGTCCAGGCGCCTTGGGGGCGGGCTTGGGACTGCGTCCAGTTGAGGCTGGGCAGGTGGCGCAAAGGGCCCGGTGTCATGCCAACCATGGTAGCGACCCAGCTCCGGCCGCTGATGACGCGCATCGCTAAAGTGCAGGCTGTAGCGCCTACACACAACGACCTCGCTGGAGATACCCCCCAATGGCTGACGCCTCCCCTGCCAACACCCCGCCTGCTGCCGAGCCAGAGCTGTTGCAAGAAGACCGGGGCCCGGTGCGTTGGCTCACCATCCAGCGCGAAGCCCGTCGCAACGCCATGAGCCACGCCGTGTTGGCCGGTATGGCGCAGGCCATTGAGACCGCGCAAGACGATCGCAGCGTGCGCGCCATCGTCATCACCGGCGCGGGCGCCAAGGCGTTTTGCGCGGGGGCTGACTTGCAAAGCGCGCAGGCCTTCACCACCGACTATTCCGACCCCATTGGCCACCTGGCGCGCGTGTTGCGGGTGGCCAAGGCCAGCCGTGTGCCGCTTATCGCGCGGGTCAATGGCGCGTGCATGGCCGGTGGCATGGGGCTCTTGAGCATGTGCGACATGGCCGTGGCCGCGCGCCATGCGGTGTTTGGCCTGCCCGAGGTAAAAGTGGGCGTGTTCCCGGCCCAGGTGCTGGCGGTGCTGCAGCATTTGGTGCCACGGCGCAAGCTGGTGGAGTGGTGCATCACCGGCGAGCCGCTGAGCGCTGACGAAGCCCTGCAATACGGCCTGGTGAACCACGTGGATGATGATGTGGACGCCAAGCTGCAATGGCTGCTGGGCCGATTGCTGGACAAATCTCCGGCGGCCATCCGGCGCGGCCTGTACACCCTCAAAAAAGTCGAAGCCATGCCCTTTGAAGAAAGCATGTCCTTCTTGGAAAGCCAGATTGCGCTGTTCACCCTGACCGAAGACGCCAAGGAAGGACAGGCCGCTTTTCAGCAAAAGCGCGCACCGCAGTGGACGGGGCGCTGACATGGCCATGCGTTCACTGAAACAACGCGCTGCCAATCGCGGCGGTGTGCTGCACATCGGCGGCGCTAGCGGCTTTTGGGGCGACTCGGCCGTGGGCGCACCACAACTGCTGGCCAGTGGGCAATGCGATGTGATCGTGTTTGATTACTTGGCTGAACTCACGCTGTCGATCATGGCCGCGCAGCGCGCTAAGAATCCGGCTTTGGGGTATGCCACTGACTTCATCTCAGTCACTCTCAAAACGATAGCGCCCCAGGCCGCACAACAGGGCGTCAGGCTCATATCCAACGCAGGTGGGCTCAACCCCCAGGCCTGCGCTGACGCCGCCCGTACCCTGCTGGCCGAGCTGGGTCTGGATTTGAAAGTGGCGGTGGTGCTGGGCGACGACGTGTTACCGCTGGTGGCCCACGCCGATCGCCGTGCCAGCTTGGATGCCCCCGGGCTGCACGAGCGCTTGGCCGCCCAGCCTGAATTGGCGCCACGCCTGACCACCGCCAACGCTTACTTGGGTGCCCGTCCCATTGCGGCAGCGTTGGACGCCGGGGCTGACATCGTCATCACCGGCCGCTGCGTGGATTCCGCCGTCACCCTGGGTGCGCTGATGCATGCGTTTGATTGGGCCTGGGACGACTTTGATCGCTTGGCCCAAGCCAGCCTGGCGGGCCATGTCATTGAATGCGGCTGCCAGGCCACCGGCGGCCTGCACACCGATTGGCACTTGGTGCCCGACTGGCCGCACATCGGTTACCCCATCGTGGAATGCGCCGCCGACGGCGGCTTTGTGGTCACCAAGCCTGCGGGCACTGGCGGGCTGGTGGCGCCGCAAGTGGTGGCCGAGCAGGTGCTGTACGAAATTGGCGACCCCGCTGCCTATTTGCTGCCCGACGTGGTGTGCGATTTCACCGGCGTGACCGTCCAGCAGCTCGCCGAGCACCGCGTGGCGGTGCAAGGTGCCAGAGGCCGAGCGCCCGGGCCGCACTACAAGGTGTCGGCCACCTATTTGGACGGCTGGCGCTGCAATGCGCAATTGACCATCGTGGGCCTGGACGCGGCGGCCAAGGCTCGCCGCACCGCCGAGGCTGTTCTGCAGCGCACATCTGAGATGTTTGCCGCCCTGAAGCTGCCCCCCTACAGCCGCACGCTGATTGAAATCCTGGGCAGCGAAGAAGCCAGCTTTGGTCCACATGCCCAGGCCAGCAACAGCCGCGAAGTGGTGCTGCACTTGGCGGTGCGCCATCCAGTTAAAGCCGCGTTGGAAATCTTCGCCCGAGAAATCGCCCCGGCCGGCACCAGCTGGGCGCCAGGCACGACCGGCGCCAGCGGCCGCCCCAGCCCCGCGCCCAGCATCCAGCAATTGAGCTTTTTGCTGCACAAGCGACACGTCAGCGCCCGCGTGGGGTTGGAGCGAGCAGAAAAAGAATTGGGGTCAGACCCCAATTTCGCGCCAAGCCAGGCGGCCGCCAAACAATTGGGGTCAGACCCCAATTTCCCGGTCGCAATGCCCCAGAAAGATTGGCCCGAGCTGCGGCTGATCGATGTGGCTTGGGCCCGCTCGGGCGACAAGGGCGATGTGTCCAACATCGGCGTCATCGCCCGTCAGCCGCATTGGCTGCCGTGGATTCGGGCCCAGCTCACACCGCAAACGGTGCGCCAGTGGCTGGCCCATCGGGTGTTGGGCGAAGTGCGGGTGTTTGAAGTCCCCGGCATCCACGCGCTGAATTTTCTGTGCGACCAGGCCTTGGGCGGCGGCGGCATGGCCAGTTTGCGCAATGACCCGCTGGGCAAGGGCATGGCGCAGGTGCTGCTGGCCATGCCCATTCAGGCGCCGCCTGAGGTCGCTGCCGCCGTTAATTCGGGCGTTTAGACCCCACTGGACACTGGCAGACACACATTGCCCTTTGCATAAAAACCACAGCTTCCTACAATGAAGCGTGTCGCTCGGCTTTTCGGGCGATTAGCAACCGGGCACATGTGCTATGGCGCTAGACGCCGTTTCGGGCAGCAGCATCCTGACCGCGCAGGCCGCAGTGGCCGCGCGCAGCGCTGCTGTGCGCACCGAAGGCGCCACGTCTGCCCGCGAAGTGCTCGCCAGTGCCCGCGCCCAGGTGCTCGAGCGCGCCAGCACCCAGGCCAGCACTCCGGCCACCCAATTTACCCAAGCGCTGCCTGATCCGCCCACGGCCGGTGGCTACGCGCAAGCCGAGGCCGCAGCGCAATCCTTGGCCAGCAACCAGCGTGCAGCCAACACGCCCAATGCCGATTCGGTGGCCAACACCTCAACCGTGGCGCTGTTTGGGCCGCCCTACACCATCTACAGCAGCACCAACGGCGTGTACTACGCCGTGAGCGGCACGCCGTCGGTGTCTTCTTTGGGCTTTGGATCGCCGCAAGAACAAATTGCCAAAGCCCAGCGCTTGCAAGCTGAAGCGCTGGCCAGCCCGCCCCCGCCCACACCGGCTGATCGCTTGCTGGCCGCCCGCGCCGCGCAGCTCGAGCGCGTGGCCCGCGCCGAGGCCAGCCAGCAAGCGCAAGAACAAATTGCCAAAGAGCTGCAAGGCAGCCAAGACGCGGGCAACCGTGCGGTACGTGAATACAACGCGGTGTCGCCCACCAGCCAGGCGGCCAACACCGAACGCCGACTCGTCGGCATTTACGCCTGACCTTTTTAGAAGTTTTCTTGCCCAGGAGCACAACCATGGAAGTCTCGTTTGCCTCACCCCGCCCCGACCCCGTGGCTGCCCGCGCCAACACCGAGCGCACCCAAGCCTTCAACGCCGACCGCGAGCCGCCCACACCGCAGTTCAACGCCGAGAACGTGCAGCAGCAAAACCAGCCGCGTCCCACCACCAACCTGCAGGGTCAGGTGATTGGTGGCACGCTGAACGTCCGCGCCTGACGCCCGCTGGCGGTAGTCGGTCCGGGCTGCCCGCGAGCGGCCCGCAGCGGCGACGCACGGCTTGCACCACACTCCGCCAAGCGGCGTGGCCTTTTCGGCTGCGCCGCTATATTTTTTATAGCTGCCTGCGGCCTATTTCAGGGCCTAAGCGCCACAAAACAACTCAAGCCAGTCCCCGCTATGAACGCCCCTGACCTCACCACCGCCCGCGCCCAATCGTCTGCAGTTAGCCCCATCGATCATTTCATTGGCGGCAAGCTCGCTGGGTCGAACGGTGCACGGCGTGCCCAGGTCACGAACCCCGCCACTGGCGCCGTCACCGGCAGCGTTGCCATGGGCAATGTGGTGGACGTCAATGCCGCCGTGGCCGCAGCCCGCGCCGCCTTCCCTGCTTGGGCTGATACGCCACCGCTGCGCCGCGCGCGGGTGATGTTCAAGTTTTTGGAGCTGCTCAACCAGCACCGCGATGAATTGGCGCACCTGATCACCGCCGAGCACGGCAAGGTGTTTACCGACGCGCAAGGCGAGGTCACCCGCGGCATTGACATCGTTGAATTTGCCTGCGGCATCCCGCAACTGCTCAAGGGCGACTACACCGAGCAAGTCTCTACCGGCATCGACAACTGGACGATGCGCCAGCCCCTGGGCGTGGTGGCGGGTATCACGCCGTTTAACTTCCCGGTGATGGTGCCCATGTGGATGTTTCCGGTGGCCATTGCCTGCGGCAACAGCTTTGTGCTCAAGCCCAGCCCGATTGACCCCAGCTGCAGCCTGCGCATGGCCGAACTGCTTCGCCAAGCGGGGCTGCCCGACGGCGTGTTCAACGTGGTGCAGGGCGACAAAGAGGCAGTGGACGCATTGCTGACGCACCCCGACGTAGCCGCTTTGAGCTTTGTGGGCAGCACCCCAATTGCCAACTACATCTATGAAACCGGTGCCCACCACGGCAAGCGGGTGCAGGCCCTGGGCGGCGCCAAGAACCACATGGTGGTTATGCCCGATGCCGACATTGACCAGGCCGTGGACGCACTCATTGGCAGCGCCTTCGGCTCAGCCGGTGAACGCTGCATGGCCATCAGCGTGGCCGTGCTGGTGGGTGATGTGGCTGACCGCATCTTGCCCTTGCTGACCGAACGCGCCCGGGCCTTGAAGGTGAAGCACGGCGAACAGCTGGACGCCGAGATGGGCCCCATCGTCACCCGCGCCGCATGGCAGCGCATCACCGACTACATCGGCGTGGGCGTGAGTGAGGGCGCCAAGCTGCTGCATGACGGCCGCCCCTTCACCGGCGCGCAAGCCGGTGCCGGCTGCGAAGCCGGCTTCTGGATGGGCGGCACGCTGTTTGACCAGGTGCAGCCGCACATGCGCATTTATCGCGAAGAAATTTTTGGCCCTGTGCTGTCGTGCGTGCGGGTCAAAACCGGCGCTGAAGCCGTGGCCCTGATCAACGCGCATGAGTTTGGCAACGGCGTGAGCTGCTTCACCCGCGACGGCAACGTGGCGCGTGAATTTGCGCGCGGTATTCAAGTGGGCATGGTGGGCATCAACGTGCCCATTCCCGTGCCCATGGCCTGGCACGGCTTTGGCGGCTGGAAACGCAGCCTGTTTGGCGACATGCACGCCTATGGTGAAGAAGGCGTGCGCTTCTACACCCGGCAAAAAAGCATCATGCAGCGCTGGCCTGAGAGCATTGGCAAGGGCGCTGAGTTTGTGATGCCCACCAGCAAATAGCGCGGCGGCGCTTAGGCCGCTAGGTATTCGCTGATCTCAATCAGATTGAAATCCGGATCGCGCACATACACCGACCGGATCTTGCCCACCGCCCCGGTGCGCTGCACCGGCCCTTCAATGATGGGCCAGTGGCATTCACCCAAGCGGGTCACCACATCGGTTAGCGGCGTGCTGGCAATAAAGCACAAGTCCAGCGCGCCGGGCACCGGCAGGTGCGCCTTGGGCTCAAATTCGCGGCCCTGGATGTGCAGGTTGATCTTCTGGTTGCCAAAGACGAATGCAGTGCGCTCCACCGGCGGCGTGCCGCCCACAAAACGCTCTAGCCGCATGCCCAGCACACGGGCGTAGAAGTCGATGCAGGCTTCGGGGCGTGAGGTGGTGAGAACCAGGTGGTCTAGGTGGTCGATCATGGTGCGTACAAGATGAGCGGCTTGCCCAAAGATACGCGATGGTCGGGCGATATTCCATGCTGCCGATGCGCCTATACGGTGCATGGCGTGGGTTTGTCCGGATCGGCAAGCTTCACGCGCCCCACTACAGTGCACTGAATCGACAGTGAGCCCTAGGGCCCACGCTGCGCGAGGAGCCGAGGAGAAGAACACCGCTGCGGCGGTGGCCCCGGCGGTGCAACGCACAAGGCCGCAGAGCCCGCATCGCCAAACCGAAGAAAGCGCCCCACAAGGGCGCTTTTTTCATGC
>JAAFIY010000044.1 GCA_013297985.1 Comamonadaceae bacterium | reverse complement strand
CGCGCCCCGGCACGCCCAACCACCCGCTCATCCACGCGCACATCGGCCAGCCCCGCCGCCCGCGCGGCACCCGCCGGCGCCAGCGCACGCCCCCGCAGCCAAGCCCCCAGCGCCCCGCGCGCACCCCGCAAGCGCTAGAGTGCGCAGCGGCCAGCCCGCCGTGCGCGGTGGGCGGGCCGCAAGCCCCTTTTAACGCGGGAGCGGTACATGGCATGCAGCACCAACGCCGATTCAGTCGGCCTGCTCAAAGGCTTTGCGGCGCTGATGGCCGGGGGCGTCGTTTTGTCGCTGCTCAGCGGAAAAACCTACTTTCGCCGCACCATCCACCGCGACGAAGAGCCCTTCGCTTTTTGGAGCAACGTGGTCTGCATGGGTCTGCTGGCCATGTTTGTGCTGGGCATGCTGTGGTTCTGCCCTGAAGCCTAAGGCGCCCGCGCAACGCTCATGGTGATGTGATGAACCCCAGCGCTGCACCCACCGAGATCACCAACGCCGCCTGCCGTATCCGCGTGCAGGGCGACACCGTCACGGTGCAGCACCGCCAAAGCCTGCTGGGGCGCTTGGTGGGAGTGCCCTTTTTGCTGTTTGGCGGCTGGGCGGTGTTTGTGGCAGGCCTCTTGGTTTGGTCGCATGTGCAGGCGGCTAGCTTGATCACAGAAATGGGCCGATGGTTGCCGGGCTGGCTGGGGGTGATGGCCTTTGCCGCCTTCATGCTGTGGGTGGGCTTTAAGTTCACCGTGGCCACCCGCTGGGTGGCGCTGCGCATCACCGACGGCCACATCACCCACACCGTGCTGCGCAACCTGCTGCAGCGCCGTACCCAACACCACCTGCGCGACTACGCCCAGGTGCGCCTGGTGGCCCGCCACCGCAAGCTGGGCAAGGGCTGGCCGCAAGATGCGGTGGTGGGCGACCTGGGCCCGACCAACCTCAAACTGGTGCTGGTGCCCCGCGCCGCCATGCGCCCACGCGGCCTGATCGATGCCGAGTTTGATTCCCTGGCCAACGCCCCGCCGTGGGAGCCGATTGACCCGCAATCCGTCCCGCCATCGCTGGTGCTGGCTGAAGGTGACCTAGAACACCACGCTGCGCTGCGCGACGCCGCTCGCATGCTGGCCGCACACTTGCACCTGCCGTTTCACCACCGGGTGCCGGTGTGTTTGGTGCGGTGGAAGAAGGCCAATCCGTACAAGAATTTTTGATAGCCACTGGGGCCCTCCACCCACTCACCACCGTGAACCTCAACGACGTCCCCCACGCCATCCAACTCGCCCTGGGCCCCGTGTTTTTGCTCACGGCCATTGCCAGCACGCTCAATGTGCTGGCGGGCCGCTTGGCGCGCATCATTGACCGGGCGCGCTACCTCAATGAGCAACCCCAGGCCGTCAGCAACCTGGCCCAACATCAGATTGATGCCGAGCTGCTCAGCCTAGAAAAGCGCCGCAAGTGGACCAGTGGATCGGTGACCTTCTGCACCCTGGGCGCGCTGCTGGACTGCATGGTGATCTTGGTGCTGTTCCTCGAGGCCGCGTTGGGCTTTCCGCTCAAGTGGCTGGCCGGGGGCATGTTTGCGGGCTCGACGCTGGCGCTGGTGGTGGGGCTGTCGTTTTTTCTGCGCGAGGTATGGCTGGCGGGCAGCACCATTCGGATCAGGGTGGGTGGTCTGGATGCGGGTCAGGCCGCGAAGTCCTCGGGGAAATAGCTGAAGCGTTGCGCCGATCGCTACCGAGACAGGATCAGGCTCAAGGCGGACTGAAGCAAGTGGATACGGCCCGTTCGTCTTGTCAGGGCCGAACTCCCATCTCCCCCGCCAACCCCACCACAGAAAGCGGCGCTGACCCCTCCGCCTTGTTGTTGATGGTGATCAGCGCGTCATGCCCCGCACGCGCGGTGGCCAGGGCCACCTTGGCGAGCGTGGCGCGGGTTTCGGCGTCGACGTCGTGCAGTTGATTGAAGGGGGCGTATTCGGCTTTGGCGTCGGCATAGCCAAACGCGCCATGGCGGGTGTGCAGGTTCCAGCGGCAGACCAGGGGGCCGGGCCACAGGGCCCTTAGCAGGGGTAGCTGCTCGGCCAGCGGCGGCAGTTTGGCGTGGCTGCCCAGGCAGTAGGTGGCGCCGGTATCGCGCAGCAGGGCGGCTAACTCGGCGATGGCGGCGGGGGTGTGGATCCAGGCCGCGTCGCGCACTTCAACGGCGATGATGGGCTGGGTGGCGTGGTCCAAGTGGCCCAGCTCTGCCCGGCAGGCGGCCAGCATGTGGTGCAACTGATCGCGCACCGCGTCCATCTGGGTCAGCCGCCCGCGGGGCAGGGGGCTGAGTTGAAACACCAGCGCGCCCAGCTTGCGGCCCAACCCGGCGCGGGCGGGGCGCAGGGCAAGGTCTAAGGCCAGCTCGGGGTTCAAGAAAGCCGCGTTGGGCTGCAGGGCGGTGCCTTCGTGGCGCACAAGGGCGTCGCACACCAGGCTGGGGGCTTTGACCACAAAGCGAAAGTCGTCGGGCACTTGCGCGGCCAGGGCTTGGTATTGGGCGGTGGTCAGCGGTCGGTAGAAGGCGCGGTCTAGGCTCACGCAGCGCAGCAGCGGGTGTTGTGCGTAGGCGGCCAGACCGTGGCGCGACAGCGTGGCCTCGGGGTAGGCGGCGTCCCACACTAAGCCCGCCCAGCCGGGGAAGTTCCACGACGAGGTGCCCAGGCGCAAGCTGGGCGGCAGCGTGGCGCGCAGGGCGATGTGCTCGGGCAGGGGCGGGGCGGGCTGCACCACGGCGCGTGGGGCCTTAGACGAAATCAGCCCCTTCGGCCCTGAACTAGGCCGTAGTTCGCTATCAAAAAGTGAGTGCTGATCGGGCATGTGGGGCTTGGCCAATTGCGTCGTATCCTGCGCCCCATGATGTACCAGCCGCCCCACTTCAAACAACCCGACCCCGCCTTGGCCGCGCTGCTGATGCGCGAGCACCCGCTGGCGCTGCTGATTTCTACCGACGCCGAAGGCGAACCCTTTTGCACCCCGCTGCCGCTGGTGCTAACAAACCCGCAAGCCGACCCGCTGGCCGCGCCCTGGGTGCTGCTGGGCCATGTGGCGCGGCCCAATCCGCACCGGGCCCTGCTGCAGCCCGCAGCTGACGGCAGCTTGGCCAAAGCCACGGTGTTGTTCACTGGCCCGCACGCCTACATGAGCCCGCAGGTGTACGCCCCCGTGCGCGAACGCGTGCCCACCTGGAGCTACCTGCTCGTGCAACTGCGTGTGCAAGTGCGCGTGTTGCAAGGGCTGCCCGCGCGCGACGCGATGCTCAAGCAATTGATTGCCGAGCATGAACCCGACTACGCCGAGCAATGGAAGAGCCTGTCTGAAGCCGTGCAAACCCCGCTGCTCAATGGCATTGAGGCGTTTGAGCTGCATGTCACGGCGTGGCATGCCAAGTTCAAACTCAACCAGCATCGCAAAGAAGCGCATGCGCCCATGCACGCCGCTTACGCCCAAGGCACACCCGCTGAACAAGCACTGGCGCTGTGGATGCAGCGGCTGGGTATGGTGCCACCCGAAGCTTGATGCCATTTGGGCTGCGTGCGCCGTCCCGGCGGCGTAAGCAGCTATGATTTTTGTAGTAGATTGCCCGTATGTTGAGTCCCGACGCCCTGATGCAACTGGCCTTGGAACAAGCGCATGCGGCGGCTGCGCTGGGTGAGGTGCCGGTGGGCGCGGTGGTGATGGCGCCTGACGGTCGCATCGTGGGCCAGGGCTACAACCGCAACCGCACCGATGCCGATCCCAGCGCCCACGCTGAAATGCTGGCGCTGCGGCAGGCTGCGCGCACGCTGAACAACCACCGCCTGGATGGCTGCACCTTGGCCGTCACGCTGGAGCCCTGCGCCATGTGTGCCGGGGCCATGTTGCATGCGCGCATTGGCCACTTGGTCATCGGCGCGGCTGACCCCAAAACCGGCGCTGCAGGTTCGGTGTTGGACTTGTTTGGCCAGACGCAGTTAAACCACCATACTCAAGTCAGCCACGGCGTACAGGCCGAGGCATGCGGCCAACTGCTACAAAACTTTTTTGCCCAACGCAGACAACATCACAAGGAAACAGCTCGCATGAACCACCCCTTGCGTGACGACGCGCTGCGCACACCCGATGCCGCCTTTGCCAACCTGCCCGGCTACCCCTGGCAGCCGCACTACATCAGCGACTTGCCCGCGCTTAATGGCCTGCGCCTGCACTACCTGGACGAAGGCCCGCAGGCGGCGCCCCGCACCTGGCTGTGCATCCACGGCAATCCAGCCTGGAGCTACCTTTATCGCAAGATGATTCCGGTGTTTTTGGCTGCTGGTGACCGGGTGGTGGCACCCGATCTGATCGGCTTCGGCAAAAGCGACAAACCCAAAAAAGACAGCGCCCACAGCTTTACCTGGCACCGCCAAGTGTTGCTGGAATTTGTGGAGCGGCTTGATTTGCAAGACCTGCGCCTGGTGGTGCAAGACTGGGGCGGCCTGCTGGGCCTGACCCTGCCCATGGCCGCGCCGCAGCGCTACAGCGCGCTGTTGGTGATGAACACCGCGCTGGGCACGGGTGACGTGCCCTTGTCGGTTGGCTTTTTAGGCTGGCGCCAGTTTGTGGCCGACAACCCAGGCTACGAAGTGGGCAAGCTCTTTGGCCGTGGCAACCCGCAGATGTCGGCGGCGGAATGTGCGGCCTACAACGCTCCTTACCCAGACGCGGGGCACCGTGCGGCCTTGCGTGCATTTCCGCCCATGGTGCCCGAACACCTGGACAGCGACGGTGCCGCTATCTCACGTGAAGCGCGCAACTTTTGGCAGCAACAATGGGCGGGCCAGACCCTGATAGCCATTGGCGCGCAAGACCCGGTGCTGGGCCCACCGGTGATGAAGGGCTTGGCCCGCCTCATCAAAGGCTGCCCCGAACCCATGGTGCTCGAAGCCGCTGGCCACTTTGTGCAAGAGCACGGCGAGCCGATTGCCCAAGCCGCCGTACAACGCTTGTGAAGGCTGTCGCTTGAGCCACATCTATGTGTATTCCCCGGCTGGCGCGGTGCGCGATGTGGCCGGTTTTCGTCGCGCGGTGGCGCGGCTCAAAGCCCGGGGCCATCAAGTTGAGATTGACCCCGACGCTTTGCGCAGCCACCAGCGTTTTGCGGGCGACGACGATGTTCGCTTGGCGGCAATAGCCCGCGCTGCCGCCAGCGGGGCCGACGCCACCTTGATCACCCGCGGCGGCTACGGCATCACCCGCTTGCTGCACCGCATGCCCTGGAAGCAGATAGGCCGCAGCATTGAGCGCGGCACCCAGTGGGTGGGCTTGAGTGATTTCACCGCGCTGCAGCTAGGCCTGCTCGCACAGTGCGGTATGCAGGCCACTACCTGGAGCGGCCACACCTTGGTGGCCGACTTTGGCGGCGACGAAGAGCCTGATGAGGTCGCCCAAGCCGTGTTTGATGAATTGTTGCAAGGCATAGGCGAGGGCGCAGGTTGGCGTTTGGGGGCCGATAGCGTGCTGCACGTACCCAAGCAAAATGCCTCTGGTGTCGACCCCATCCTGCCCAGAGGTCTGCAGGACCAGGCGTTGAGCCTGCCGCCATCCACCCTGTGGGGCGGCACCTTGGCGGTACTGACGGCCTTGGTAGGTACGCCCTACATACCGAAAGTTGAACGCGGTTTGTTGTTTTTGGAAGACGTCAATGAACCCCCTTACCGGGTGGAACGCATGCTCACCACGCTGTTGCACGCGGGCATTTTGCACAAGCAACGGGCGGTGCTGCTAGGCAGCTTTACCGGCGCAAAGCCCGTCGCGCATGACCGTGGTTTTGGCCTGCCCACAGTGGCGCGGTGGTTGTCAGCCGCTTGCGGCCGCCCGGTGTTGACTGGCTTGCCCTACGGCCACATTGCTACCAAATTGCTGTTGCCACAGGGCTTGAAAGCGCGTTTGGAAGTGCCTTCGGTGTCCCGGGGTCGACCTGAAGCCATGCTGGTCTGGTATACATGACGGTGTTCATTGAACTGGCGTCTGCATCCGCTCATTACACTTGCAGGTCATGACCCAGTCCAACGCCACTGTTGTCTTTGCCGATCTGGTCGGCAGCACTGCGTTGTTTGAAACGCTCGGCAACGAGCGGGCCACTGAAACCATTACCCGGCTGACGCGCTGGATTGCTGACTTTTTTCGCGCCAACGGCGGGCGCACGGTGAAGATGCTCGGCGATGGCGTGTTAGCCGTGTTCGCTGACCCCACCTCCGCACTGACCACACTGGTGGAAATGCAGCGCAACCACCGCGTGCGCCTTGAACGCTGGCCCGCTGCGGTGCGAACCGAAATCCGCATGGGTGTGACCAGTGGCGAAGTCATTGAGCGCGACGACGATGTCTATGGCGACGCAGTCAATGTGGCGGCCCGCTTGAGTGATCTGGCCGGTGCCAGCCAAATTTGGGTGAACGAAAACACCGCCGCGCAAGTCAGCACCAGCCAGAGTGCGCTCCGCTTTCGGTTTTTGGGGCCCGTCAACATCAAAGGCAAAACCGAAGCCATCGGTGTGTACCTGCTCAGCTGGGACGACAGCGAAGCGTCTGAAATGCTGACCATGGCCGCCACGCTGGGCCAGCCGCAGGCCATTGCCCACAACACCACCAGCGCCTTGCAGCTGCGCTGGCAAAGCACGCAGAAAGTGTTTTTGCCATCTGATTTGCCCATGCATTTGGGGCGGCTAGACACGGCTGAATTCCCGGTGGCAGACCCCCGCGTGTCGCGTTTGCATGCGCGGCTGGACTGGCGCAACGGCGCCTTTGTGTTGACGGATGTCAGCAGCTTTGGCACTTGGCTGCGATTCGCCAAAAGCGAAGAATCGCAAATCCAACTGCGCCGAGAGCCTTGCGTGCTGCATGGCGACGGCGAGGTCTCATTGGGCGTGCCCTTTAATGAGCCTAGCCCGCCGATCGTGCAATTTGAAGTGGTTGGCGGGACAGCGGCTGCGCCCAGCGGCGACGCGGCTCCGCCTGCGGCTTGAAACCGCTTGCCCGCTGCTGGGGCCTAGTCGTCCAGCAGCTCCAGCAGCCGATCCAGCCCGCCCGACTCAATCGATACCCGGGCCTGTTCGCGCACCGCAGGCTTGGCCTGAAACGCCACCGACCAACCGCCCGCGTCGTGGCAGGCGCGCATCATGGGCAAATCGTTGGCGCCGTCTCCCACCGCCATGCAGCGCCCGGTGTGGCTGCCCAACAAGCTAGCCAACTCCAGCACGGTGCGGCGCTTTTCTTCGCCGTCGCAGATGTCGCCCCATGCTTGGTCGATCAGGTGGCCGGTGAGGTGGCCGGTGTGGTCGTCACCTTGCACCTGCAGCACGTTGGCGCGGGCGAAATCAATGCCCAGCGCGTCGCGCACCCGGTCAGAGAAAAAGGTAAACCCGCCCGACACCAGCAACACCCTGCAGCCGTGGGCATGGGCGGCGTCAATCAGCGCCTGCGCGCCAGGCGTGAAGCGCAGGCGGTCGCGCCACACGGTGTGCAGGTGCGCCATGGGCACGCCTGCCAGCAAAGCCACGCGGCGGCGCAGGCTGTCTTTGTAGTCGGTGATTTCACCGCGCATGGCGGCTTCGGTAATGGCCGCCACTTCGGCCTTGCGGCCCGCTGCGTCGGCGATTTCGTCCACGCACTCGATGTTGATCAGGGTGCTGTCCATGTCAAAGGCCAGCAAGTCAAAGTCGCGCCAGGAACGGCGCGGCTGCCCGCGCACGACCAGGCCAGGGGCCGCTTCGATGGTGGGCAGCGACACCGCAGGCGCAGAAAAGCTCATGCTCATTTTTTGATAGCACTATCGGCTGATTGGATGGGCGCAAGCGGCCCAAAAGCTTTAGATTGTCCATCAACTTCAGGCTTGGCAAAGGCCCGCGCCTGACCCGCATGGAACCGCGCTCTATTGCCCTGACCACGGCGGTATGCACCCTGATGTTTTCAGCGGTGCTGGCGTGGCATGCCTACATGGTGCGCGAGCGGCTGCCGGGGGTGACCACCTGGGCTTGGGGCGGCGCCGCGGCGACTGCGGGGCTGGCCCTGACTGCCGGCCAAGGCTGGTTAGCGCCGATGTGGTCGATGGTGACAGCCAACACGCTCATGATGGCTTCCATGGGGCTGCTGATGCGCGGGGCAGGGCGGCTGCACGGCATTGCCTGGCCCGGCCGACTGTGGTGGGTGCTGCCCGCGGCGGTGGCTGGGCTGTCGGTTGGCTTTACCTATTGGTGGCCCGACCCCGGCTGGCGCATCGCGGTGATCTCACTCATGCTGGCTGCTGGCAGCGGCACGGCGGTGGGCCTTTTTATCGGCTTGCGAAGGCCCCTGTTGCGACCGGCGATCTGGCTGATTTCGGCCCCGCTCACTCTGCTGACGCTGCTGCTGATTGCACGGGCCTTCGAGGCCCTGTTTGTGCTGCCGCCCGACGGCCTGAGCGTATTGCCCGTCAACGTGCTGACCTTTGCGGTGGGCGGCGCTTGCTATTGCGCCTGCTTGCTGGGCCTGGTGCTGATGGTGCAGTTGGAGCTGGCCGAACAGTTGCAAGCCCAGGCGGACCGCGACAGCCTCACCGGCACCTTGAACCGCCGTGGGCTGGTTGGTGTGCTGCTGCAGCTGCGTGGCCCGGCGGCCGTATTGGCGCTAGATGTAGACCATTTCAAGCGCGTGAACGACGACTACGGCCACGCCATGGGTGACTCGGTGCTGGCGCTGCTCGGCCGGGTCTTGCACAGCACCTTGCGGCAAACGGACTGGGTGGCACGTTTGGGCGGTGAAGAGTTTTGCGCGGTGCTGCCTGATGTGGCGATGGAAGGCGCCCACGTCAGCGCCGAACGGGTGCGATTGGCGTTTTACCGAGCCTGCCAAGATGAGCTGGACATGAACGTCACCTTAAGCGTGGGTGTGGCGCTGATGGCCAACGGCGCTGACTTTGACAACGGCTGGGGCGCAGCTGACGCGGCGCTGTATCGGGCCAAAGAAGGCGGGCGCAACCGGGTGGTGTTGGCAGACGGCTTGCTCACCCGCCGCCCAGGCTCCACCCGACCTGCGCCGCTGGAGCCCAGCCTATGAGCTACGGCGTGGCCTTACCGGATCGCATTTGGGCGTCCGCACCCCTACAACAGTCGGTGCCTTGGCTCGACCCGCTTTCAACGGGCATCACGGTCGCCATCAGCGGCCTGATGCTGTGTTTGCTGTTGTTCGGCGTGGGCTATTTGCAGCGCTGGCAACTGCCCGGCATGCGAACCTGGACAGCCGGTGCAGCCGTGGCCTCCGCCGGCGTTGGCTTGCATGCGATGCACGGCTATGTGCCGATGTTCTGGTCAATCATCGTGCCTTTGCTGTGCTCCCTGGGCGGGGCCTACCTGATCTGGATGGGCGTGCGCCGCTTGTCGGGCCGCAGCGCCCCTTGGCTGCCCGCTGTGGGCGTGTCGATCTTTGTTTTGGCGCCGCTCAACGCCTGGCTGCTGCTTGACCCTGAGCGCACACCCATCCGGGTAGCCATCAACTCCTGCCTGATGGCATCGGTCAACGCGATGATCTGGTGGGCCGCCCGCAGCGAGCGGCGGCGCCACTATCGACCCGGTATGCGGGTGGTGATGGTGTGCACCGGCGTGTTGGTGTTTGCGCAACTGTTGCGGGCCTATGGGGGCTTGGTGGGGGTCTCTGGTAACCCGGGGCCGCTGCCCAATACGCCTTTGGCCACAGGGCTTACCTTGGCCGCTGGCGCATGCTTTATTGGCACGCTATTGGGCTTGGTGTTGTTGGCATCGGCCCAACTGCTGCATTCGCTGGACACCCTGGTGCGCACCGACCCGCTGACGGGTCTGGCCAATCGGCACGGCCTGCGAAGTGAGCTCGATGGCTGGCCCCCGTCGGCCCGACTTGCAGTGATCTTGCTCGACCTAGACCACTTCAAGCGGGTGAACGACACCCACGGCCACAGCGTGGGTGACCAGGTTCTGCGCGGTGTGGGGGCGCATCTGATGCGCCACGCGCTGCCCGGCATGCTGCCCGTTCGCTTGGGCGGCGAAGAGCTGGGCATTGTCTGGTGCCGCCCCCGAGGAGATGCCCCCAGCGCGCAAGAAGCCCGCGCCTGGGCGCTTCAGTTTGTGCAACAAATGCGCGAGCAAGACCACGAATGGATGACGCGCGCAGGCCAACCCGGCAAGTTGCGGGTGACGGTGAGCGCCGGTGTGGCCACCGGCACTGTGGCTGGATTTGAGCCCACCTTGCGCCGCGCTGACGAGGCCTTGTACCGCGCCAAAGCCGCGGGGCGCGATCGAGTGGAAGTGGACGGCTTGTAGCCAACTTGGCGGTGGTGGCGAACGGCTTTATCGCGTTAACGTGCGCACCACATCGCGCACCATTTGCGCCCGGTCGCGTGGCTCGGCCAGGGCGCGCTCAATCCGCAGGCGGTCATTGCCCACCAGCTTGATGTGCTTGTTTTTTTGTACCAGCTCAATGATGCGCATCGCGTCAATGGGCGGGTTGGGTTTAAAGGCAATGCCGATGGCTTGTGGGGAGGCGTCTACCTTCACCACGCCGTAGGGCTGGGCCAGCACCCGCAGGCGATGCACATCGATGAGGTTTTGCGCGGCAGTGGGCAGCTTGCCAAAGCGATCCACTAACTCCTCTAGCAGCCCGTCAATTTGCACATCGGTCTTGGCGGTGGCCAGTTTCTTGTAAAAGGACAGGCGCAAGTGCACATCGCCGCAATAGTCTTGCGGCAGAAGGGCGGGGGCGTGCAGGTTGATTTCGGTGGTTGCTTGCAGCGGGGCCAGCAGGTCGGGCTCTTCACCGTTTTTGAGCGCCCGCACGGCCTCGGACAGCATTTCGTTGTACAGCTGAAAGCCCACCTCAAGCATGTTGCCGCTTTGCTTGTCACCCAGCACCTCACCGGTGCCCCTGATTTCCAGGTCGTGCATGGCCAAGTAAAAGCCGCTGCCCAGTTCCTCCATTTGCTGAATGGCGTCTAGCCGCTGCGCGGCTTGCTTGGGCAGACCTTCCACGTCGGGCACCAGCAAGTAGGCATAGGCCTGGTGGTGGCTGCGGCCCACGCGGCCGCGCAATTGGTGCAGTTGCGCCAAGCCAAACTTGTCGGCGCGGCTCATCACGATGGTGTTGGCGCTGGGCACGTCAATGCCGGTTTCAATGATGGTGGAGCACAGCAGCACGTTAAAGCGCTGGGCCACAAAGTCGCGCATTACGCGCTCAAGTTCGCGCTCGGGCAACTGGCCGTGGGCCACGGCAATGCGGGCCTCGGGCAAGATTTCTTGCAGCTTCTGGCGGCGGTTTTCAATGGTCTCCACCTCGTTGTGCAAGAAATAGCACTGGCCGCCGCGCTTCAATTCACGCAGCACCGCTTCGCGGATCACGCCGGTACCTTCGTTGCGCACAAAGGTTTTGATGGCCAAGCGCCGCTGCGGCGCGGTGGCAATCACGCTTAAATCACGCAGGCCTTCCAGTGCCATGCCCAGGGTTCTGGGGATGGGCGTGGCCGTTAGCGTGAGCACATCCACCTCGGCGCGCAGCGCCTTCACCGCTTCTTTGTGGCGCACGCCAAAGCGGTGCTCTTCGTCAATCACCAACAGCCCCAGGTTTTTGTATTTGACGTCGGGCGACAGCAGCTTGTGGGTGCCCACCACGATGTCGATGGTGCCGTCGGCCAGGCCTTTGGCGGCGGCGGTGATTTCTTTGCCTGATCGGAATCGGCTCATCTCGGCCACTTTCACCGGCCACTTGGCGAAGCGGTCCAGCAGGGTTTGGTAGTGCTGCTCAGCCAGCAAGGTGGTGGGGGCCAGCACGGCCACTTGGCGCCCGCCCGTCACGGCAATGAACGCGGCGCGCAAGGCCACTTCGGTTTTGCCAAAACCCACGTCGCCGCACACCAAGCGGTCCATAGGCCGAGGCGAAATCATGTCTTGCACCACCGCGTGAATGGCGGCGCGCTGGTCGGGCGTTTCGTCAAAGCCGAAGTCGCGGGCGAAGGTTTCGTAGTCGTGGGCGCTGAATCTGAACGCATGGCCCTCGCGGGCGGCGCGACGGGCGTAGATGTTCAACAGCTCAGCTGCGGCGTCGCGCACCTGCTCGGCCGCTTTGCGCTTGGCTTTTTCCCACTGGCCGCTGCCTAGCTTGTGTAGCGGGGCTTCGTCAGCGCTGACGCCGGTGTAGCGGCTGATTTGGTGCAGCTGGCTTACTGGCACGTACAGCACCGCATCGTCGGCGTAGTGCAGGTGCAAGAACTCTTGCAGGGCGGGCTGACCGGCTTCGTCCTTGGCGCCCATGTCCAGGTTGACCAAACCCTTGTAGCGGCCGATGCCGTGTTGGGCGTGCACCACCGGGTCATCAATCGACAGCTCAGCCAGGTCTTTGATCAGCGCGTCAATATCGCTGGCTTGTTCTTGTGAACGCCTGCGCCGCGCGGTGCCGCCAGTGCCTGCAAAGAGCTCGGCTTCAGTTACCAAATCCATCGGCCGACCCAGCGCGCCCAGGTCGTCACCGTCGTGCTGGCTCCAAGCGAAACCCCGCGCCAGTGCGCCCACTGCCAGGCCCAGCGGCTCGCTGCTGGTGGCAAAGTCGTCGACGCTTTCAAAGGCCACTGGCACCACGCCGCTGGCGCGCAAGAAGTCGGTCAGGCTTTCGCGGCGGCCTTCGGTTTCGGCCACCAGCAGCACGCCGGTGCCGCTGCTGCGTTGGCGGCTGATGTGGGCTTGCAGGCGGGCCAGCGGGTCGTCGTCATTGCGATCGGCTTGCAGCGGCGGCAGGGCGGCAAAGGGCAGGCCGTCGTCATCGGCCACCTGTGGGCGCAAGGCCAGCTGGGCGTAGGGCTTGCAGGCGGTAAAGAACTCTTCAGCCGTCAAAAACAACGCGGCGGGCGGCAGCGGGGGGCGTTCGGGGTCGCCTTGCAGCAAGCGGTGGCGGTCTTTGGTGTCGGCCCAAAACGGGTCAAACGCGGCTTGCAAATCACCGTGCAGCGCCAGCGTGGCGTGCTCGCCCAGGTAGTCAAACACCGTGGCGGTGGATTCAAAAAACAGCGGCAGGTAGTACTCAATGCCAGCGGTGGCCACGCCGTTGCCGATGTCTTTGTAGATGCGGCTTTTGGTGGGATCGCCTTCGAGGTATTCGCGCCATCGGCTTCTAAAGCGGGTGCGGGCCGTGTCGTCCAGCGGGAATTCACGCCCGGGCAGCATGCGCACTTCGGGCACTGGATACAGGCTGCGCTGGCTGTCGGGGTCAAAGGTGCGGATGGAATCAATCTGGTCGTCAAACAGATCCACCCGCAGCGGCATGGCCGCACCCATGGGATACAGGTCAATCAAGCCACCGCGCACCGCGTATTCCCCGGGGCTGACGACTTGGGCCACGTGGTTGTAGCCCGCCAGGGTGAGTTGGGCTTTTAAGCGCGCTTCATCCAGCCGCTGGCCCACTTTGAATGAGAACGTGGTGCCCGCCAAAAACGAAGGCGGCGCCAAGCGCGTCAAGGCGGTGGTGGCGCCGATCAGCACCACGTCGGCGCTCTCAGGATGCTGGGCGTCGGTGGCGCGCTGCAAGATGCGCCACAGCGTGGCCAGCCGCTCGCTGATCAGGTCTTGGTGCGGCGAAAAGTGGTCGTAGGGCAGCGTTTCCCAATCAGGAAATAAGGCGCAGCGCAGGTCGGGCGCAAAAAGCGGTAGCTCATCCGCCAAGCGCTGCGCGTCAGCCGCTTGCGCACACACGATGGCCAGCACGCGGCCCGCAGCACGCTCGCGCTCAGCCAAGCGGGCCAGCACCACCGCATCGGCGGAACCCACCGGGCGGGGCAGGGCGTAGCGTTGTCCGGGGGTCAGGCGTGGCAGTGGCATGGCAGGCAAACACGAAAGAAGGCGTGACAAAGCACAAACAGCGCCATCGACGGGTGTCGGGCGCTGTGCGGCCTGCCGCCCGGCCGCAAGTGGGCGCAGCTAGCAGGCGGGCGCGATTGTAGGCAGCCCGTATGCTCTGCTTTGACAACACCCAAGCACTTACGAGGGCCCAGTCATGTTTGATATCCAGCACTACGCCAGTTTTGTGGCGGCGATCCTGATTTTTCAGTTGATTCCGGGGCCCGGCACCGTGGCCATCTTGAACGCCACCGCCCGCCACGGCGTGCCCAGCGGGCTGGGCGCGGTGCTGGGCACCCTGGCGGGCGACGCGCTGTACATGATTGCCGCCGTGGCGGGGTTGGCCGCCGTGCTGCAGGCACACCCGCTGGCGCTGACGGTGTTGCAGTGGCTGGGCGCCGCCTATTTGGTGCGCGCAGGCTGGAAGCTGTGGCACAGCAGCGCAGCGCCTGCGGCGCACACAGCGGACACCGGCCCCCGTCTGTGGTCGGCCTTCAAAGAAGCCTTGGCCGTGGCACTGACCAACCCCAAAGTGATCTTGTTTTTCGTCGCCTTCTTCCCGCTGTTCATGGGCCCGGGCACCTCGGCCCTCACGGTGGGCGTGATGATGTTGCATGTCACGCTAATCAGCTTGGTCTATCAGGTGGCGTTGGTCTTGGTTGGCAATGCCCTGGCCCTGCGCCTGCGTGCCTGGCCTTGGGCACGGCGTGTGGGCACGCGGTTGGCTGCGGTGGCCTTAATTGCCTTTGGTGTGAAGCTGGCCACACAACGCGCCTGATTGATGGGCCCACCCGCAACTGATGACGCCCCCCGCTGCGTGGCCCTGGTGCCTTGCGCGGGTGTGGGTGTGCGTGCGGGCAGTGCGGTGCCCAAGCAGTACCGACGCCTAACGCCAGACGGCCGCAGCGTGGTGGCGCACACCCTGGCCACGCTGACAGCAACTAGGCTGAACTTGCACGCGGTGTGCGTGGTGGTGGCGCACAACGACGATGCCTTTGCCGCCGCAGCGCCCAGTTTTGGCCACGCCAGTGGCCAGCATGTGTGGGCTGTGGGCGGCGCCACCCGGGCGCAAAGTGTGCGCAACGGTCTGCAGCGTCTGCTACAAAAAACAGAGCACACTCCGCCCATTTTGAGGGCGCAAGACTGGGTTTTGGTGCATGACGCTGCCCGCTGCCTGGTGGCTGTGGACGACGTGGCCCGGCTGATCAGCGCCTGCCTGTCCGACCCAGTGGGCGGCCTCTTGGCCCAGCCGCTGGCCGACACGTTGAAGCAGGCCGACGCCCAAGGCCGGGTGGCAGCCACCCCCAGCCGCGCCGACAAGTGGCTGGCCCAAACCCCGCAGATGTTTCGCGCCGGGGCGCTGCTGGCCGCTTACGAACAAGCAGGTGACGCCGCCACCGATGAAGCCAGCGCCATGGAAGCCGCTGGCTTTGCGCCGCTGTTGGTAGCGTCGCAATCGCCCAACTTCAAAATCACGTGGCCGTTTGACTTTGCCTTGGCGCGTGCTGTGTTGGCTGAACGCGCCGCGCCCGCTGCCTGAACCTTTTGCCTGCCGTGAATCCTTCCATGTCTCCTTTCAATTTACGCATTGGCGAAGGCTGGGACATCCACGCCCTGGTGCCCGGCCGTGCCCTGGTGTTGGGCGGTATCACCCTGCCGTTTGAACGCGCGGGTATGCCCATGGGTCTGGCTGGGCACTCTGATGCCGATGCCCTGCTGCACGCGATTACCGACGCGCTGCTCGGCGCCGCTGGCCTGGGCGACATCGGCCGCCATTTCCCAGACACCGACGCCACTTTTGCAGGCGCTGATTCAGCCTTGCTGCTGGCCCAGGTGGTGCAACGGGTGCAAGCCGCGGGGTGGCAAATCGTGAATGTCGACAGCACCGTGGTGGCGCAAGCGCCGCGCTTGGCTGGGCACATCGGCGCCATGGTGCAGGCCACGGCAGCGGCGCTGGGTGTGCAGCCTGCCCAGGTCAATATCAAGGCCAAAACGGCTGAGCGCTTAGGCCCAGTGGGCTTGGGCCACGCCATTGAAGCCCGCGCGGTGGTGCTGCTGGCCCGGGCATGACGCCGCCCAGCGCAGAAGCCTCGGTGCGCCGCACCGCCCGCCGCGCCACGCTGGTGATGGTGGCGGTGTGGTTGGCGGTGGGCGGGCTGCTGTATGGCGGGGTGAGCTGGTGGCAGGCGCAGCAACGCTCGGCCTTCAAGCCCTACACCCTCGGTGCGGGCACGCTCGTCATTCCGCGTGGGCCCGACGGCCACTTTCGCGTGGCGGGTGAAGTCAACGGCGTAACGGTGCAGTTTTTGGTGGATACCGGCGCCAGCACCGTGTCGGTGTCAGATGCTTTGGCCATCCAGGCGGGCTTGCGCGGCGGGCGGCAAGTCACCTTTCAAACGGCCAATGGGCCGCGTCCAGGCCGCATCGTCGACGGCGTGCCGGTGCGCGTGCGCCCCTTGGCGGACAACGATGTGTCAGTGGGCGTGGGGCTGGTGGGCATGGGCGACAGCAGTGGTTTGCTGGGTCAAAGCTTTTTGCGCCACTTTGAGGTGAGCATCAACCCCGAGCGCATGGTGCTGCGCCGCCCCTAACAATCCACCTGATGGTGCAAGACCCCAAAACTGCCGTGCGGCCCGAAGACCGTTTGCGCGACGCCGAACGATCCCAAGCGATCTTGCTGCGTGCGGCACGAGACGAGTTTGCCGAATTCGGCCTGGGCGGCGCCCGCATGGACCGCATGGCCGAACGCGCAGGCCTGAACAAGCGGCTGATCTACTACTACTTCACCGACAAAGAGCAGTTGTTTCAGCGCGTGCTAGAGCAGGCCTATGCCGACATTCGCGCGCAAGAAAAACAACTCAATCTGATCGAGCTGCCGCCCGCGCAGGCTCTCACCGCCTTGGTGGCCTTTACCTGGAACTACTACTTGGCTCACCCCGAGTTTTTAACCTTGCTCAACAGCGCCAACCTGCACAAAGCCCGCCATTTGCAAGGCAGTGCGGTGTTGCAAGAGCTGAATTCGCCGCTGATTGACACGCTGGCGCTGGTGCTGCGGCGCGGCCAGGCCGACGGGCAGTTTCGCGCGGGGGTCGATGCGGTGCAGCTATACATCTCGATTGCCGGGCTGGCTTACTTTTACTTAAGCAACAACCACACCCTGTCGGCCATTTTTGGTCGCGACCTGATGCAGCCCACGGCCTTGCAAGACCGTTTGGCCCACATGACCGATGTGGTTTTGGGGTATGTCCTAGCCGCCTGAAGCCCTTGCCCCGCTTGGCGCAAAGGCGGCGCTGGCTAACAATTCACCTTTTCGTGAATTAACGACAAAAGGGGAGCACAGATGCCTGATTCTTTGCCATCTTCAGTCCGGCGCCGCAGCGGCTTGTGGGGCGCAGCTCTGGCTGCCCTTGCGTTGCTAGGTGCAGCGCCAGCCTGGGCGCAAACCGCCTTTCCCAGCAAACCCATCCGGGTGGTGGTGCCCTTTGCGGCAGGCAGCACCACCGACATCATTGCCCGGGCGATTACCGACCGGTTAAGCCAAAGCCTGGGCCAGCCAGTGGTGGTGGAAAACCGCGCAGGCGCCAGCGGCACCATTGGCCAGGCTGCAGTGGCCCAAGCGGCGCCAGATGGGCACACCATCTTGATCCATTCGTCGTCTCACACAGTCAGCCCCAGCACCTTCGCCAAGCTGCCGTTTGACACCGCCACTGACTTTGCGGGCGTTACCCCAATTGCCAGCACACCCAATGTGCTGGTGGTGTCGCCTGCCAAGGGCTGGAAGACGGTGCAAGAACTGTTGGCCACGGCCCGCGCCAAGCCCGGGCAGCTCAACTACGCATCCGCAGGGCAGGGCAGCGCCACCCATTTGAATGCCGAGAAGTTCAAGATGGCGGGGCAGTTTTTTGCGGTACACATTCCGTTTAACGGCAGCGCGGCCGCGGTAACTGAAGTGTTGGCAGGCCGCATGGACTACTACTTTTCACCCATCACCCCGGTGCTGCCGCAAATTCGCGAAGGGCGCTTGCTGGCGCTGGCAGTGGGCTCACCGCGTCGTGCGGCTGCCTTGCCCCAGGTGCCCACCACGGCAGAGGCGGGCTTGCCGGGCTCTGAGTTCAACTTTTGGATTGGGATGATGGTGCCCGCCAAAACCCCGCGCGACGTGGTCAACCGCCTGCACGACGAGGTGGTGAAGGCGCTAGACAGCGCGGAAGTCAAAGAACGCTTTGCCCGCCTGGGCGCTGACGCCTGGACGCTGCGCCCCGAAGCGTTCGACACCTACATCCGCGACGAAATCCGCAGCAACGCCGCCTTGGTGAAGGCCGCGCGGCTTGAGGTGCAGCAATAAGTTGCACCCGCCGCTTGCGCCACATCAAGCGCAGGGCACAAGCGGCACCCATGTAGCGCGGGGGCTGAGGCAGGTCAAGGCCTGGCACCGCAGGGGCTTCCATATTGGTTTGTGGCGCCGCAGATGCATGCGGCAACACCCACCACCAATGGAGGCACCCCATGAAGATTTTGGTACCCGTCGACGGCAGCGCAGCCGCCAAATCAGCCCTGGCTTTTGTGGCGGGCCGCAGCCCGTTTTTGGGTGATGACCCCCACGTGCAACTGCTCAATGTGCAGCTGCCCGTGCCCGCCCGGGCCGCAGCCGCCGTGGGGCGTGAGCTGGTGCGCAACTTTCACAAAGAAGAAGCCCTGCGCCTGCTGAAACCGGCGCTGGCCACCATGGCCCGCGCAGGCGTGCCTGCACGGGGCCGACACACCGTGGGCTCCCCCGGCGCCAGCATTGGCCAGCTCGCCACCAAAAGCCATGCAGATTTGATCGTGATGGGCACCCGTGGCCGCAGCGCGTGGAAGGGCTTGGTGCTGGGCTCTACCGCCCACGGCGTATTGGCCAGTTGCACCACGCCCGTCTTGCTGCTGCGCGGTGAACAGCCACTGGCCGACGGCGCCCTACACGTGGGCATTGCCATTGACGGCAGCGCCCACGCCTTGGCTGCCCTCAAGTGGCTCATCAGCCACCGCGAGCTGTGGGGCCAGGGTGCCAGCGTCACCGTGCTGCATGTGCGGCCCGATGGCAACGATCCCACCGTGGGCCTGGGTTCTGCGGCGGCATTTGAAGGGGGCGCTGGCATGTTCACGCCCGAACTGCTGGCGCAGTATGAAGCGGGCTTGCAAGCGGCCGCTGATGCAGCGGTGGCGCCTGCGGTGAAGCTGCTCACCCAGGCCAAGCTGGCCCATCAAGTGCACTTTGCCAAGGGCTTTGACGCGGGCGAGGTGTTGGCCCAAGCCGCCCGCAAGCTCAAGCTCGACATCTTGCTGATGGGCTCACACGGGCGCGGAGCGTTTACCTCGGTGGTGATGGGCTCGGTGGCCACGCGGGTGGCAGCCAGGTCCAACGTACCGCTGCTGTTGGTGCGCTAGCGCTTTCGCCCTAAGCCCATCGCGGCGCGGCGCTTGCGGGTTTTTGGGTGGTTTTGCGGGGCACGGGCGGGCCAACAATGGGCGGCAAACGACACCACAGGAGACACGCCCTTGCCCCGCACCCTTCACAGCCCAGCCCCGTCCCACATAAACCGCCGCCAAGCCGCCGCTTGGATTGCCGCTGTGACTGGCGCCAGCAGCGCACCTGCCTGGGCCCAAGCCGCTTGGCCTGATCGCCCCATCACCCTGGTGGTGCCCTTTCCACCCGGCGGCGTGGCCGACACCGTGGCCCGCCCGGTGGCCGAAGCGCTGGGGCGTGATTTGAAAGTGAGCGTGGTGGTCGACAACAAACCCGGCGCAGGCGGCGCCTTGGGCATTGGCCATGTGGCCCGCGCGGCACCTGACGGCTACACGCTGCTGCTGAGCTTGTCGTCGATCTCCATCCTGCCGGAAGCCGACAAGGTGCTAGACCGTCGCCCGCAGTACACGCTGAACCAGTTCAAACCCATCGCCCGCTTTACCGCCGACCCCACCGTGCTGGTGGTGCGATCTGATTCACCGTGGAAAACGGTTGAAGAATTTGTGGCCGACCTGCGGCGCAACCCCGCCAAGTACAACTACGCCAGCAGCGGCAACTACGGCACCATGCATGTGCCTATGGAAATGCTCAAGAACCAAGCCGGTTTTAGGATGACGCACATCCCCTATACCGGCGCCGCACCGGCCATTACCGCGCTGTTGGGCGGCCAGGTGGATGCGGTATCTACCGGGCCGAGCAGCGTGGTGCAGCACATTCGCAGTGGGCGGCTGCGCGCACTGGCGCATTGGGGCAACCAGCCCTTGGCCACCTTGCCGGATGTACCCAGCTTGACGCAACGCGGCCACCCGGTGCAGTTTGCGCAGTGGTCGGGCCTGTTTGTGGCGGCCACCGTGCCCGACGCCATCCAGCAGCGCCTGCGCGAAGCCGCCCGCCGTGCGGCCACTGACCCGGCGGTGCAGCAAACCATATTGCGAGCGGGCAGCCCCATCGACTATTTGGACGCCCCCGACTTCGCCACGTACTGGGCCAGTGACGCGCAGGCCATGACAGCCGCCGTGCAAAAGATCGGCCGCCTCGAGTAGCGCAGCACCCTCAGCAATGCGCGCCACTTTGATAATGGCCGCATGACTGTTGCCGATACGCCGCCGCTGGCCACGCCACCCCAACCCACAGCGGCCGCGCCCAGCGCCGCCAGTGAGGCGAAAGCCGCCGCACCAAGCGCTGGCCCCCGCGTGCTGTCGTTCATCTGCCCCATGACGCAGCTGAACACGCCGTATCCGTCCACCGCCTACCTCACCGGCTTTTTGCGCAGCCGCGGCGTGGATGCGGCGCAAGTGGATGTGGCCCTGGCCCTGGTGCTGCGCCTGTATTGCCGCACGGGCCTGCAGCAGGTGCTGGCGCAACTTACAAGCCAAACTGAGCCGCAGCGCTCTAAAAATCAGCGTAGCACGCTATCTTTTTTAGAGCAAAGCAAAAGTTACCTGTCCACCATCGACAGCGCAATCGCCTTTCTGCAAGGCCGCGACAGCACGCTGGCCCACCGCATCAACACCCGCGCCTTTTTGCCCGAAGGCCCGCGTTTCGATTCATTAGAGGTGTACGTGGCCGACGACGAGGGCGCTGACCCTTTGGCCTGGGCCTTCGGCAGCCTGGGCGCGCAAGACCGCGCCCGCCACCTGGCCACGCTGTACCTGAACGACATCGCCGACATGCTGCGCGAATCGGTGGACGAGCGCTTTGAATTCGTCCGCTATGCCGAACGCCTGGCCGCCAGCCAACCCACGTTTGACCCGCTAGCCACCGCCCTGGCCGCGCCGCCCACCTTGATTGATGGCCTGATGGAGCAAATCGCCCTGCAAGCCATCAACCAGCACCGCCCCGACGTGCTGCTGCTCAGCTGCCCCTTTCCCGGCACGGTGTACGCCGCCTTTCGCATTGCCCAAGCGGTAAAGGCGCACAGCCCCCACATCCGCATCGTGCTGGGCGGCGGCTACGTCAACACCGAACTGCGCCAACTGGCCGAGCCCCGCGTGTTTGACTTTGTGGACTTTGTCACCCTGGACGCCGGCGAACGCCCCCTGCTGGCCCTGCTGGAACACATCCAAGGCAAACGCGGCCCCAGCCGCCTGGTGCGCACCTTTGTGCGCGATGCCGACGGCGAAGTGAACGGCGCAGGGAAGGGCACCGTGAAGTACCTCAACTTCATGGAAGCCGACGTGCCCTTTGAGCAAGTAGGCACCCCCACCTGGGACGGCCTGCCGCTAAACCAATACCTAAGCCTGCTGGATTTGCTAAACCCCATGCACCGCCTGTGGAGCGATGGCCGCTGGAACAAACTCACCGTGGCCCACGGCTGTTATTGGAAAAAATGCAGCTTTTGCGACGTGGGGCTGGATTACATCGGCCGGTACGAAACCGCCAGCGCTACAGAACTCGTCAACCGCATCGAGCAAATCGTGAAAGAAACCGGCCAAACCGGTTTCCATTTCGTCGACGAAGCCGCACCACCCAAATCCCTCAAAGCCCTGGCCGACGAAATCATCCAACGCGGCACCGCCATCAGCTGGTGGGGCAATGTGCGCTTTGAAAAAACATTCACCCCCGAACTGGCCCAAACCCTGGCCGACAGCGGCTGCATCGCCATCAGCGGTGGCCTAGAAGTAGCCAGCGACAGGCTGCTAAACCTGATGCAAAAAGGCGTCAGCATCGCCCAAGTGGCCCGAGTCACCAAAGCCTTCAGCGACGCGGGTATTTTGGTACACGCTTACCTGATGTACGGCTTCCCCACCCAAACCACCCAAGACACGGTAGACGCCTTGGAATATGTGCGCCAACTGTTTGCCGCCGGCTGCATCCAAAGCGGCTATTGGCACCGCTTTGTATGCACCGTGCATTCCCCCGTCGGCAAAAACCCGCAAGACTACGGCGTAAAACTGCTGCCCCTGCCACCCACCACCTTTGCGCAGAACGATGTGGCCTTTGTTGACCCCACACCCACCGACCATGATGCGCTAGGGCGTGGCCTGACCAAGGCGATTTACAACTACATGCACGGGATTGGGTTGGAGCGGAATGTGCGTAGTTGGTTTGAGGGGGTTAGGGTGCCTAGAACTACGGTTAAGGGGGATTTTGTCGAAAGGGCGCTGGCCAATAGTCGGTGAGCCAGTGATCTTTTCCATATTTCTACTTTAGAAATAAGGCTTTTCTGTCGATCAGTTCCTTCAACTTCATTTCTTCTCCGGTACTGAGTAGCCCACCGACTGTTGGGTTTAGCTGCGGACTAAGCTGACGCGAGATTGCGAGCGAGTCAAGAAACTCTCGACGGAGAGCTTCTGAAACCAAGCCCGTCGCCGCTCGATCGGGCAATGCTGCAAGCAACCCATAGTTTTGCGGACCCATCCCCCGTAGCTTAGACACTTCGGCTCGGAGCGAATCAATTTGTGCTCTGCTATTGTCGTCCTGTTTACGCATTGCCGATAAAGCATCAAGGGCGAGAGTCATTTTTTCAAGAGCAACCTCTTTCTCGCTTTGTACGGTCCTGATCCTTAACTCATTATCGGAAAGGACTGTGCTCAGCCCTTGGACGAAGGTGCCCATTTCATCCGCGCTGCCGGCCAGTCTATTAAAAATCATCAAGAAGTAGGCGACCAATTGATTGTCCGAGTAATTTGGGTATCGTACACGGTGGTCGATCTCACTCCAGCCCTCTTCGAAAATAGTTCGTACCTGAACCTCTGCGAGCACTTTTCTCTTTAGTGGTTGCGCAGCGCAGACATAATGAACAGAGCGATAGCCGTCTTTGTGAGATTTAACTTGAAGCCCAATTCCTCGAAAGCGCTCAGCCAGCTCGGCCGGATCCCCGTCTCGAACGTATGCTGTGGGAGTTTCGTGGTTTTCCCACGTTTTAGTTATTGCGTCGTGAATGGGAAAGCAGTCCTCTTTAAAGAGATGCAGCGCACGCACTCCTACCAAGTCAGTTATCAGGGCATAATAATTATCTACGTTGACGCCAGCATACTTGACATTCTTTTCAATGCATTTACGAGCGATTTTCTCAAGAAGATGATCGGTATCTTTAACGCGAGAACGGATCGAATGCACTCCAGGAACCCCCTGAAGTGTTCGGGCAAAAAACTCAGCGGTGTTTGCGAGTTGGCCACGATTGGTTTCGTGGTCCCGCCCTATTTCGGAGAGAACTTCCCATGTTAGGCCGCAGTCATCCCAACTGGATCGATCAATCCGATTGAGCTCCAGAAATTCTGTCAAATTGGAGTAGGGCATGTTTAATTTGATTTATTGGTACATTTCAGATCGCATATGAAGCGTCTTTGAACGGGTCCTGACCCGGCTATCTATTTCGTCGCAGTTTTCCGTGGGTCATCGAAACAATTCGGCCGTTCAATAAACTATTGGAGTTCACGTAGGACCTTGGGATGTCGAGTCGCCACTTTCAACAAAGTCCGCGCCGCCCCAGTCGGCTCCCGCCGCCCCTGTTCCCAATCCTGCAAAGTCCGCGCTGAAACACCCAGCAATTCAGCAAACTCTTGCTGAGACAAACCACTTTGCGCCCGCGCCTCCGCAGCGGCTGACAGCTTCACTTTGGTCACCCGCGCCGCTTGGCCACGGCGCATTTGCTTTACTGATTCCAGCAGGTCTTGCTGGAATTTTTCCATTTCAGTCGGCATTTTCAATTTGCTCCCGCAGTTGGGCGATGAATGACGTGGGCAGATTGTCGAACTGGGCTTTCTTGTAAACGATCAGCAGCCACAGGGTGCCTTCTCGCGCCATAAAGTGGATCACCCTGGCTCCGCCGCGTTTGCCTTGGCCTTGAGAGGACCAGCGCACTTTCCTGCACCCGCCGCTGCCCCGGATGACCGCGCCAGCCGTTGGGTTGGCGGCAATCCAGTTGATGAACTCTTGGCGCTCGTCGTCCGTCCAGACTTGGGCGGCGTACTTGATGAAGATGGGGGTCTCGGCAACCGTTTGGACTGCGCAAGGCTACGGCATTGCCGTAATTGGTGCAAGTGCTGTGGTCGTTGGTGGGGCGGGGGTGCAAGGCGTAGGACTGGCACCTGGTGCCCTGGTAGCCGGCGACCCAGAGCGCCAAATGCTATTGGTTTTGTAGCTGCTTGCGGCCTATTGTTGGGCGGGAGCCGCCCCTTTGCCTTAGGGCAGCTTGCGGCTCGGCGTGTTGAGCGGCAATATCGCCAGGCACCAAATTGTACAATTTAACGTACAATCGGCCTTCGCCAAACCAAGGAATCCGCCATGAACGCCATCACCTACTCAGCCGCCCGCGCCACCCTGGCCAAAACCATGGACCGGGTCTGCGACGACCACGCGCCCATCATCATCACCCGCAATGGCGAGCAGGCGGTGGTGATGCTTTCGCTGGACGACTACAACGCGCTGGAAGAAACCGCCTACCTGCTGCGCAGCCCCGCCAACGCGCGGCGGCTGCTGGCGTCTATTGAGCAGTTGAGCGCGGGCAAGGGTAACGCGCGTGAGCTGTTGCAAGCAGAGTGAGGCTGGTTTTTTCGGATGCGGCGTGGGAAGACTATTTGTATTGGCAAAAAACCGACCGCAAAACGCTTGAACGCATCCATAAGCTCATCAAACAAACCCAGCGTGAGCCCTTCGCCGGCGCAGGCAAGCCCGAGCCGCTCAAGCACGCACTGGCCGGGTGGTGGTCCAAGCGCAATACCGATGAGCACCGCATGGTGTATCGGGTGAACGACGGGACGCTGGAGATTGCTCAGTTGCGGTTTCACTATTGATGGGCGGTGTCGCCCGCAGCGGGGCGCGCCACTTTGCGCTGGCGGGGGCACGGCTCGCACCGGTGCAGACGACTCAGGCCGCCACCCGCAGCACCGACCGCAAAAATTCCGGCGAGAAATCAGCGCCGTTGGGCCACACGATGGTGTGGGTGGCTGGGTCTACGGCCAGTTGACTGAACACCGTCTGCTGCTTCAGTGGCTCAAAAATTTCGCCATACAACTCCGCAGTCAAATCGACGTCGCCCTCAGTGCCATCGGCAAAGCGCAGCCACACCCGGTAGCCGTCCAGTGGTTTTGCTTCTGAAATGCGTTCAAACAAGGTCGAAGAGGCGAGCTGATTTTGGATGACTACGCGAACCGAGGACCTGACTCAGACCGCCAACTCCACATACTCCACCGTGCTGGTGGGCAGCGGCACAGGGATTCCGTCTTCGCGCAAGCCCTCCAAGTGAAAGGCGATGGCGGCGCGGATTTCCTGCTCTACCTCTTGCAGCGTGCCGCCGGTGGCCACGCACCCGGGCAGGTCGGGCACGTAGGCCGAAAAGTTGTTGGCGGCTTGTTCGATCACGATCGCGTAGCGCATGGGGTTCCTCACTGCTTCAAATTGGCTTGCTTCAGGATGCTGTTGAGCGTGCCCGGGGCCAAATCATCGCTGGGTTTACCGGCGACCGTAACGCGCCCGGGCTTGTCCGGGTGCTTGAACTGCCTGTGGCTGCCGCGCTGGTTGACCAAGTACCAACCGTCCTGTTGCAGCAACCGAAGTGCTTCGGCGACTTTCATGATTGGCAGGATAGCGCTTAGGTGCTAATCCGTGGCGGGTAGCTTAGGTTGCGTCCAGCCCGACGGCCAAAGCAGTAGCGCTACTTGCTACAAAAAAAGAAGCTGCCCGCGCCTTATTTCAGGGCGCTAGCAGCCTCTTTTGTCTACAAGTTCAGCGCACCCAAGGTGCGCCACAACCCACTCAGTTACCGCAAGGGCACCAACGGCGTCACCACATACAAGGTGTTGCGGTCCACACCGCCGCCAAACAGTTTTTTCTGCTGCGCGCCACCCCGGCCGTCGGGCTCTACCGCGAAGTCGTCGTCGTTGAGCAGGCCGAGTTGCGTGGGGCTGATCACCCACAGGCCTTCTAGTTTGTCGTGGGGGTAGCCTTGCGCGCGCACGCCGTCGTAGGCCAGGGTTTTGGTGGCGGGGCGGATGCCCAGGGCGGCGAGTTGGTCCCAGCCGGCGGCGGCGTTGTTGGCGGGGTTGGCGTTTTTCACCACTTCTTCAAGCGTGCTGCCGTTCACCAGCAGGCCGGCGGCGGCGTTGGTGCTGAATGCGGCGTTGGATTGCACCAGGGTGGTGTTGTTGGCGTTGACATTGGTGGCGGCGCTGATGTCCACCACATACACATTTTTGCGCACCGTGCCGGGGGTAATGCCAAAGAAGTTGGTGTCGCGCTCAATCACCGCAAATCGCGTGGCGGTTAGGGCCACAATTTCTGAATTGGCCAAACCATTGGCGTCTTGGCGATACAAATATTGCGCGGTGGCACCGGTTTCAATATTCACCGTCACGATGCGCGTGAGGTTAATCGGGCCAATATCTCGGGTGGGGTTGTACAGGTTGCTTTGCATGATGCCCACCAGCGTGCGGCCGTCGGGCGTGATGGTCAGGCCTTCCATGCCGCGGTTGGGCCAGCGGCGGGCCAGCTCGGCCGGTAGCACGCGGCCCGCGCGGTTGCGGGGGTCGGTGGCAAAGGGGTTGATGCGGGCAATTTCGCGGCCGGTTGCGTCAAACTGCACGATGTGGGGGCCGTATTCGTCGCTCACCCAAAAGGTGCCGTCGGGCATGGCCACCAGGCCTTCGGAATCAATCCCGCTTTCGTCGTAACCACGGATGCCGTCGCCATCGGGGTCTAGCTGCACGGGGGTGCCGTCTAGGTTGTAGGGTGTCTCTCCGGTGTTACCAAAAGTGCGGTTGGGCAGGCCCGTCACGGGGCGGCCGTTGCGGTCTTTTAGGCCGATGCTGCTCACCAGTTCAATAGCGCCGCTGCTGGTGATGCGATACAGGCTGATGCGGGGGTTGAACTCGGGCATCAAAAAGATGATGCCGGGCGGGTTCACGCCCGCAGCGGTGGCCACGTTGGGGCCCCGATCGCTTAGGCCATAAAAGTGGCCGGGCAGGGTGGGGTGGGGCGCCATGGATGAGCCCACGCCGCCCAGGCGCAACTCAGTGCGCTCGGCATTGGCCAGGGTGCCCATCACGGTGTAGGGCAGGGCGGCGCCTTCAACGCCCGGCAGTTTGAAGCCGTCGTCGCTGCCGCCACAGGCAGCCAACAAGGCCAGGGCCAGCACCGTGGCCGCGCCACGAACCGAGCGGGTTTTGTATCCGAGCATGTGAAGTCGTCCCAGTGAATCGAAGAGACTCTCACGCTATGTCGGCTGTGTGACAGGCGCTTGACAGATTCGCGCTGGGCGCCGCCTGTGCGGAGGCGCTAGGCGCCGCTATCGGCCTTCAAACCCTTTCACTTCCAAATCAGCCGCCTCCCAACCGCTGCGCGCTTGCGCATAGGCTTGCACCTCGGTCTTGAGCTTTAAGGCCAGCGCCACGTAGCGGTCTAGCTCAGCGCCTTGGGGCTTGCCGCTGATGCGCAGCATCCACACGTCGCGCAGGTTGCGGCCGTTAGCGGCTTTCAGATCGGGCCAGTAGTCGGGCGTCAGGATTTGGCCGACGGCTGACGTTAAAAACTGGATGTCTTCATAGCCCACCAGCTCGTCGCAGCGCTGGGGCGTAAAGAACTGCAGCGCCCATTCGGGCTTGTTGGTGCGCAGGTAGAAGTCTTTGTCAAAGCCCACGTGGCCCACCTTCATGTCGGCCACGCCCAGCTGGCCGACGGCTGAAAGTTCAGGGTAGCGATTGGAAAAGTGCAGGTACCACGGCACCGGCTGGCTGTAGCGGCCCCACACCCAGGTGACGTGCCCTCGGTTCTTTTCATAGGCCACGGTGATCGCGTAGCCGCGCTGCTCAAACTGTTGCAACACGGCCTTGAAAGCGGCTTCGCCCTTGCCCCAGGTCATCCAAACTGCGCCCACGATGCCCAGCACCAAAGCGCCCAAAAAAAACAGGTTGCCGTCGATGAACACGCCGCCGATGATCATGGGCCGTCTTTCAAGGGTGGCGCTACAAAAAGCGTAGCTGCTTGCGCCCTATTTTAGGGCGCAAGCAGCGGTTTGGGCTTGGCAATCCGGGCGGTGCTGGCTTAACGCAGATGGGTGATCAACATCGCGGCCACCAGCAGGTTCACCAAGTAGTAGCCGCCGTTGATGGCCGCCAGCGACCAGCGGCGCGCTTCCCACACCGTGGCGTTAACCAGCGGCGGCACGATAAAGCCCAGCCAGGTAAAGAAGGCCGCTTGCAGCGCTTGGTTGACCGGGCCGTAAGTCACGTCTTTGATGCCCCAGCTGGCGGGGGTCCAGGCACCGATGTTGTTGGCCATCACAAAGGCGATTAGGAAGGCGCCCACGATGTTGGCCACCAGGCCCATGGCCAGATCTTTGCCCTGGGCGGCGTGGTTTTCAGGCCGACCCACGGCACGGTTCCAAGCTTTGCCAAAGACGGGGCCGTACCAAAGAAAGCCAATGAAAAAGTTGGCCACGACGGCAATGGCAATGGCGATGAAGTTGATTTCGATGTGGGGCATGGTGGTCTCGTTGGGGTGGCTGGATCTGGCGGGTTTGTGGGAGCGGTTTGGTCTGCGTTTGTTAGGCTTGTTTGAAAGCAGTGCAGCGACTGTACGAACCGGTATTCATTCGGTAAATACGTGCACAACTTCATTCACTCCAAATGTCTGATTTGGAATGGATGGTTTTCGCCTGCGTGTGCTGCACGGCTGGCAGCGCGGCCGTCTTGCTACAGAAAAAAGAGCTGCTTACGCCCTATTGGTGGGCGTAGTGGCATAAAAAGGCGGGTGACCTACTTGGTCACCGCCCGGCGCAGCTGCAGGTGCGCGGCCAGCCCACCGCTGCGGGTGTTGCTCAAGCCAAAGGCGCCGCCCATGCGGACCATGGTGCGCTCCACAATCGCCAGCCCCAGGCCCGCGCCGGTGGCGGCGGTGCGGGCATCGTCGGCCCGATAAAAGGGCTGCGTCAGGTGGGGCAGCACCGCTTCATCTACGCCGGGGCCGTGGTCGCGCACCTTGATCAGCACCCACGGGTCACGCAGCTTGGCCGCAATGTCCACATAGGCGGTGACGGTGCCGGGGCTCTTGCCGTAGCGGCGGGCGTTTTCTAGCAGGTTGGTGATGACGCGGCCCAGTTCTACCTCGTCGGCCATCACCACCAGCTCATCGCCGTGGGGGCCTGCGGGGGGCAAATTAAGCGCCACGGCCAGGTCGTCGCGGCCTTGCAGGGGGAAGAGGCAGTTGTCAATGACTTGGCGCAGCGACACCGGTCGCAACTGCTGGCTGCCCGGGCGGGCGTAGTCCAAGAACTTGTCGATGATGGCGTCAAGCTGCGCAATGTCAGCGGCCATGTGGGTGCGGGCCTCGGCGTCGGGCACGCTCATTTCGGTTTCAAGCCGCAGGCGCGCCAGGGGCGTGCGCAGGTCGTGGCTGATGCCTGCCAGCATCACCGCGCGGTCTTGCTCCATGGCGGCCAAGCGCTGGGCCATGCGGTTAAAGCCGATGTTGACTTCGCGTATTTCGCTGGTGCCGCTGTCTTCGTCGAGCTGGCTGGCGCTGTAGTCGCCTTCGCGCAGGCGGCTGGCGGCAAAGCTCAGGCGCTTCAGCGGTCGGTTGATGCGCCGGGCAATCAAGGCCGCCCCGGCCAATGACAAGGCCACCGCCACGCCCATCCACACCGCCCAGGTCGGGCCGCCTGCGGCCTCAAAGCGGCTGCGGTCTAGCTGCAGCCAATAGCGGTCGCTCAACACGCTAAAGCCCACCCACAGGCCGGGCCGTTGGTTGACGCTGC
>JAAFIY010000045.1 GCA_013297985.1 Comamonadaceae bacterium | reverse complement strand
ACGGCCGCCAAGTTCTTGCAGCGCTTTGCCAGCCGCTACCCGTGGGCGCACTTAGATATTGCCGGCACGGCCTGGAAAAGCGGCACCGCCAAAGGCGCCACTGGCCGACCGGTGGGCTTGCTGTTGCAGTACCTGCTGGACGCAGCGGCAAGCCCGGTGGCGCCACGCACCGCACCAGCGCGCCGCGCCCGCGCACGCACTTAGTCGGCGCCCCACGCTTTCAGCGTTGGTTTTTCTTTGGCACTGCCCGCATGGCCACCCAGGTGAGTTTTTATACCGGAGTACCGGACGTGGTGGCCTACGCACAGCGCCTGGCCCGTAAGGTGGTGCAGGCCGCACAACCTCTGCTGGTGGTGGGCCCCTCTGCGGTCTTGCAGGCGGTGGATGTGCAGTTGTGGACTTTTGCGGATGTGTCCTTTGTCAGCCATGCGTGGGACGATGCCCCCGCGTCGCAACAACGTCGCAGCGCGGTGGTGTTGTCCCGCCACTCTGACTGGACCTCAGCCGTCGCAGCGACCCCACGCCCGGTGGTGCTGAATTTGGGCTTGCCGTTGGGCCAGGTGCCCAGCTCGGTGCAACGGGCCTTGGAACTGGTAGGTCTAGAAGCCGAAGCGGTGGCCGCCGGGCGAGCGCAATGGAAGCGTTACCTGGCGCTGGGCTTAACGCCCCAACACATGCTGGGAAGCCAAGCGCCATGAACCCGTCTGGCCCGCGCATGCCGCCGCGCTATGTGCCCACCTTGACCGAAGTAGTCACCACCGAGCAAGTGGCACCGCAGCCGCCGATGTTGGACGACATCCTGGGCAGCCCCGGTACCTTGGCCGTACCCCAGCGGCTGGTTGAGCCGCAGTGGGGCCAAGTGGTTGCGCCGCCCGCGGCTCAGTCGACAGTGGGGCACCCCCACGCAGACGTGGCCGCTTTAGAAGATGAACTGGTGCACCGCGTGCTGCAGCGCATTGATGTCAGCATTGACCACCGCTTGCAGGTAGCGGTGATGCGTTTGGTGGATGAATACACCCGGCAACTTGCGCCACGCCTGCGCGCTGAAGTGGCCGAAGTGGTGCGCCAAGCCGTGTCGGACGCGCTGGCGCGCGAACTGGCCGTGCCGCGCGCACCCTCAGAGGGCTCACCCGCCGCCCCGCCGACGCCCTCATCTGGCGGCATGCCTCTCGCCTGAAGTTGGTGGATCGATCCGGTCAGCCTAGCGCCACCCTAGGGCGTTATGGATTCAGGAACGGCTTGTTGCATTTTTTAAGTTGCTGCAAGCGGCATCGGGGGTTTCCTTGACGCCTGGGGGGTTATAGATCGGTTACCTTCCCGGGCTGGACCTTGGTTCCTGAACTGTCTTTGTTAGTTACCTTCTATTTTTTGGAGTTCTAGTATGCAATTTAAGCTCAAGATCAGTGCAGTTGCCGCCCTGATGGCTGTCACCGGCTTTGCCACTGCGCAAGACGTGCAAGTGGTTCGCATTGGTCACGTTGCACCGGTGTCGGGCGCACAAGCGCACTACGGCAAGGACAACGAAAACGGCGTGCGCATGGCCATTGCAGATCTGAACGCGCAGCAGCCGCCCATCACCATCGGTGGTCGCCGCGTGCGCTTTGAACTCGTGGCCGAAGACGATGCCGCCGATCCCCGCCAGGGCACCGCCGCTGCGCAAAAACTGTGCGACGCCCGTGTCAACGGCGTGGTGGGTCACCTCAACTCGGGCACCACCATTCCCGCCTCGCGCGTGTATGCCGACTGCGGCGTGCCCCATATCACCGGCGCAGCCACCAACCCCAACCTGACTCGCGCAGCCTGGGCTGGCAAGACCACCTTCCGGATCATCGCCAACGACAACGCCCTGGGCTCGGGCCTGGCGTTCTACGCTGCGGACACCCTAAAGTTAAAGCGCGTGGCCATCATTGACGACCGCACCGCTTACGGCCAAGGCGTGGCTGAGGTGTTTGAGCGTACGGCCGCCAGCAAGGGCATGACCGTGGTGGGCAAAGAGTTCACCACAGACAAAGCCACCGACTTCATGCCCATCTTGACCAAAATCAAGAGCTTGAACCCTGAAGCCATCTTCTACGGCGGCATGGACCCCCAAGCGGGCCCCATGTTGCGCCAGTTGGAGCAACTGGGCATGGGCAATGTGCGCTTCTTCGGCGGCGACGGCATCTGCACCTCTGAGATCGCCAAGCTGGCCGCCGGCGCCAAAACGCTTGAGAACGTGATCTGCGCCGAAGGCGGCGCCTCGCTGGCCAAGATGCCTGGCGGCACGGCCTGGAAAGCACGCTATGACGCCGCTTACCCCAACCAGTTCCAGGTCTACAGCCCCTACACCTATGACGCCACCTTCGTGCTGGTGGACGCCATGCGCCGCGCCAACAGCATTGACCCCAAGGTCTATGCCCCGCAAATCATCAGCGCCAACGTGCGCGGTGTGACGGCCCAGATCGCCTTTGAACCCAATGGCGAACTGAAGAACCCGTCGATCACCCTGTACCGCTACGTCAACGGCCAGAAGCAGCCGCTGAACTGATCGGGCTCAAGCCCCGCTGAAAAAGCCGCCCTCGGGCGGCTTTTTCTATGGGTGCGCCGTACGCCCTGTGCGATTGCACCGTCGGCTTTAGGGCTTTTGGGCTATGGGGTGAGCGGGGTCTGTCTCCGTGCGGACAATCTCACGCCTATCCGGCGCACAGTGCGTTGTCGATGACCTGCGTTACATCTGAGCTGGGCCCCAGTTCTTGTGAGGTGGGTGTTTTTGTTTACTTGTCAGGAGTTGTGGTGATGCAGTTCAAGCTCAAGTTCAGTGCAGTGGTGGCTCTGGTGGCGGTCAGCGGCTATGCCATGGCCCAAGACGTTCAAGTGGTGCGCATTGCCCACGTGGGCCCCATGTCGGGCGCTATTGCCCACTTGGGCAAGGACAACGAGAACGGCACGCGCATGGCCATTGCCGAGCTCAATGCAACGCAACCGCCCATCACCATCGGCGGGCGCCGTGTGCGCTTTGAAATGGTGGCTGAAGACGACGCAGGCGACCCCCGTCAGGGCACCGCAGTGGCACAAAAGCTGTGCGACGCGCGCGTCAACGGGATCGTGGGCCACCTCAACTCTGGCACCACCATCCCGGCGTCCCGGGTGTACGCCGACTGTGGCATTCCCCACATCACTCCCTCGGCCACCAACCCCAACCTGACCCGTGTGGCCTGGGCTGGCAAGACCACCTTCCGCATGATTGCCAATGACAACGCCCTGGGCGCTGGCTTGGCTTTCTACGCAGCAGATACCCTGAAGCTCAAGCGCGTGGCCATCATTGACGACCGCACCGCTTACGGCCAAGGCGTGGCTGAAGTGTTTGAGCGTTCAGCCGCCTCCAAGGGCATGACGGTGGTGGGCAAGGAGTTCACCACCAACGTGGCGACCGACTTCATGCCCATCCTGACCAAGATCAAGAGCCTGAACCCCGACGCGATCTTCTACGGCGGCATGGACGCCCAAGCCGGCCCGATGCTGCGTCAGCTGGAGCAACTGGGCATGGGCGGTGTGCGTTTCTTCGGTGGCGACGGCATTTGCTCGCCCAAGCTATCGGAGTTGGCTGCTGGCGCCAAGACGCTGGAAGGCGTCGTCTGCGCCAAGGGCGGTACCTCGCTGGACAAGATGCCCGGCGGCACCGCCTGGAAAGCGCGCTACGACGCCGCTTACCCCGGCCAGTTCCAGATCTACAGCCCCTACACCTATGACGCCACGTTTGTGTTGGTGGACGCTATGCGCCGCGCCAACAGCGTCGACCCCAAGGTGTACGCCCCGCAAATCGTCAACGCCAATGTGCGCGGTGTGACGGCCCAGATCGCTTTTGAGCCCAACGGCGAGCTGAAGAACCCCTCGATCACCCTGGTGCGCTACGTGGGTGGCAAGCAAGAAAACCTGAACTGATCCAGCACGGCGGTCGAGGCAGCGAGCCAGCTGCCTCGCCAGCCGATCTGTGTCGGATTGACAGTAAAGCCGCCCTCGGGCGGCTTTTTTTCTTGGGTCTCAGGCCGGGGCACAGCGTGAGCGTGCCTAGAAGCGCTTGACCAGCACCTGGCTCTTGCGGTCCCAGTTGTATTTGCGCTTGCGCGCCTCGGGCAGCCAATCGGGGTCGACCTGCGCAAAGCCGCGTTTGATAAACCAGTGCATGGTGCGCGTGGTCAGCACAAAAATGCTCTGTAGCCCCGCTGCGCGGGCGCGCTGCTCAATGCGCTTGAGCAGCTTTTCGCCGTCGCCCTGGCCCTGGCTTTGCGGCGACACGGTGAGTGCCGCCATTTCGCCGGTTCGCGCTTCGGGGTAGGGGTACAGCGCCGCGCAGCCAAAGATCACACCGTCGTGCTCCACGATGCTGTAGTTGCCCGCGTCGCGTTCGATCTCATTGCGGTTGCGCTTGACCAGCGTACCGTCGCGCTCAAAGGGCTCAATCAGCGCCAAGATGCCGCTGACGTCATCGGGCGTGGCTTCGCGCAGCTCTTCGAGCTTTTCATCGATCACCATGGTGCCGATACCGTCGTGGGTGTAGATCTCCAAGAGCAGCGCGCCATCTTGCGCAAAGGGCAAGATGTGGCTGCGGTCCACGCCGGCTTCGCAGGCTTTCACGCAGTGCTGCAAGTAAAATCCCGGGTCAGTCGGTAGATCTCGCGGCATACCGGCGTCCAGCAGGGCGCGGGCTGCAGGCAGGGGTAGCTCGGTATCGATGGGGTTATCGTCCCCCGGTGCAGCATGCGGATCAGTGCCAATGCCCGCTTGCTCGGTCACAAACACCAGCTTGTCGGCCTGCAGGGCCATGGCCACGCTGGTGGCGACTTCTTCCATGGTTAGGTTAAAGGCCTCGCCGGTGGGTGAAAAACCAAAGGGCGAGAGCAGCACCATGGCCCCCATGTGCAGCGTTTGGCTGATGGCGCGTACATCGACTTTGCGCACCAGGCCGCTGTGCTGAAAGTCCACGCCGTCCACAATGCCCACCGGCCGCGCGGTGATGAAGTTGCCCGAAATCACGCGCACCGTGCTGCCCGCCATGGGCGTGTTGGGCAGGCCCTGGCTAAAGGCGGCTTCAATCTCGTAGCGAAGCTGCCCAGCGGCTTCTTGGGCGCAGTCCAGCGCTACTTCGTCGGTGATGCGGATGCCCTTGGCATAGCGGGCCTCGTGGCCCTTGGCAAGTAACTGCTCGTTCACCTGCGGCCGAAAGCCGTGCACCAGCACCACCTTCACGCCCATGCTCTGAATCAGCGCCAGATCTTGTGCCAAGTTGGGCAGCTTGCCCGCAGCAATGGCTTCGCCGCACACGCCCACCACAAAGGTCTCGCCCCGGTGCTTGTGGATGTAGGGCGCCACCGATCGAAACCAGGGCACAAACGTCAGCGGAAAAACCAGGCTCATGGTGGGTGGCAATGGCGTTGTCAAGGGGCGGGCAGGGCCGCATTGTGGGGCTTCGGATAATCGGCCTATGTCAGAAACCCGCCGCGCCAGCGCGCACCCGCCGGGGCCACGCCCGCCGCCCCTGCAGACTCAGCCCCCTCAGCCTCCTCTGGCTAGGCCCCCACGCACATCACGTGAGGCAAAGGCCGACTCCGCCGACGACGAAGCCAGTCCCGCCCTGCCGCGCAAGCCGCAGCAGATTGACTTCCCGCCCCAACTGCCCGTCAGTGAGCGGCGTGAAGAAATCATGGCCACCATCCGCGCCCATCCGGTGGTGATCGTGTGCGGCGAAACCGGCTCGGGCAAAACGACGCAGTTGGCCAAGATGGCGCTGGTGCTCGGCCGTGGTCGTGCCAACGCGGCGCCGGGCCAGCGCGGGCGTTTGATTGGCCACACCCAGCCGCGCCGACTGGCCGCGACATCGGTGGCCAAACGCATTGCGCAAGAACTCAACAGCCCGCTGGGCGATGTGGTGGGCTACAAGATCCGCTTTGCCGACCGGTTGGCGCCCAGCGCGTCGGTCAAGCTGATGACCGACGGCATCTTGCTGGCCGAGACGCAAACCGACCCGCTGCTCAACGCGTACGACACCCTCATCATTGACGAGGCGCATGAGCGCAGCCTGAACATTGACTTTCTGCTGGGCTACCTCAAACGGCTGATGCCCCAGCGGCCAGATTTGAAGGTGATCATCACCTCGGCCACCATCGATGCCGACCGCTTTGCGCGCTACTTCGGCCAGGGTGATAAGCCCGCGCCGGTCATTCAAGTCTCAGGCCGCCTGTATCCGGTGGAGCAGCGCTGGGCCCCGTTTGAAGAATCACGCGAATACGGCCAAGCGCATGCGATTGCCGACGCCATCGACGACCTCTGGCGCGAAGACCGCCAGCGTGGCGATGTGCTGGTGTTCTTCCCCGGCGAGCGTGAAATCCGCGAAGCTGCTGAGCACCTGCGCGGCCATTTCAGCCACCACCCCACCACCCGCGGGGTGGAAGTGCTGCCGCTGTTTGCGCGGCTGAGCGCCGATGAGCAAGACCGAGTCTTCTCCCCCGGCGGCGCGCCGCGTGTGGTGCTGGCCACCAACGTGGCCGAAACCTCGCTGACGGTGCCAGGCATCCGATACGTGGTGGACGCCGGCCTGGCGCGCGTGAAGCGCTATAGCTTTAAGAGCAAGGTTGAGCAGTTGCTGATTGAGCCCATCAGCCAAGCCGCCGCCCAGCAACGCGCAGGCCGCTGCGGCCGGGTGGCCAATGGCATTTGCGTGCGGCTGTACAGCCCGCAAGACTTTGACGGCCGCCCGCGCTTTACCGACCCCGAAATCTTGCGCTCGTCGCTGGCCGGCGTCATCTTGCGTATGGCCTCACTGCGGCTAGGCCCGGTGGAAGACTTCGACTTTATTGAAGCCCCTGGCAGCCGCGCCATCACCGATGGCTACCAACTGCTGCATGAGCTGGGCGCCATTGATGACGCCCAGCAGCTCACGCCCATTGGCCAACAACTCGCCCGCCTGCCGCTAGACCCGCGCGTGGGCCGCATGCTGGTCGAAGCCAAGGCCCGTGGCGCCCTGGGGGATGTGTTGGTGATTGCGTCAGCCCTCAGCGTGCAAGACGTGCGTGACCGCCCGCCCGACCAGCAAGCGCAGGCCGACCAAGCCCACGCCCAGTGGGACGACGACAAAAGCGAATTTGCCGGCCTGCTGCGCCTGTGGCAGTGGCTGCACAGCGCACGCGGCGGCGACGGCCACGCCCACAAGCTCAGTCACCGGCAGTTTGATGGTCTGCTGAAAAAAAACTACTTGAGCCCGCGCCGGGTGCGCGAATGGCGCGACATCCACAGCCAGCTCTTGGCCACGGTGACAGAGCAGGGCTGGAAAGTCGAAGCGCCCAAAGACCCAGCTGCCGCCAACGCCAGCGCCGCAGGCTACGAAAACCTGCACCGCAGCCTGCTGGCAGGCCTGCTGGGCCATGTGGGCTGCAAGCTCGACGATGAAGAAGTGTGGCTGGGCGCACGCGGCATCAAGTTCTACAAACACCCCGGCCACTTTCTGAAGAAGAAGCCTGGCCGCTGGCTGATGGCCGGTGAACTGGTGCAAACCAGCCGCCTGTTTGGCCGCACCTTGGCGCAGATTGAGCCGCATTGGCTGGAAGTGGCGGGCGCGCATCTACTTAAGAAACAAGTGCTCGACCCGCACTGGGAAAAGAAAGCGGGCGACGTCATGGCGCTAGAGCGCGCCACCCTCTATGGCCTAGTGGTCTACAACAACCGCAAAGTGCCCATGGCGCGGTTTGACCCGGCGGCGGCGCGCCAAATGTTCATCCGCGAAGCGCTGGTCACCGGCGATATTGATGACCCACCGGCCTTCTTGGTGCACAACCTGAAGCTCGCCAAAGAGATCGAGGCGCTTGAACACAAAACACGCCGCCAAGACGTGCTGGTGGACGACGAATTGCTGGTGGCCTATTACGACCAACTGCTGCCCACCCCAATGAGCAGCCAGCGCGAACTGGCCACTTGGTGGCGCAACGTTGCCAAAACCGCTCCGCGCACCGGCTACCTAACGCGCGACGAGCTCATGCGCCACGAAGCCGCAGGCGTCACCAGCGCCGCCTTTCCCCGCACCGTGCGTTTAGGCGGAGTGGACTGCACCGCCACCTACCTGCATGAGCCTGGCGACGCCCGCGACGGCCTGAGCGTGACCGTGCCGCTGTTTGTGCTGAACCAAGTGCCTGATGAACGCTGCGAATGGCTGGTGCCCGGCATGCTCAAAGACAAGGTGCACGCCTTGCTCAAAAGCCTGCCGCAAAAGCCCCGCAGCCGCTTCGTGCCGCTGCCTGAATCGGCTGAAAAACTGGCCGCTGAATTGACGGTGCCCGAGGCTTTCGGCCACGGCTCACTCACTGACGCGATGCTCAAGAAAGTGCGCGACGCCACCAGCCTGAATGTGCTGCGCACCGATTTCAAGCTAGACCAGCTCAGCGCGCATTTATTCATGCACATCCGCGTGGTGGACGAGCATGGCCGCCAGTTGGGCGCTGGGCGCAATCTGGCGGTGCTCAAGGCCGAGCTGGGCGCGCAGGCGCGTGGCGCGTTTGCGGCGCTGGCGCATCTGCAAGCTGCGACGGTGGTAGCCGATGCGACGGAGCCTCAAACAAAACCGGCCGTTCCGCCCGAAAATAGGGCGCAAGCAGCTACAAAAAGTATAGCGAACCCCGCCAAGACCGCGCCAGCCGCCGCCCCGGCCATCGACGCCAGCCAACGCCACACCAACTGGGCCTTTGGCACCTGGCCCGAGCTGCTGGAAATTCGCCAAGGCAGCCAAACAGCCATTGGCTTTGCGGCGCTGCAAGACGCAGGCGATGCGGTCACGGTGACGGTGTTGGACGACCCAGCCCTGGCGGCGCAGCGCCACCGCGGCGGCCTCACGCGCCTGTTTGCGCTGCAGTTGCGCGACACCCTCAAGTCGCTCGACAAACAGCTGCCTGGCTTGCAGCAAATGGCGGTGGCCTTTATGGCCCTGGGTGGCACCCAAGACGAGCTGCGCCGCCAGATCATTGACGTGGCCATTGACCGAGCTTTTTTGGCTGACCCATTGCCCGCGGATGAATTGGCCTTCAATGCCCGCCTGGCCCAAGGCCGGGGTCGTCTGGTGCTGATCGCGCAAGAGGTGGCGCGCCAAGCGGGCGCCGTGCTCATCGACGCCCAAGCCGCCAGCCGCAAGCTCAAAGACGCCAGCAAGGGCAGCAGCGAGGCCATGGCCGCCGCTGTGGCCGATGCGCAAAGCCAACTGCAGCGCCTGGTGCCCAAACGCTTTGTGGCTGACACGCCCTGGGTGCAACTGCAGCACCTGCCGCGCTATTTGAAAGCCATCGTGCTGCGCATCGACAAATGCCGCGCTGATCCGGCGCGTGACGCCGCCCGCCTGACTGAGCTGCGCCCGCAAGAACAACGCCTGCAACGCGCCCTGGCCGCCCGCAAAGGCGTGGCCGATGATCGTTTGACAGAGCTGCGCTGGCTGATCGAAGAACTCCGCGTGAGCTTCTTCGCCCAAGAGCTTCGCACGCCCCAACCGGTGAGCATCAAGCGGCTGGATAAGGTGTGGGGGCAAATTGAGGGGTAGCGATGTGCAGCATCGCTGCCTTGCCCGTGCGTCTGAGGTTTGAATCTCCAACCAAGAGTGCCCATGAGCTTTGAACAAAACGTCGCCGAGCAGCGGCTTTATCTGCTGAAGTTCGCGCGCTTGCAGTTGCGCAACGAAGCATGGGCCGAAGATGCTGTGTCAGAAACGCTGGTGGCTGCTCTCGCCAAACCCCAGGCCTTCAGCGGCAAATCGGCCTTGCGCACTTGGCTGGTGGGAATCCTCAAACACAAGGTGGTCGACAGCTTGCGCAACAACTTGCGCGAGCCCAACCTGGCAGACCTGCGTTTGGGTGCGTCTGATGACGACAGCACTGAGGTCGATTTGATCGATGCGTTGGGCTTCCAAGGTGACGGGCACTACCAAGAAGCGCCCGCCGACTGGGGCAACCCCGAGCGCGATCTGGCCAATCGGCAATTCATGGCCGTCATGGATGCTTGCATTTCGCAGCTACCTGCCACCCAGGGCCGCTTGTTCTTGATGCGCGAATGGTTAGAGCTCGATGCCGAAGAGGTCTGTAAGACTTTGAGTGTGACGCCGACCAACCTCTACGTGCAGTTGCACCGTGCGCGCCTGAAGCTGCGCGAATGCTTGCAACTGAATTGGTTTGGTCAACAAGTCGCCTAGCCCGTCGCCCTATGCATTACCCCTTGCGTCGCACTTGCAAAGACGTTGCCCACTTGGTGGTGGCCATGCAAGACCGCCCTTTGAGCCTGACCGAAGGCGCCGGGCTGCGTCTGCACATGCTCATCTGCAAGGCCTGCCCCAAGTTTGAGAAGCAATTTCTCACCCTGCGCAGCGCCATGAAGCAGTGGCGCAATTACTCGGGCGACGAATCGGCCTGAAGCGCTGCACGCGCTGCGCTGTTTTTTTGCCAGCGCTGTAAGACCTGGCAACGCCGCGCGACTGACGGCAAAGCAGACCCCTCAGGCGCCGCCGCCTGGTGTGGCGCACCTTGGGTGCGGGTGGTCCGCCTGATCTTGTTCCTCGATTTTTTTTGGAGTGATCCGCCATGCACGCTTTTCTTCGTGCCACACAAGTTTGGCTGGCAATGATCTTTATCGCGGCGGTGTCAGCCGTCGGGTTACCGCGTTCGGCCATGGCCAAAGAAGCGCTTGTTTACACCCGCGTGTTCAGTAGCGTGGCGTTGAATGGCTTCGACGCGGTGGGTTATTTCACCCAGAACCGTCCGGTCAGGGGCGATGCCAAATTTGCCTTTGATTATCTAGGGGCCAAGTGGCATTTTGCGTCGCAGGAGAATCGAGACCGGTTCGCCGCCGCCCCCCAAAACTTTGCGCCGCAGTACGGTGGGTATTGCGCCTGGGCTGTGTCGCAGGGCTATACCGCGTCAGGCGATCCCATGTTCTGGAAAATTGTGCAGGGCAAGCTGTACCTGAATTTTGATGCAGATGTGCAAAAAAAATGGGAAACAGATATTCCTGGCTTTATTCAAAAAGCCAATGCCAATTGGCCTGACGTGCTCGGCAAGTGACTCATAGATAGCGCTTCAACATGCCGCCTACCGCACCCTCCAAGCCTGCCACCTACTTTTTGTGGGCAGGCACTTTGTATATATCTGTGATTTTCATTCAATCGCTGTTCTTTAAGTTCAGCAATTCGGTTGAAACCCAGTACATATTTGGCACCCTGAACGCGTGGAGCGCCAGCCTGGGTTTACCGGGGCTATTTGCGCCCACCGGCATCTTCAGCCAATACGTGGTGGGCAGCGCCGAATTGGTGGCATCGGCCTTGTTGTTGATCGGCATCGTGGCGCGGCGGCCTTTGGTGCACAGCGCGGGGGCTTTGCTTTCGCTGGGCGTGATCAGTGGCGCCATCTTTTTTCACCTGTTTACCCCGTTGGGCGTGGCGGTGCGCAACACCGATGGGTCTTCGGATGGCGGTGAGCTCTTCGCGCTGGCGTGTGGCGTTTGGTTGTGCGCGGCGCTGATGCTGTGGCTGCGGCGCCAAGATCTGTGGGTGCGCTTGCAGGCATGGCGAACTTGAAACTGCCAAGGCCCGCATCCCACACTTGGGGTGCTTTGGCCGTCGTGCTGGCCACCTTGGGTTGCACGCCGCCCAGGCCACAGGCCAGCCCAGAACTCACCCAGGCCATGCGCCATTCGCTGCCCTTGGCGGCGGTGCCGGGTGGTTCGGTGAGTTATTTGGCCTCAAGCCCGGTGGCGTCGGACACGCGCCCGCGCTTGATCTTGGTCCATGGCACGCCCGGGTCGGCCGAGGGCTGGACAGACTACTTGGTCAACCCGGTGCCGGGCGTAGAGGTGGTGGCGCTGGATCGTCCCGGCTTTGGCCAAAGTGGGCGCCATGGCGCAGAGGTGAGTTTGGCCATTCAGGCCCAGGCGGTGCAGGCACTGCTGGCAAGCGCGCCGCGCCGCAACATTGTGCTTGGGCATTCGTTAGGCGGGCCCATCGTGGCTTGGCTGGCGGCGCAGTCGGGCGTTGGCATTGACGCGCTGATTTTGGTGGCCGCATCGGTCGATCCGGCGCAAGAAAAAATTCACCCGATGCAACGCGTGGGCGACTGGCCGCCCATCCGCGCCTTGCTATCGCCGTCTCTGCGCAACGCCAATAGCGAGCTGCTCGCGCTGGAGCCCGAACTGCGCAAATTGCAGCCCCTGTTGGCGCAGATCACCGCGCCCACCTACATCGTGCATGGCGAGCAAGACAACTTAGTGCCAGTGGCCAACGTGGCGTATTTGCAAGCACAGCTTGTACGTGCCAGAACCGTCACCACCGTGTTGCTGCCGCAGCGCAATCACTTCCTGCCTTGGAATTCGCAGGCTGAGGTGCGCGCGGCCATCGCATGGGGCTTGGGCCGAGCGACCCAATCGGGTGCGCCAACACCATGACGGCCTGGCACGAACTGATCGCGGCCTGGAGCGTGGTTTGGGCCGATCCAAACGTGCAGCAATTGGCCAGCGGTATCGCGCAGCCGTGGGCCTTGGCTCTGGCCTTGGCGCTGATCACTTTGTTGGTGGAAGACGTGGCCATTGCCGCTGGCGCGGCGCTCGCCAGCGGGGCATTGCTTAGTTGGCAATGGGCTTTTGTGGGCGTGGCAGGCGGCATCTTCATTGGCGACGTCGCGCTGTACGGCTTGGGTGCGGGCGCACACCGTGTGGCGTGGCTGCAAAGGCGCTGGGCGGGGCTGACGCGGCGCTATCCAGAGGCATCGCAACTGCTGCAGCAGCGTTTGAACGCGCAATTGCCCAGTGCGATCTTGCTGGCGCGGGTGATTCCGGGCCTGCGTTTGCTCACCTACACCGCATGCGGCTGGCTGCGGGTGGACATCGTGCGATTCAGCCTGTGGTGCGCCCTGGCAGTGGCGCTTTGGACGGCCGGCTTGTTCTATCTCAGCGCGGCGGTGGGCGAGCTCATTACCCAGCGCACCGGCTTGCCGCCCGCGCTTGCGGCCGCGCTGCCGGTGCTGGTGATTGCGCTCGCGGTGCCCGCCCTTCGCCACTTAAGAGTTCGATTCTCTTCACCTTAAAAAAAGACCACCATGAAGCCACACGAGGGCATGCCCGAGCTCGACACCACCGGCCCCGCTCTGAGCTTCTTTGAGTTTTGGCCCATGTGGGCCTTTTATCCGCCGATAGCGCTCTATGCCCTGTGGTTGATGGCTCGCTACCGTGGCGTGCTGCTGCCCACGGCGGCCAATCCGTCGTTCCCCGGCGGCGGCTTTTTTGGCGAATCCAAAGCCGAAATTCTGCACCTGGCCATGCAGCATATTCCGCAATGGGTGGCGCCCTTCATCACCCGAGATCGCGTGACCGACTCGGCGCCGCAGGCGCAGGCCGACGCGGCACTCACCGCCCTGGCGGCGGCGGGACTGAGCCTGCCGGTGGTCGCCAAGCCCGACTTAGGCTGCCGGGGCGCTGGGGTCAAGCTCATTCGTACACGCCAGAACTTGGTGGACTACTTGGAAGCTTTCCCGACCGATGCGCGCCTGTTGCTACAGCGCTTGGTGCCGTTTGAGGGCGAAGCCGGGGTGTTTTACTGCCGCCATCCGAGTTGGCCGCAGGGGCAGATCATTTCGCTCACGCTCAAGTACTTTCCCTACGTGTACGGCGACGGCCAACGCAGCTTGCGCGACTTGATCTTGCAAGACCCGCGGGCGGGGCAACTGTCCCATCTGTACTTGAAGCGGCACGCCGCGCGGCTTGACGAAGTTCCCGCAGCGGGGCAAGCCATTCGCTTGGCGTTTGCTGGCAGCCATAGCCGAGGGGCCATCTTCCGCAATGGCGGCGCTCTCGTGACCCCCCAAATGACGCAGCGCTTTGATGAAATCGCCAAAGCCCTGCCTGAGTTTTACTTTGGGCGCTTTGACATCCGCTTTGCCGACTTCAAAGTGGTGCAGGCGGGCGAAGGCTTCACCATCGTCGAGGCCAACGGCGCAGGCGCCGAAAGCACGCACATCTGGGATCGAAGCACCTCGCTGCTCGCCGCATGGCGCGACCTGATGACGCAATACCGCTTGCTATTTCAAATTGGCCGCGCCAATGTGGATCGCGGTTTTAAAGCGCTTTCTATTCGGGAATTTTTACAATGGCGCGCGCGTGAAAAGCGGCTAACGCCCCTTTATCCACCCACCGATTAAGCTGCGTCAGCCAATGCCAAAGCGACGCCGACGCTGGGCCATTTTGCTGGAATCCAAGTCCATCAGGGTTAGGAAATCGATGGTTTTGAATTCCCGATCAATGGCCGGTGGGCCGCAAATCTCGGCACCCAGGGCCAGGTAGGCCGACAGCAGCTTAGGAATCGGCACCCGCGGCAGCGGGCGTCCAGGCGTTGGATTGGCGCAAGCAAACGACGGTAAGGGCTGCACCCGAAAGGCCGCAGACGACGCATTGCCCTGCATTTGCGCATAGGCGCCCCAGGCGTCGCGTTCATTTTGCGAGGTGAGCGAACTGCAGCCAATCAAATACTGCAGGCCTTGCTCGCGGGCAAAGGCCATGATGCCGCGCCAGAGTAAACTCAACACGGTGAAATTGCGGTGTTCTTGATGAATGCAGGCCCGGCCCAATTCAAGCACTTGCGGGCGCACCGATTCGAATGCGCTCAAATCAAATTCGCGCGCGCTGTAATACCCCAATTGCGCCCCGGCGTTCTGGCCAGATTGCATTCGATAGGTGCCTACGGTACGGCCTTTGGCGTTGCGCACCAGCAAATGCTGGCAAACGCCGTCATATGCGTCTTCGTCCAACCCGGTTTCATATGACTGGCTCAGGCCTTCGTGCATTTCCACGTTGAACACCGCAAATCGCAGCGCTTGCGCGGCGCGCACATCCAGCGCGCTGCTGGCCATGCGCAACACATAGGCTGAATCCGGCGGGGCGATTGGCGCGCCGACCAAAGGGAACTGAGGCATCGATCTCATCCGCACACGCGTCCGTTGATGTGTGCGTTGGTCGGCCAGACGCGCCAACTCTTACACCGTCGCTGGCAGGGTCCGTGCCACCACCGGCTGGGCCTGTTTCGGTGTACACCTAAGTCCCATATGACCCATCACTTCAATCGCCCGTTTGGCGCCGTCTGGCGCTTGGTTTGCCTGACTGGTGCGGCTGCGCTTGTCGCTGGCTGCAACACCTCCCCGAGGGGGCCAACCCCAGGCGCTGCCCAGTCGGCGCCAGCGGTCTCGGTGGCCGCTGCCCCGCGCCCCACTGTCGCCAGCACCGCCCACCCACTTGCAACCCAAGCGGCCATGCAAATGCTGGCCGAAGGCGGCACGGCGCTAGACGCCACCATCGCTGCCCAAATGGTGCTGGGCTTGGTGGAACCACAAGCCTCTGGCATTGGCGGCGGTTTGCTGATGCTGACTTGGGACGCGCGCAGCCAGCGCCTGCGCAGCTACGACGGCTTGTCGGCCGCGCCTGCGCGCACTACGGCGGGCTTGCGTATCGATGTGGATGGCCGCCTGCTGCCGCTGGCCGAGGTCGCTCGGGGCGGGCGCAGCGTGGGCGTGCCGGGCGCGCTGGCTACGTTTGAGCTGGCGCACAAGCAACACGGCCGCCTGCCCTGGGCGCGCTTGTTTGAGCCCGCCATTGCCCTGGCCACTGATGGCTACCCGTTTGCGCCCTATGCCCAGGGCATCTTGGCGCGCGATGTGGGCGCGGTGGAGCATCCGGAATTCAGGGTGGACCATTTCGACGCCCAAGGCCGGGCGCTGCCGGTGGGCACGCTGATTCGCAACCCCGCCTATGCCGCCACCTTGCGCAGCATTGGCGCCTCGGGCGTGGCTGGGTTCTACGCGCAAGGCGGTGCTGCCCGCTTGGTGGCTGCCGCGCAACGCGGCGCCCACCCCAGTTTGATGACGGTGCAAGACGTGATGGGCTACAAGCCGGTTGAGCGTGCGCCGGTGTGCGCCCCGGTGCGCAGCGTGCGCGTGTGCACCATGGGGCCGCCGTCTTTTGGCGGCGTGACGGTGCTGCAAATGCTGCAAATGCTGGCCCTGCAGGTGCCCAACCCCACGGCCGCTGATTTAGATGGCCCCGTCTTTTGGCACCAATACGTGGAAGCAGGCCGCTTGGCCCAGGCCGATCGGCGCCACTTTGTGGGTGACCCTGATCATGTCAATGTGCCCGTGTCCGCCATGACCTCTGCGACCTACCTGCGCCAACGCGCCGCGCTGATTGACCCGCAGCGCGCAGCCCCAACCGTGCGCCATGGCAATCCGGTGGCAAGCGCTGCTGCTGCGCCTCTGCAGCCGCTGCAGTTGGCGATGCACGACACCGCCCCTGTGGGCGACCAAACCAGCCAAATCGTGGTGGCCGACGCGGCGGGCAACGTGGTTAGCACCACCACCACCAACAACCTCAACTTTGGTTCGCGCCTGCGGGTGGATGGCTATGTGCTCAATAACGCTCTCACCAACTTTGACCCGGCCCCCGAGCGCGGCCAAACCAGCGCCAACCAAATGGCACCGGGCAAGCGGCCCATCACATCGATGGCGCCCACCATCGTGTTTGACGCAGCGGGCCAGCCCGTGGTGGCGGGCGGCGCGGCGGGCGGCCTGCTCATCGTGGACTACATCACCCGCAACCTCATTGAGCTTTTGTGGCTAGACCGCAGCCCCGCCCAAGCGCTGGCGGGTGGCCACCTTGCTACGGCACAGGCCCCCCGTGTGCAGCTAGAAGCGGGCACCCCCCGCGCCGCGCTGGCGCTGGGTTTGCGCGAACGCGGGCATGAGGTGGTGGTGGAAGCCACTAACAGCGGCGCAGGCTTCATCAAGCGGGTGCCCGGTGGGTGGCTTGGCGCGGCTGACCCGCGGCGCGATGGAGTGGCCTTGGGGCGATAGGCCCAGGCTGATTGCTACAAAAAGCGTAGCCACATCCGCCCATTTCTAGGGCGCAACAGCCGCTTTTTCATATAACTTGGCCACGGCCGTGATGTGCAGTGCGCCCAGCCCAAGCTGGTCAGCGCGGGCAAAGGCTGCATGGGCCGCTTGGCTCATCGGCACCGCCACATCGGCCTGGGCGGCGCTGGCCGCCACATAGCCAAAGTCTTTGGCCACCAATTCGATGGGAAACATCGGGTCAAACGCGCGGCTAAGCATGCCCTGCGCAGCGGCTTTGGCCGCTGGGCTGCACACCGGCGTGGCGCCCAGCACGTCAACCAAGCGGGTGGGGTCGAGTCCGCTGGCTTGGCCCAGGTTCAAGAGTTCCGCTACGGCGGCTACTTGCACGCCAAACAGCGCGTTCACGATCAGCTTGGTTTGCGCGCCTGCGCCGCTGCCGCCCATGGCGTGGACGGCTGCGCCCATCTGGGCCAGCACGGGTGTGGCTTGGGCCACGGCGTGCTCAGAGCCACCGACAAAATAAATGAGCTGCCGCGCCTGCGCTTGTGGGCGCGATCCCGCTACCGGCGCGTCCACCAGCTCAATACCGCGCTGCGCTGCGCGACTGGCCAGCTGCTGCACCCACTGCGGGGTGAGGGTAGAGCTTTCAATGGCCAGCGCACCGGGCCGCATGGCCGCCAGCGCCCCGGTGCTGGGGTGCAGCCACACGTCTTGCGATGCGGCATCGTCGCGCACCATGGCCAGCACGATGTCTGCCGAGGCGGCTGCGGCGGCAGGGCTGGGGGCGGTGTGCGCCCCCGCGTTGACCAGCGCTTCGGCGCGGCCCGGTGTGCGGTTCCACACGGTGACTTGGTGGCCCGCCAGCAGCAGCGAAGCCGCCATGCGACTGCCCATGGCGCCCAAACCCAAAACGGCGATGTGTGACATGTGTGTCTCCAACAAAAAGGGGAATCGGTTCAGGCCGCTTGCGCCAACTGGGTGTCGATGCGCTGCTGCGCAGCTTGCGTGGCGGCTTGCACGGCGCTTTCGCTGCCGGTGGTGGCTTCCACCGCAATCACCTGCACGTCGGCCACGCCCAGAAAGCTCAGCACCGTGCGCAGGTAGGGCGCTGCAAAGTCATAGGCGGCCATGGCCCCACCCGAGGCGTAACCGCTGGCGCCATAAGCCACCACCACGGTGGCGCGCTGGGTGCGCAGCAGCCCGGCGAATTGGGCGCCGTCGTAGCTGAAGGTGCGGTGAATGCGCACCACCTGGTCGATGTAGGCCTTTAGCGCCGAGGGCACTGAAAAGTTGTACATCGCTGTGGAGATCAGCAGCTCATCCGCTGCACGCAGCTCGGCAATCAGGCTGTCGGACAGCGCTGTGGCAGCGGCCAAATCCGGCGTGAACTGATCGGCTGGCGTGTAGTAGCCCGTGATGGTCTCGGGTGCGATATGCGGCACGGGCAGCAGGCTCAGATCGCGGCGCACGACAGTGCCGCCAGGGGTGCGAGCCAGCCACTGCGCCGCAAAGTAGTCGCCTGCGCGGCGGGAGTGCGAGCCGGTTTGGCGGGCGCTGGAATCAATGCGAAGCAGGGTGGGCATGGTCAGTTCCTTACTCAGTGGTGGCTTGGGGGTGAAGCGAATGTATTGACCATTAATCCACTAATAAAGCACCCATCCTGCATTGCATTCGTGCGTAAACTGCACGAATGGACACCTACCACCTGCGCCTGTTTGTTGAAGTGGCCCGCCATGGCAGCTTTGCCGAGGTGGCCCGCTTGTTTGATGCCGACCCTTCATCCGTCTCACGGGCCATGGCGTCGCTTGAGGACGAATTGGGCTCGCGGCTGCTGCAGCGTTCCACCCGCCGGGTGGCGCTAACGGAGGCCGGTCACCTGTACTTGGCCCGCGTGGCCCCGGTGGTGGAAGAGCTGGACATGGCCAAAGACCAGCTCGCCGCCACCCTGGCTAGCCCGCAAGGCAACTTGCGCATGACGGCGTCGGTGGCCTTTGGCACCCGCTGTCTGGTGCCGCTGCTGCCGCCCCTGCGTGCGGCTTTTCCGCAGCTGCAGCTTGATTTGTGGCTGACCGATGACAACGTCGACCTGGTCGCCCAGCGCATCGATTTGGCAGTGCGCCTGGGCACTCAGCTGCAAGTGGACGCCGTGGGCGTCAAGTTCATGCGCACCACCTACCGGGTGTGCGCCTCACCCAGCTATGTGGCGCAGTGCCGCCGCAAAAAGCTCAAGCTGGCAGCGCCGCAAGACTTGAGTCTTCACCGCTGCCTGCGCTTCTCGTTGCAAGACTTTCGCACCCGCTGGCGCTTCAGGGCGCTTGAGGCGCAGGGCCGCGCCGAGCCAGACGTGACGCAGGACGTAATCGTTGACGGCGACATCGTCATCTCGAGTGCCCTGGCACTGCACCAAGCCACCCTGCAAGGCCTGGGCCCCTGCCTGCTGCCCAACTGGCTGATAGATGAGGACATTGCCGCTGGCCGCCTGGTACATCTGCTGCCCGGCTACCAAGCCACCGCCACCGACTTTGATACCGGCGCTTGGCTGCTGTATCCCAGCCGGTCTTACCTGCCCAGCAAAACGCGCGCGGTGATTGAATTTTTGAAGCAGCGGCTGGGCCCGCTCGATGGCCCATAGATAACCAAAAGTCGCCCTGACGCTGGGCTGTCGGTGGCCAGACGAGCCAATAGATCTCAGCCGTTTTCTACGCCAAACACTCGCCCAAGTCGCGCATGCCCGTGCGCCCGATCAGGGCCAAGGTGATGCTGATGTCATCGGCCAAGGCCTGCCACCACTGCGTCAGCCCACGCTCGCCACCGCCCGCAGCGGCGTATTGCATGGGGCGGCCCAAAAACACAAAGTTGGCACCCATGGCGTAGGCCTTGACCACGTCTTCGCCGCTGCGCAGGCCGCTGTCGTAGAACAGCGCAAAGTCGGGCCCCAGGGCCTGGCGAATGGCGCGCAATTGCGCAATGGGCGGTGGGGCCGCGTCAAGCTGCCGCCCACCATGGCTTGACACCTGAATGGCGTCCACACCCGCCGCCCGCAGCGCCAGCGCATCTGGCACCGACAGCACGCCCTTGATGATGAGCTTGCCGGGCCAGCGCTCACGCAACTGTTGCAGCACCGCCCAATCGGCCCGGCCCCGGCTGTCGGTGCGGTTAAAGCTAAAGCCCGGCATCTGAAAGTTGGCCATCTGCGGCTGGCCCGCAAATAGCTGCCCCAGTGACCAACGCGGATGCATTGCAAAGTCAACAAACTGCTTGGCGCCGATGCGAAAAGGCATGGTGAAGCCATTGCGCTGATCGCGCGGGCGGCGGGCCACCTCAGGCACATCCAGCGTCAGCACCAAATGCCGGTATCCGGCGGCGTGCGCCCGATCAATCAAAGCAAACGTCTGCGAGCCATCACCGCTGAAGTAAAGCTGAAACCACGCGTGCCCATCCGCCCATTCAATCAACTGCTCCATGGGCGTGGAAGAAATGGTGGACACACCCAAGGGCACCTTGTGCCGCGCCGACGAAGCAGCCAGCCAACGATCCGCCCCCGGCGCGGCCAGATTGCACAGGGCCATGGGCGCGGTGCCAAACGGCAAGCCAGCCACTTCGCCGAACAGCGGCACCGACAAATCGCGCTGCGACACGTTTACCAGCACCCGTGGCATCAGCCGAACGTTGGCCAGCGCTTGGGCGTTTAGCGCCTGCCCGTGCCCATCGCCCGCGGTGCCGTCGATGTAGTCAAACACCATGCGCGGCAAACGGCGCCGCGCCAGACGGCGGGCGTCGTCGTAGGTGTGGATGCTGGGGGGCGGGGGCATCGATGGATGATAAGCAGCAAGGCCGCCACGACACAGCGAAGCGACCGCCCTGATCGGCGCAGGCTAGATGCCCGACAACACCGCGTCCAAGGCCGACACCAGCGCGCTGGCTTGCGAAGCCACGTTGTCTACCGGTCGCTTCAAGGCCTTTGCGGGCAGGGGTGCCGCGTAGTGCGCGAGGGCATGCAAGCGCTCGCCCTGGACCACGATGACAGGGCAGAGCGCGGTCGGCACCTTGGCAGCGAAATCCAGCGCGGCCAGCGGCATCGCCAAGCGCGTCGCCAGTGAGTCCAAAAGGTCGCTCTGGACCACTACCACATAGGGGATGCCGTCTGCGGCGCTGCTGCTGGGGTTGATGAACACGTCGTACTGCGCCATGAGCCGACTACCAGGGCCGAAGGTCAGCGCCAGGAATGCCGTGTGCCTCAACTCGGGCATTCTGCGCGGCGATCCAATCAGCAAATTCGGCTTCGAATGCCTTCTTCCGCGCGGCGCGACCCGCTTTGTTGTGATTGGACTGCAGAGCTTGGTAGTGCTCGGCAGACAAGATCACGCTATCGATCTGGCCTGCCTTTTCCACAAACACAGGTCCGCTCTTGGCCTGTGCGCAAAGGCTGCCGAATCGGTTCTTGGCCTCTGTGGCGGTGACACGCATGGTGGGCTCCGTAGTGCTTTAGCCATTTTAGCTATTCAGGTCGGCGCCAGTCCGAATCTGTTTCCCGTGGTGCCGTCTGGGTCACCAAACGGCGTTTTTGCAAGTGCCGCACTTCAGAGTGGTGAGCTAGGAGAGCATCGGTTCATGCCAAAGGGCACGGCGGGCAACGCGGGCTTAGTCCGCCACCGCCTTGGCGAGACCCCAATGCGTGGCGAACCAAAAAGCAAAGACCGTTGACGCCACCGCCAGAACCGTTTTCACCAAACCATCTGGGAGGCTGAGGACGACAACTTCCGCGATCACCAGCACGAAGCACGTAAACACGAAAATCTCGGCCATCTTGGCGATTCGGTGCCTGATTTGAGAGCCGCATGAAGGGCAGGGGAAGCGCTCGCGGTCATGGTGTTCGCGCACCGTGGCCCAGCGCACGGCGTTGCCGCAATGCGGACATCGCAGCCGACTGAACCTGTCAGCCGCGCCGGTCCATTCGGGTGGCTGTAGCTTGGTTGAAGTCGTCGACAAGAGCTCTGGAGCTACCCGGATGCTGGATGCGGCAGTTGCTGAATCGACCCCAAGACTGCCCGTTGTGCGAAGACTGGTGTCCGGCTGCGGCGCGGGTGGCTTGGCGCGCATGAAAGCACGCACCGCCATCAGAGCAAACACAAAAAGCAGCGCAAAATCCTAGGTGATCGCAGTCGCACATGGAAACTAACCCTGCCGAGCCGCACAGATCGCCCAAGCCCGTTTGCCAACAGCGCCGAGCGCGCCGAGTTCAAACAGCGGTTGGATCGCCAACATGAAGCCGATGAAGCCGATGAGGCCGATGAGGCCGACCACACCTAGGTAGCTGCGTGTTTGCAGGTGAAGTTGCCGCTGCGCGCCTGCGCCGTATTTGATCGACGACAGCTTCAACAAGTCCCCGGACAGAGAGAGCTCCAAGTTCGGCGCGAGACAGTTCTCGCGGAGCACGCCCATCGCCACATCATGGAAATCCGCCGAAGGTCCACGGCGTTGCCATGTTTTGCGCATCAGATGCGCCAACGCCCATCCGCTAACAAGCACGAAGAGCGTCCAGGTCGCAAAAAGGAAAAGCGTGAGCTGGCTCGTGCCCACGTTCAGGGCTAGGCCTAGCGCGAGCGTTGAGGCCATCGCAATTTGAAACAAGGCAAAGGCCAATAGCAGCCTCTTGCACCTGATCATCATGAGCTTTAGTGCCTTCGCGGACCACGTTCAGGGTGGCGTTGACCCCAATACCCCCAACCGCCGCAACCAAACCCCCCGCTGCGCCTCATCACCAGTCGACCGAACCCCCACCTGCAACCAAGCCGCCAAAGCCACGCGCCAACCTTGGTGGCTGGCGGTGTCGATGCAGCCACGCACCAGCGCGGGGGAGGGCGCGGCGGTGGAGCCGCGCAGGGCGGCGCTGCAGGCCACCAGGCGGGCCAGAGGGTCTTGAATAGCCTGCACGGCGGCGCTGGCATCTTGCTTGGCAGCCGTGGCCGTAGCTGCGGCGCGCTGACTGGCGGGCAGCAGTTGCGCATCCGCAGCCGTGATGTTTTGCGGGGCGTACAGCCAGCGGGCATAGGCCGCGTCGGCGGGTGTGGCGTCGGCGCGCAGGGCTTCGAAGGCGGGGCAGCCTGCCACGTCTAGCGTGGCGACTTGGGCCGCGCAATGGGCCAGTTCAAGCCGGGCCAGCACGTCGAGTTGGGCGGTGTTGCGCACTTCGCGGCGGGCGCGGTCTAGCTCGGCCAGCGTGATGCGCTGGTCGCCGCGCAGAGTGGCAGTTTGGGCGCGGGTTAGGGCCTCAGACGCGGCCACGCTCCAGGCGGGGGTGGGGGCTGCTGCAGGCTGACAAGGCCATTGCTACAAAAATAATAGCTGCTTGCGCCCACAAATAGAGCGCAAGCGGCCTTTTTTGTTTGAGGCTTGGCGCGGGGTGGAGGTGTAGCGGTTTCATGGCAGCTTCACTTGGCCTTCTTTCTGAAACGGCCAGCGCTGCTGCAAATCACCCAGCATTTGGTCAACCCGGCGCACGGTGCTGTCGATGTCGCCGCGCAGGCGTTCCAGGTCGGCGCTGGCTTTGGCGGCGTTGCCGGTGACGGCTTTGGCGTCTGTCGCCAGGCCCTGGGCTTGGCCCAGCAGGGCATCGACCTGGCCCAGGCTTTGGCGGGTGCTGGCCAGCAGTTGCTGCAGGGTCTGCACGGCGGTTTGCACGTCGGTGACCACGCCGCGCTCGCCCAAGATGCGTTCATCGGCTTTGGCCACCGTGCCGTCCACGCGGGTGGTGAGCTGGTTCAGGCTGCCCAGCAGGGTTTCAGCGCGCTGCATGACTTGTTGGCTGCGCTGCAGGGTGGCCACCAGGCGGTCGCGGTCGCGCTCATTGCCCAGCAGCAGTTTGAGTGCGCCTTGCGGACTGTTGAGCGTGGCGGTGGCCTGGTTGATTTGGGTCAGCGTTTGCGCCAAATCAGAGTCTTGATCGGTGAGGTTTTTTAGGTTGTCTAGCAGCTCGCGCGCGCTGTTCAGCAACCGGGGCAGCTCGGCCGTGGCGTCGCCGCGCAGGGCTTGGCGCACGGTGCCGTCGGGCAGGGGTGGATCGGTCAGCACGCCGCTATAGGCGCGTATGCCGGTACCGCCCACCAGCCCCCGCACAATGGTGAACATACTGCTGCTGCGCAGCCAGTGGGCTTCTTTTTTGGGCACATCAATCAAGATGCGCACGGTGCCGTCGGGCGCCAGTTCCACCCGCTGTACGGTGCCGATAGGAAAGCCCGAAAACGTCATGGCCATCCCGGGGCTGACGCCTTCGCTGTCGTCTGTGACCAGCACCAGGCGCTGGGTGGGCTCAAACGCGCCGCGGGCGTACATGAGGTAGCCGACCGATGCCACCACCAGCGCCAAAGTCAGCAGCAGCAGCAGCGCGGCTTTGAACTCCACGTAAGAGACTGGCGCTGCCAGCGGCCCGGCGGTCGCCACAGCGGCCGCAAGGGGCACAGGCGCGGGCGCTGCAGCCGGTGCGGGCGCGGCGTCGGCGGGGCGGTCGGGCGGCGTGGTCATTGGCTTAATAGTAGTTGGCCATCAGGCTGGCCACTTCAATCAGCAGCAAGGCGCCAAACAGCCGCACGAGTGACCCGAGTTCAGCCCGCGTGCGGGTGTCGCCCCTGTCCCACCCCAGTGCGGCGGCAGAGGGCGGCACCAGCGCCACTGCGGCGGCCATGGCCAGTGTTTTAAGCACCAACACCAACACCACCGACGGCGTAAACACCTGCCCAAAATTGCGCGTGTATTGGCCCCAGCCGTTGGCTGATGCGCCGTACACCGCCGCGTAGGCCAATACCAAGGCTACCGTGGCGCTGACCACCGCTAGTGTGATCACGCCCAGCCCGGCCGCCACTGCGCGGGGCACCACGGCGGCTTGCAGGTCAGCCAGCGGTGGCGCTTCACCCGCTTGCAAACCCGCGCCCAAGGCGCCCCGGCGGCGCATGCTGGCCACCTCCGCCGCCATGGGCAAGGCGCTGTGCACCGCTACAAAACCTGCAGCGCCCAGCGGAATGAGTTCCAGCACCAGCACCCGAATGATCATCTCCAGCGCATAGCCTGAAAGGCCATAGCCCGCTGCCGTCACCACCACGATGCGTGTCAGCACCAGCGCCACCAGCGCCGACAGCACCACAAACCACGAGAGCGCGGGCAGGGTGTTGGTGTAGTAGTGGCGGGCAGTCTCCAGCCGATGCGCCGCGCGGTGGCTGGTGGGTGAGCAGGCCAGCACCGCAATACGCAGTGACAGCGCCGCGCTACGGCCCCAGGCGCGCGCCCAGCGCACCGATGCCTGCGCGTCATACCGCGTGCCCGCGCGGCTGGTGGGGCTGGAAGGGCCGACTGGGGTGGATGGCGTCATGGCTCGTTTCTACAATGGATTGCATGTGTCGGCGTGACCCCGTGCAACCATGGCATTGAGCATCGCACCTTTGGGCGGGCGCTTGGATGCGGCCTGGGCGCAGGGCGGCGTGCGCCGCGAAGGGCGTGGAGGCGCAGATTCGGCGGCGGCACCAGCGGCTTTTGCGGTGGCGCCCGTTGATGGCGCTCGGGCGCTGTCGGCCACTGGGCAGCCGCAGCCGAAGGTGCAAGGCGATCTACCCAACGACGTTCAGCCGCGCAAACCCTCTGACGCCCGCGAAACCGCCGACGAAGCCGCAAACCCCGCTGCGCCCACGCTATCGCCCGAAGAGCAGCAAGTGGTGCGCGAGCTCAAAGCCCGCGACTCCCAGGTGCGTGCGCACGAGCAAGCGCACATCAGCGCGGCTGCCGGCCTGTCAGTCTCTGGCCCCACCTACACCTTTCAGCGCGGCCCGGACGGGCGCAACTACGCCGTGGGCGGCGAGGTGCGCATTGACACGTCGGAAGAAGACAGCCCCCGCGAAACCGCTGACAAGGCCCAGCGCATTCAAGCTGCCGCCCTAGCCCCCGCTGACCCCAGCCCCCAAGACCGCGCAGTGGCCGCAGCAGCCGCGCAAATGGAGCAGCGGGCCTTGGCACAGATCAGCGCGGAGCGGCGGGCGCAGGCGGCGTCTACCCGCGCCGACGCTGGCCAAGCGCAGAACGACGGTGATGCTTCTGAGCCCACCGCCCCTGCTGCAGCTTCACCCCTGGCCCAACAGCGCTTGGCGCAAACCTATGGCAATCCTGGTCCGCGCACCTCGCGCTGGCTGGCGGCGGCTTGATCGTGTCAACCAGGATTCGCTAGATGGCCACCAGCTTACTGCTGCTGCTTGACGACATCGCCGCCCTGATGGACGACGTGGCAGTCATGACCAAAGTTGCCGCCAAAAAAACCGCAGGCGTACTGGGCGATGACTTGGCGTTGAACGCGCAGCAAGTCGCGGGTGTGCAGGCTGACCGTGAACTGCCGGTGGTGTGGGCGGTGGCCAAGGGCTCGCTGGTGAACAAAGCTATTCTTGTGCCCGCCGCCTTGGCCATCAGTGTTTGGTTGCCGTGGCTGATTAGCCCGCTGCTGATGCTGGGCGGGGCTTATCTGTGTTTTGAGGGCGTTGAAAAACTGGTGCATGCCTGGCATGTGCGTCAGGCATTGAAGACCCAAGCCGATGTGCCGCTGGCGCATGTGGCCGCGCAAGCCGCCGCCGATGTGGCCGAGGTGGGCCACGCCGAGACAGAGGCCGCCAAGATCAAAGGCGCCATCCGCACCGACTTTGTTTTGTCGGCCGAGATCATCGTGATTGCCCTGGGCACGCTGGCCACCGCATCGCTGGCCCAAAAGGTGGGCACGCTGGTGGCGGTGGCGCTGGTGATGACGGTGGGCGTGTACGGGCTGGTGGCGGGCATCGTCAAGCTAGACGACGCGGGGCTGGCACTGTTGCGTTCACCCCGCCGCGCGGCACAGGTGTTGGGCCGTGGCTTGCTGGCCTTTGCGCCCAAGCTGATGAAAACGCTGTCGGTGGCGGGCACCGCCGCCATGTTCTTGGTGGGCGGCGGCATCTTGACGCACGGCGTGCCGGTAGTGCACCACGCCATTGAGCACATCGGCCAGCTCGCCAGCGCCGTGCCTGGCGCGGCCTGGGTGGTGGGGGCTTTGGGCGATGCGCTGGTGGGCATTGCCGCAGGTGCGGTGGTGCTGGGGGCGGCGATGTGGGTCAAGCGCCTGCGCGGGGGCGCCGGGCACTAAGGCTTCAATACATCGCGCACAAAGCTAGCGGTGGCGTTGCGCGCAGCGGGCAGGCCCAACACCGTGTGCGGCGCACCCGGAATCAGCACGATGGTGGCTTGCTTGTGGTCCTTTAACGCCGGGCCGCAATGGCCGACCGCGTTGGGGTTGCCAATGAAGGGGTTTTGGCTTGAAAAGAACACATCGGCCGAGCTGATCACATTCAGAATGGGCCGCTCGGGCACCACTGCTGTGCGCGGCTCGGTCACGAAGTAGTTGGTCTCGCAACTCCACGCATACAAGATGCGGCCCGCAAACTCCAGCCCGCCGTGGCGCGCCACCGCAGTGGCACCTTCGCTAGAACCCACCAGCAGCATGCGGCTGGTGTCGGCCCACGGCGCCTGCGCAAGCGCGGCAGTGGCCAAGGGGATTTCAGACGCCCGCAGCGCATGAATGCGCTCGTACACCTCTTTGGGCACCGGTGACTTGTAGGTGATGCGATCGGGCAGCGCGAATGAATCGGGCGCCACGCTGGCCACGCCCAAGCTGGCCAACCAACGCTGCCACTCCGCAATCGCCGGCAAGGCAAGGCCCGATGAGCCATGCAAGAAAACCACCACGGGCGCTCGCCCGGTCAGGTTGCGCGGCACATCGCGCCACAGGCCCACCCAAGGCGGCGAACCGGCGGGCTGACCGAGCAGAGTGGCGGGCAGCACCACGGCGGCCTGGGCAATGGCGGCTGCCCCCGATTGCGCAGTGTGGGCCCAGGCCGTGCCTTTGACCTCGCCAGCGCTCGCGGTGCTTGCTGGCGCAGCGGGAGCGGCTGGTGCAGGTGTCAAGGGCGGAAACTGCGCGTTGGCTGATAGGGGCGCCAGCAACAGCGCGGCTGCTATTGCGGCAGCCCCGGCGCGCAACCGGATGACTACCGGGGAACGAGGGGAGGTGAGATTTGCGGTCATTGGGTGATGTGGTTTGCGCGCCGGGTCAGTCACCCATCACCACACCTTCACGCCGGGGATCAGCGCCACCAAACCAGCCGTTGGCCGTGCGTTGAATGGCTTGCAGGCCGCTGGTCATGTTGACTTCGCGCACCTCGTGGCCGCGTTGGATGAGGGCCTGCACGGTGGCGGGGGTAAAGCGGCGTTCCTCTAGAACGGTGGGGCCGTTGGTGGAGGCAAAGTTGGGCAGGTCAATGGCGCGTTGGGTGTCCAGGCCCCAGTGCAGGGTGCCCAGCAGCGTTTTGGCCGTGTAGTGAATGATGAGCGCGCCGCCTGGGCTGCCGCCGGTCATCACTAAGGGGCCCGCGCTGCCGTCGGGCCGGGTTTCAAACACCAGGGTCGGCGACATCGAGCTGCGTGGGCGCTTGCCGGGCTCCACGCGGTTGGCGATTGGGGTGCCGTCGGCTGCGCGGGGCGCGAAGCTGAAGTCGGTTAGCTCGTTGTTGAGCAAAAAGCCACGCACCATTTGGCGCGCGCCCCAGCCGTCTTCAATGGTGGTGGTCATGGCCACCGCGCGGCCTTGCGCGTCGACGATGCTAATGTGGCTGGTGCCGTATTCGGGCTGATCAGGCATGGGCGCGTAGGCGCTGCGCTGGGCCACCGGGTTGCCGGGGCGTGCCACCTTCATGCTGGTGGCGGTAATGGTGCGGGCACGCTCAGCCAGGTAGGCGGGGTTGAGCAGCGTCATCCAGTCGCCACCGGGTGCAGCCACAAAGTCGGGGTCAGCCACAAATTGGGCGCGGTCGGCAAAGGCCAGGCGAGATGCCTCGGTGTAGAAGTGCAAGAAGTCAGCACTGGGCACCACAGAGGGGGTGGCGCCAGTGCGGCTGGGGTCAGCCACGGGGGCGGCGCGCTGGCCCTCGGTCAGTGCCAAGATGCCCAAGATCTGACCAATGGCAATCGCGCCCGAACTGGGCGGCGGAAAGCCGCACAAGCGGTAGTTGCGGCTGGCCACAGTGCGCGCCGCTAAGCCTGCTGTCCAGTTGTGGCAAAGGGCTTGACGCTGCTTGGGTTGGTAGCCGCGCAAGTCGTCCAGCGTCATGCGGCCGGGGTTGGTGGGGTGGTTGCGCACCTTGTCGACAATGGCTTGGGCAATGTCGCCTTCGTGCAGGGCGCGGCTGCCTTCATTGGCAATGCGTTGCAGCACCTGGGCCAGGGCGGGGTTCTTCAGCACATGGCCCACGGGCCACGGGTTGCCTGCGGCGTCGTAGAAGTAGGCAGCCGCTACTGGGTCGCGCCGCAAATGCTGTTCAGCGGCCAGCAAGGTGTTCATGCGCGGGCTGACGCGAAAGCCTTGAGTTGCTAAGGTGATGGCCGGCTCAAACAAACGCGCCCACGGCAGGCGGCCATGGGCTTTGTGCGCGGCTTCGAGCATGCGCACCGTGCCGGGCACGCCCACCGATCGGCCGCCCACCACACCTTCAATAAAGGGCATGGGGGTGCCGTCGGGGCGCAGAAACAAGCGCTCGTCAGAGGCGGCGGGGGCGGTTTCGCGGCCGTCCCAGGCTTGCACCGCGCGGCCGTCAAAGTGCAGCAAAAAGGCGCCGCCGCCGATGCCGCTGGATTGCGGCTCGACCAGCGTCAACACCATCTGCACCGCAATAGCGGCATCCACCGCCGTGCCACCGGCTTTGAGCACCTGGTAGCCCGCGTCGGTAGCCAGCGGATTGGCTGCGGCCACCGCAAAACGTTGGGTGGCCCAGCCGGGTTTTTCGGTAAAGCCGGATGCGCCTTCAGGCTGGGCGAGCGGCGGTGTGTAGCTGAACTGTGGGCCGCCCGGGGTGCCGCACGCGGCCAGCACCGCAGCAGCCAACACGCCGAGCCAACGGCCGCTGAGGCGCAGCCTGAGGGGCTTGGTAAGCATTTCGGGCTGATGCGGCCTATTGACGGGCGCAGTACGCTCTATTTTTGATAGCAACATGGGGGCTCCTGGCAGTAGAGCGCTG